>JAQBBE010000329.1:0-4382 GCA_032126435.1 Desulfobacterales bacterium | reverse complement strand
CACATCGCTGCGGTTCAGGCCGAACTGGACTATATCACGAAAACTGGATATTGGTTTGATTTCAAAGAGTTCGATATGGAAGAATTATAAGCAGAATTCCAACCGGCAAATTACCCAACATCTCGACATCGAGTCCATCATATTTTTAAGTGAGCGATTAAAGCAACTTCTTTGCGAAGCGCTGCCGGATGTTAGTTGAATTTGCTTGACATGACCACATTGTGGTATTATATATTATGTCATATGGTTTGTAGGTCTTTACATTAACTGTATTAAAACATGGAGTTAAGCCATGAAAAAAGAGAGAAGTCCTGTCCACGCCAAAGGCTACAGAAATGTCTTTTGTCCGCATTATCGAAACTGTCTCGACCATGCCAGTGAAAAATACTGGAACTATTGGAATTGTGTGGATTGTCAGTATAAATGTGATCAAAAACCCGTTATGGATGAACTCGTTTCCAAGGCAAGCACAAATCCGTATTACTCGATTTCACCGGCCATTAACGGGAAGTCGAAGAATGTTTCAATATGAAATCAGGCAACACGTTGATAAAATAAAAGGAGGTGAAACATATGAAACGGTTTACCATACCCAGAGTGGCTCACTGTAGCGACGGCTGCAGTTTTCAGTCCCGGGCAAGACGTTAAACTGCCCAGACCACCACTTTCTGACCCTCCCCGTCTCTGAAATTTTCCCTATTTTCATATAGAAAATTATCCCCAATTAAAATTCCCTTGCAGTTATCAATGTGGGCTGGCATAGATAACCTAAACTCAGATAAAAACATCACCATACGAAGCGTTTACAAAAAAATTGGGGTAAAAATTTAGTGGAATAAGGAATCAACAGACGAAACATAAACCGAAAACCCATGAAAAGGAGACCCTGGAAGATGAGCAAAAAAATATTAGTGGCCATCGACGATTCTGAAAATGCGTTGCGCGCAGTTGAATTTGTATCAAACTCTTTTTCTACGGACAATAAGATTACCTTGTTTAACGTCATACAAGACACGGCCACCTTGTGCGAAATGAACAGCCCTGGGTTAACGCCCTATTTTACATCTCAACAAAGCGCTTTTTGTCTGCTTGAAGATAAAAAAAAGGAGTTGGTTGGGCAAGCATTGAAAAAAGCCAAAGCGATGCTTTTGGACGCCGGATTCGACGAAAACAATATCACCACAAAAGCAGAGTTCAAAAATAAGGGGATCGCCAGAGATATTATACAAGAAGCGCAAGACGGATATCACGTTATCGTTATGGGGAAAAGGGGTGTGTCAGGAATCAAAGATTTCCTTCTGGGTAGTATTTCTCAGAAAGTTTTCAACCTGGCAAAGGATGTATCTGTCTTATTCGTGAATTAAGATGATTTTTCCCATGAATTTAGCCGGCTGAAAAAATATCCTATTCAGACGATTCAAATGATCCATTGGACCCTATTTTGCGCAGGTTGACATTGCATTTCCGTTGTTCTATGGTTTTCAAAAAATTTTGAGGTGAATGTCATCGAAATCATATCCACCGTAACGGAGATTCAGGCGCGCTCCGATCGTATGCGCCGTCAGGGAAAGACAATCGTTTTTGTCCCAACCATGGGATTTCTCCATGAAGGCCATCTGTCCCTTATGCGGGAGGGGAAGACCCATGGAGATGATCTGGTGGTGAGTATTTTTGTAAATCCGACCCAGTTCGGTCCCGGTGAAGACTTAGATGCCTATCCCAGGGACCTTGAAAGAGATCTTGACCTGGTTCGAAAAGAAGGCGTAGATGCGGTATTTGTCCCGGATGTCCATGAGATATACGGAGACAGATTTCAGACCTATGTCGAACTGAAGAAACTGCCGAATCACCTTTGTGGAAATTCGAGGCCGGTGTTCTTTCAGGGCGTTGCAACCGTCGTTACCAAACTGTTTAATATTGTCAAACCCCATGTGGCTGTTTTTGGACAGAAGGACTATCAGCAGCTTGTGATCGTACGCCAAATGGTGCGTGATCTTAATTTGGATATAGCCGTCATCGGAGCTCCCACGGTTCGGGAGCCCGACGGGCTCGCCATGAGTTCCCGAAATACCTACCTGACACCGGAACAGCGGGTGAGTGCTCTGTCCCTGTACCAATCTTTGATCAACGCACAGGCGCTCCTTGAGAGCGGAGTTCAAGATGCAGCAGAAATTATCGACTCGGCAACAGATCTGATACGATCTCATCCGGATACCGAAATCGATTACATCGCCGTCTGCGATCCGGAAACCCTGGTTGATGTCAAAACCATCGACAGGCCGGTACGGATGGCCCTTGCAGTCAAAGTGGGAAAAGCCCGCCTCATCGACAATATGCTGCTGAAACCATAAACTTACCTATGAATCCGAAGACCCAGCGGGTCTGTTTTTAAAATTGAGTTTAACCTGATTCGGTGTCGTCTGTTCTCTTTTTAGGCCTTCTTTTGCAGGAAATTTATCCGACTCTGGAGGATTGAACCGCTAAAAAAAAGACGGTTAGATTTCGAAACGACGATACGGCGTGAAAACTCGAACAGGGCGGAAAGCATCGGGTGTGGTTAAAACCTCAAATACAAAAGGCCAATCAATGAATGCAAAGACCTACGCGGAGATCAATCTGGACCATCTGATTTACAATATCCGTGCCATCCAACAAAAGGTTTTTCCGTCCGAAATAATTCCGGTGGTAAAAGCGGATGCCTATGGGCACGGTGCTGTTGCCGTTACAAAACGTCTTGTGAAAGACGGGTTTAAAATTTTTGCGGTGGCACAGTTTCAAGAGGCCATGGAATTACGGGAAAGCGGAATATCTCAGCCGGTACTAATTTTTGGAAGGCTTTTTCCAAATGAAATTCCAGAGGCCATAAAGGCCGGTTTCAGAATCACCCTGTTTGGTGAAGCGGATCTCCGCTGGATTGAAAAAGCCGGCCAGGAAAAACCGGCAAACGTCCATGTGAACGTTGAGACCGGTATGGGAAGAATCGGCGTTCTTCTGGACCGGGAACCCGCTTTCTTCAATGCCCTATTGCAGTCAAAACACTGTATTTGGGAAGGACTCTACTCACATTTTTCCACATCAGATGAAAAGGACAAAACATACGCAAACCTTCAATTGTCCAGGTTTCAAAAGATACTTTCTTGTTTGAAGGAAAAAAATCAACAACCGGCTATGATTCACATGGCCAACAGCGGTGCGGTTTTGGATATACCGGAAAGCACGTTCAACGCCGTTCGACCCGGTATATTGTTGTACGGTCATTATCCCTCATCAGAGACGTCCCGATCGATAAAACCCAGACAAGTGATGACTTTGAAAACATTTGTGGCCCATATACGTAAAATCCCGGCCGATTTTCCGGTGAGCTACGGCAGACGGTGGATATCGAAAACCCCCACAACAATCGCTGTTCTGCCGATCGGTTATGCAGATGGGATTCGTCGCGACTTGACGGACAACGGTGAAGTTATCATCAAAGGAAAACGGTACCCAATGGTCGGTCGGGTTACCATGGATCACATCATGATCGATGTGGGCAAGGACCCGGTAAACCCCGGAGACGAAGTGATTTTATGGGGTGAGGGGGTTCAGGATTCCATTCAACTCCTTGATGTTGCAGAAAAATTAGGAACGATAACGTATGAATTGACCTGCGGTGTATCCCAACGCGTTCAGCGAATTTATATTGGAGATCAATGACCGAGAAAGAATTCAGTTTTGCTTTGCTCCACACAAAGGCGGTGACCACGACAGGTTCATCAAGCTGAGCCGGGCTTACCATGAATTGCTGAGGTCCAAGCCGTAAGACAGATTTCTTCAATTTTCAATCTGTTCGATTATTCCATCATGGGAGATAATTTTCCCGTCTTGATTAAATACGACATTATTGTCGAGAATAATCAGCCCCGACGTTTCTATTACCTTTTGTTTGTATTCCCATTGCCGCTGTATCTGATATTTATGGAGTTTAAATTGCCAAAAAAGCCAGAGCAGCAGAAAAATCAAAATTCCGGCCACCATCACGCAAAGAAGAATAAAAAGGTAAAACGCCGTCTTTTCGCCGATTCGTCCCAACACCCTCAATATGGCATCGAACTTAAACAAGACGGCGGAACTGATCCCCAGAATAAACAGACCGGCAAGGACCGGCACCTGATGAATTATGGAAAACAAAAATCTGAAGCTGTGCCCGAACCGTTTCATTTTGGTCCCCACAAAAGAACTTTCTTCCAGATCAAAGGCCCGTTGCTGGCTGCCATATAAATAATAGTTGAACCCGATAATAATAAGGCCCACAATAAACATCAGAACAATCGGGGCCATAAAGGATACGGAAAAAATACTGTTTCCAGGGAAACGGTCCTTTTTCGGGGCCGATGGACCCG
>JAQBBE010000328.1:0-4384 GCA_032126435.1 Desulfobacterales bacterium | reverse complement strand
CGCATCATCAGGAGCATGTCCATGATGATTTCCAGACTCTTGGAACTGGTCATGTAGTAGGTGGCCGTACCGGCACCGTACTCATGGGTGGCCTTCATCAAGCGATACATCATCCCTTCGGGCTTGAGATAATTGGGGTTGATATTGATGGCGGTGGTATAATCTTTAAACTCAAGGAACGTTCTCACCGGCTTATAAATCAGATCCACCAGTTCTTGGTTGGACTGGCTCAGGGTCGGTTTGAAATCGGCATTGTCACGTACAAACCGGGCCATGGACTTGGCGGCCATCCGTCCTTCGGCATGGGAACCGGAGGAGAATTTGTGCCCGGAAGCACCTACGCCGTCACCGGAGGTAAACAGACCGTTTACGGTGGTCATACGGTTATAGACCTTTTCTTTGTAGCGGATCTTGTACGCCTCGGGCACCCAGTCAAAATCAGGTCCGGAGGTCCACAGTCCGCAGCAGCCGGAATGGGATCCCAGCAGATACGGCTCAGTGGGCATAATCTCTGAGGTCTTCTTGTCCGGCTCGGTGTTCGTGCCGCACCACAGGTTGGCCTGTCCGCAGGTCATATCCAGAAAGTTTTCCCAGGCTTCTGATTCCAGGGCTTTCATTTCTTTCTTGTCCAGCTTTGCACCCATTTCTTTAAGGGCTGTGACCGTATCCATCATGATGGGGCCCCGGCCTTCCTTCATCTCAAAGAGCATCAGGTGGTTTCTCAGACAGGTCGGCGTAATGGCAGCCGTGCCGTAGGGCGCGTATTTCTGAAGTTCGGCTTTTGCGGCATCACTGCCCACGTAGCCTTCACCCAGACCGTTGAGGGTTTTGGCCTTGAAGAGCAAGAACCAAGCGCCGACCGGGCCGTAACCGTCTTTGTAACGCGACGGGGTGAAACGGTTTTCCATCATGGTAAGTTCAGCGCCCACTTCCATGCACATGGTGTAGGTGGAGCCGGCATTCCAGACAGGATACCAGGCACGTCCTTTTCCTTCACCCACACTGCGGGGCTGATAAATGTTGACCGCGCCGCCGCAGGCCACCATCATGGTATTGCATTTGATGATGTAAACTTTATTCTCACGGACGGAAAAGCCGACCGCACCGGCGATCCGGTTTTCCTCATTGGCATCGAGAAGCAGTTTAACGATAAAGCAACGCTCCAGGATATTTTCATCGCCAAGGGCCAGTTTGGCAGCTTCGGCAACGATTCTTTTGTAGGACTCACCGTTAATCATGATCTGCCATTTGCCGGTACGAACCGGTTTGGCACCGGACTTCAAGGTCCCCATTTTCAGGCCTTTTTTGCCGTCCATTTTCTTGCCGTCATCTGATATTTTCCACATGGGAAGGCCCCATTCTTCGAACAGAAAGACGGAATCATCAACATGACAGCCCAGATCAAAAATAAGGTCTTCACGGACAATGCCCATCAGGTCGTTGCGGACCATGCGGACATAGTCATCGGGCGTATTCTCGCCGATGTAGGTGTTGATGGCTGAAAGCCCCTGGGCAACAGCACCACTACGCTCCATAGCCGCTTTGTCACACAGCAGGATTTTCTTGTCAGGCGCCCATTTTTTTATTTCAAAAGCAGTTCCGCACGCAGCCATTCCGCCGCCCACAATCAGGATGTCAACTTCACGCTCTTCAACTTCAGGATCTTTGACAGCCTTTATTTCACCCAAAGGTTTATTTGGTAATGCCATATTACATCCTCCTTAATATAATGTAATCGTGATTGATCATTTTACTCGATTTCACAAACTATGGTCTAATTAGACGGTTGCCTGCGGCTTCGGCATCTCAAAGCCTTCCGCCTCTTCGGTGGCGAGCAGTTCACTGTCAAGGTCCTTGCCTGCTAGACCCAAGTAAGCATTGGCAGTGCCTTCCGGGGTTGTCCGGATGGGGAACTTAAAGCGCTTTATGGTTCCGTTTCTGAACTTACAGGTCCACATTACGTCCTCGGTTCCAAGCATCGGCATAATGCTGCTTCCCAGCGGTACAAAGTCGGCATAACCTCTGACCTCGATTGCCTGCGTGGGGCAGATCTTGACGCATGAAAAACATTCCCAGCACTGATCAGGCTCCTGATTGTAAGCCTTCATTTCATTGGGCTCCAGAACCATCAGGTCGTTGGGGCAAATGTACATGCACGCGGTCTTGTCCCCGCCTTTGCAGCCATCGCATTTTTCGGTAATTACGAAACTTGGCATTTAGTTACCTCCTAATTTTGTTTTAAAAATAATTCAGCATTTCAATCGGTTCTAAATAGTCTCTGGTACAATTTTTAAGCTATTTGCACCTCCCTTCATAATCTTGACCCAAAAGGCCGTCTTTTCTTAATAATAAAAAGCCCTATTCTAATCTGCTAAATCACCTTTCCAAGTGATAAAAAGTTCGGGTTGACAAGGTAAATAATTTTCTATAAAATCAACAGGATAGCAATGAACCTAAAAGTCAAAAAATTTAAATAACAATTAACATTATCCTTGTCAAGCACTTTTGGATAAACTAAACTATTAATTTTCAAACCTTAGAATTATCCGTTTGTCAGATTCTATATATAGTTCATCATATCTCAATATATACCATATATTGTGGTTAATCGGATTCAGGTTGTGTGTTTCATTCAGCTTATGAATTCCATACAGCATTTTGCTGCCAGTCGGACGGTAACCGTATCAACCCGAACAGTTTGCAGGACACGAACCCGGAACAAGGAATAGAACCATGGAAAACAACATATCCCCCCTTTTGTCCAACGACACATTCAAGTTTTCATGCACCAAAACGATCGCCTGTTTCAATGAATGTTGTCGCGATCTGAACCAGTTTCTCACCCCCTACGACATCATGCGCCTGAAAAACCGACTCGGCTTGACATCGAGTGCTTTTCTTGAGCGGTATACCACCCGGCACACCGGTCCTGAAACCGGGCTTCCGATCATCACATTTAAAACAGACTACGCTCACAAATTTAAGTGTCCCTTTGTGGCTGCGTCAGGATGCAGGGTATACGAAGACCGTCCGTCCTCGTGCCGTACGTATCCGCTGATACGGGTTGCATCCCGGTCCAGAGAAACCGGCACGGTCACCGAACAGTACATGCTGTTAAAAGAAGCGCACTGTTTGGGATGTCAACAGGGACAAAACTGGACGGTGCGGGAATGGATAGAAAATCAGGAGGTTGCCGATTACAATCAGATGAACGACATGTTCATGGAGATCATCGGCCTCAAAAATCAGCTTTTGTCCGGTCCGCTGGATATAAAATCGAGTCTCATGTTTCACTTGGCATGTTATGATCTTGACACGTTCAGATCCCATGTCTTTGATAAAGATCTTCCGGGTGGCTGGAATCTGGATCCGGAGACTCTCGATACCCTGAAACATGACGATGTCGAGCTGTTGAAACTCGGTTTCAAATGGGTCAAAGAGACCCTGTTTGGAAAAACTTGACAGGATTAACTGGACGACAGGATTTATCATTCTGCCTCAAAAAATAGGGTGAAACTCATGAAAATTAAAGATAAAGTCGCTCTGGTTCTCGGCGCGATAAAAGGAATCGGCAAAGGCATCGGGCTGGCCCTTGCAAAGGAAGGGGCCAAGGTCGCTTTTAACTATTTTGACTGGGAAGAAAACCTTGTTGAATTAAAACAAGATGTTGCCAAAACCGGCCAGGATCATCTGCTCATCAAAACAGATTTGCTCGAGAGCGAGAAAATTCCAGAACTTGTCAAAAAAGTCGTGGATCGTTTCGGCCGGATCGACATTCTAATCAACAACATCGAACGGGGCGGATGGCCGGTGGTTCATGGTCCGTATGTCCGGGAACAATGGGACCTTGAACTGGCAACCACCTTGCGTGCAAAAACATGGACGTTCGAATCCGCCCTCCCATATCTTAAAAAATCGGGGGAAGGCGTGGTCATAAACCTTTCGTCCATTGCTGCCATCGTGGGCCGGTCGGGTCCTGCCAGTTACATATTCAACGAAGGCTATGCATCGGCCAACCGCGGCGTTTCACTGTTGACCGAAACCTGGGCACGCATGGGCGCGCCGGAGGTGCGCGTCAATGAAATCATGCTCGGTTTTGTTGAAACCCGGCATGGGGAAAAAACCAGGGGCTGGGGCTTGCTCAGCGATGCACAGAAAGCTGCGATTATGGACCATACCCTGCTCTTGCGTTCCGGCACCATCGCGGATGTGGTGAAGGCCGTTCTTTTTATTATTAAAGATGCGCCCTTTATGACCGGGAGCGTCCTAAGGCTTGACGGCGGTTATGTTCTGGGTGGCGAAAAGGTTGCGCCGATGCCCAAAGGGGTACTTTGAAATTTAATATCGTTGAATGAGCACTCGTTGAATATCGAATGTCGAACAA
>JAQBBE010000327.1:0-3504 GCA_032126435.1 Desulfobacterales bacterium | reverse complement strand
AGAATCCGGTTCCGTGTGGTTTGTGGTTTTTTAGAAGTAATTGAAATCTTTTCGCCCAGAACCTGATTTAAAAGCGTCGATTTCCCCACATTTGGTGCACCGACAATGGCCACGAATCCGGATTTAAATTCCTGTAATTTTGCCTGAATATCTGACATGTAATCCCTATGTATACTATAAATTAGGGGCTTCGCCCTAATTGGAATAATGGAATGATGAAATAATGGATTACAGAAGGAATTAGAATGATATTGTTCCTTCAACCCAACGTTCCACTATTCCATTATTCCATGGAAGAGGAAAAAACAAGAGCTATTAAAAGATCTTTAATTTCAAACAATTGCAGAATTTCCGAGACGTTTTTCTTATTTAAACGGTTAATACATCGATCAACTGTTCAATTGCAGCCCAGATCGCATCTTTTCCCATGCGTGATTTGGCTGAGAACAGGATCAGGTCGTTGCGATCGACTCCCAGGATTTTTGTGATGGCAATATGCTGGTTCATCTGTTTTGACTTAGAGAGCTTATCAGCCTTTGTCAGTATGAGAATGCTGGGAATTGTGTAATAACGAAGCCATTCAATAAATCCGAGTTCTTGGGCTCCGGGAACGCGGCGAATGTCCATGATGAGCACTACGCCTTTTAACGTTTTTCTGGTTGACAAGTATGTTTCAACCATGGGTCCCCATGTTCTTTTTATGGATTCCGGAACTCTGGCGTATCCGAATCCAGGGAGGTCTACAAACGAGAACGCATTGTTTATATTAAAAAAATTAATGAGTTGGGTGCGCCCGGGTGTGGAGCTGGTTTTTACCAGACGTTTACGGTTTACGAGGGTGTTGATCAGAGAAGATTTGCCCACATTGGATCGTCCCGAAAAAGCGATCTCCGGCAAGATCGCAGGGGGATAATGGGAGGGGTTAACAGCGCTTTTAACAAAATCAGCCGATTTTATGATCATGGTGTTTTAGATAGTTCTCCAGCCGGTCCAATCCCTCGGTAATGTTTTCCATTGAAGTGGCATATGAAAATCGAAGGTAGCCCTCGCCGTTTTTACCAAAGTCGATGCCTGGCGCCACTCCGACATGGGCTTTTTCGAGAATATCAAAGGCGAGTTTATACGAATCGTCGGAGATGTGTTTTGCATTTGCAAACACATAAAAAGCCCCTGTCGGTTCCACGGTAATCCCGAGACCCATATCTTTTAGGCGACGGATCATGTATTGTCTTCGCTCATTGTAAATTTGCTTCATGCGTGAGACATCTTCGCCGGCCTCCTTAAGGGCGGCGATTCCTGCGACCTGAACCATCGCATTAGCGGAAATGAAGAAGTTTTGCATAATCTTTTGGATGGATCGTATAAAATGTTTCGGAGCGATCATGTATCCGAGTCTTAAACCGGTCATGGCATATAGTTTTGAGAAACCGTTAAATACAAATGCCCTTTTCGTAAATTCCAAAATAGAGTGTTCTTTACCCTCATAAACCAGACCGTGATAGATTTCGTCCGAGATAATATACGGTGAATCCGGTTTTAACGACAGCTCGGCAATAGCCGCCATGCGCTCCTTGGAAAGCAGGTTCCCGGTGGGGTTGGACGGGGAGTTGATAAATATTCCTTTTGTTTTGGGAGTTATCTTTGTTTCAATGGCCTTGGGTCGGTATTGAAAGCCGTCTTCCTCATATACAGGTATGAACACCGGAGTGCCTTGGACGAACTTTATAAAATTGGGATAGCAGGCATAATGGGGATCAGAGACAATGACCTGGTCTCCTTTTTCCAAGAGAGTGGAGAACATAACAAACATCGCCGGAGACGTACCTGACGATATCACGATCTGGTCAGGATCCACCGATACACCATACGTCTTTGAATAATGTTCGCTGATGGCTTCTCTGAGTTCGATCATGCCCAGACTGTGGGTATAATGAGTATGGCCGTTGTCGAGAGCTTTGCAGGCGGCCTCCTTGATGCATCTGGGGGTGTCAAAATCGGGCTCGCCCACTTCCAAGTGGACCACATGAACACCTCGGCGTTCCATTTCATGGGCTTTCTCTAGAACGTCCATGACAATAAAAGGGGTCATTTCTCTGGTTCGATTTGATGTCATTTTTTTTACCTTACACGACTTTATTCAACGGATATTCTATAATGCCTTCGGCGCCATGCTTCAAAAGTTCTGGAATGAGGTCTCTTACAATGCTGGACCCCACAACCGTTTCCACAGAAAACCAATTCGAGTCGTAAAGGGGGGCAACTGTGGGCGCATTCAGGCTTGGAAGCAAAGAAACAATCTTTTTAAGGTATTTATCCGGAGTATTCATTTTAAGGCCGACCAGTTTCTCCGCTGCAAGAGCACCCTTCAATAAAAGGGCGATCTGTTCCAGCTTTTTTCTTTTCTCGGGATTCTTCCAGGCTTCATGATTGGCAATGAACTGAGTATTGGTCAGCATCAATTCATGGATAATTTTCAGCCCATGAGCCTTGATGGTACTTTCAGTCTCAGTGACTTCCACGATGGCATCGGCAAGGCCGGAAACGACTTTTGCTTCTGTGGCCCCCCAAGAAAATTCAACGCTAACATTAATCTTACGTTCAGAAAAATAGTTTTTGGTAAATTTCACAAGTTCGGTGGATATTTTTTTACCTTCGAGGTCCTCGAGTTTTTTAATGGGAGAATCGTGTGCCACCGCCAGTACCCATCGTGCAGGTCTTGCACTCACCTTTGAATAGATAAGGTCTGTGATCACATGGACATCGGATCTGTTTTCAGCGATCCAGTCCTTTCCGGTAAGTCCGGCATCGAGGGCGCCGTTTTCAACATGCCGGGACATTTCCTGCGCCCTGCACAGAGCGCACTCGATGGTATCATCGTTAATTTCAGGGAAATAACTTCTTCCGTTAATATTAATCTTCCATCCAGAACGCCTGAACAGGTCTATGGTCGCGTTTTGCAGGCTTCCCTTTGGAATTCCCAGTTTTAAAGGCCGTTTCATTTATTTATATACCTCCTCGGGGTTAAATATCGGTTTTCCGATAATCCGGATGGATCCATCCTCAACTTTTTTATAAAAACAGCTTTTATGGCCGGTGTGACAGGCCGCACCGCCGACCTGATCAACCTTCAAAACCACGGTGTCATCGTCACAATCAATCCTTATTTCTTTGATTATTTGCATATTACCGGACGTTTTTCCTTTAATCCAAAGCTCTTGCCGGGTACGGCTGTAATATGTGGCCTTTCCGGTGGCGAGTGTTGCTTCCCACGCCGCTTGATTCATAAACGCCAGCATTAATACCTCGCCGGTTTTATAATCTTGAACAACGGCAGGTATCAATCCACCCATTTTTTTGAAATTGAGTTCGATCATTGTGTTATCTCTTCGTTCAGATTGCAATTAAATACTTAAAACCAAAAGAATTATCTATTATAGAGAATAATGTCAATTTATTTTTTTATTAACAGAGTATCTTGCTTAACGGCACCATATTTGATATTTA
>JAQBBE010000326.1:0-12026 GCA_032126435.1 Desulfobacterales bacterium | reverse complement strand
AAGAGACAACGCAAACTGGATAAAAACACTATAAAATCAGAAGAAGATCCAAATCAGTCCCAGAATGAAGGAGAGAATCTATTAGCATAGAAACCGGATGAAAAGGAGAAAAGATATGCGTCAAAAATATGTGATTTCTCGCGATGGTGCCAAAAATAAACTCAAAATCAGGGAATATGCAGTCATCGACAAAAATCTGAAAAAAGTGGCGTCTTCAATGCTGAGAAAGGGAAGTTTTTCATTTCTCTGCGAAGAAACCTATGAAAGTGAGATTATCGTGAGTTTCATCTCCAAAGGAATGAACGCCTTGGTTGGAATCCTTCGGACCCACAATATATTTCCCATCGAACCATATGCCACCAAAATCGCCGAATCAGTCATGGCGTTATACAATTCATCCGAAGATAATTCGGTGGAGCTGTTTTTTGACGACGTCGACTTGGTATCTGTTTGATATGTTTTCGTTTTTTGAATTCAGATAAAGCGAATACCTCAATTTTTTGGTCTTCCTTCAAAGTGACCTCCTGAGCATTTATTGTAGATGGACCTAAAGGGCCTTCAGGTATTGTTAAGGCTGGTGCAATCCGTTTAGCACATGCTGCCGATGCCGTAATCATTCCTTTTTCTGTTTCTGCAGAAAAAGCATGGCATTTCAACAGTTGGGATAAATTTCTTCTGCCAAAACCCTTTAGTAAGGTGTTTCTTCGTTTTGGGGAAATAATCAAATTTGATAGCTAAAAGACAGAGAGATCTTCGAAAGGCAAAGGATGAGACTTGAAGAAGTTATGCCTCCTGCGTTGAGAGCTTAATAGCCATTAACCAAAAATTGAGCGCTGTATTTGTTAAATCGAAGTATGAATGCATATAATAGCATACCACGTTACAGCTTGCGTGAAGATTTTGCCAACAGCATAATACATGGTGCAGGTTTCATTCTTTCAATTATCGGAATGTGTGTACTGATTGGCTTTGCAAGTATCTATGGAAATGCTTGGCATATTGTATCATGCACCATTTATGGGTCAACTTTAGTCTTTTTATACACAGCCTCCACGCTTTATCACAGCATTCAGCTTGCTAAAGCTAAGAAAGTTCTCAGGGCCCTGGATCACTCGACCATTTTTCTTTTGATAGCCGGAACGTATACACCTTTCACTCTGGTGAACTTACGGGGGCCTTGGGGTTGGTCACTTTTCGGTGTTATTTGGGCGTTGGCTGTTATAGGAATCTTATTTGAGACAACTATGCTTCGCAAAGGGGCTATTGTTTCCGTTGCGTTTTACGTGGCCATGGGCTGGGTTGTCGTGGTAGCGATTAAACCAATGCTATCCTTAGTCGATACGGGCGGTTTAGTACTATTGCTTTTAGGAGGGGTAGCGTATACCACTGGAGTTGTGTTTTATCTTTGGCGGCAGATGCCTTACAACCATGCTATTTGGCACGTTTTTGTCTTGGCCGGAAGTACTCTTCATTTTTTCGCAATCCTCTTATACGTCATACCCCTAAGTCCTCCACTGATAATTTAAGATTAAATTCACTATACACATTTTTTCAGATCCATAAAAGTTAACAGTACGATACGCAGTTGTCTCTATTGAAAATCTTAAAACCTATCTTTGTACGCTCACGCCGATGAATGAGAAAGCGTGAATCGACGATAAATTTTTACGCTTTTCTTGTTTGTCTGGACACACAAGGTATTGTGGTGATGATATTTGGTGTGAAAACGGTGATATCTCCAACAGATCTTCAAAAAACTCAGATTAAAGATCTCTGCTATTCATCAAATCTCGATATAATTTTAAGCACATTGTGTTTTCGGATATCATAAGGGGGAAACTTTTCGAGGGGGATTTGCCTTTTTTTTGCAATTTTGTAAGAAATAGCATGAAGCTCAAAGTTAACTGCATATTAATTTGGTTTTTAATTGTCTTAAACACCTTCCCTTCTTGCTCCTCCTTCTCTTTGCGCTACTCCTTATTATGTATTGGCCCGACCTCAGTCTCTTTCTGCCGAATCTTTTAAATTGTATGATATTGAGACCTGTTTCTTTGTGGTTGCAGCGTTTGATGATCTGGGAGCTGAAAGTGACTACTCCAATGAGGTTTCAACGATCTTGCCTTAAACCTGCCCTTATTAAGGGTACCACGAAAATTCGTGTTGCCCTTTCTTAAGGAAATCGGTGATTTCCGGAAAACGCCGGGATTTAGGTGTAGGTATATAGCGCCTATTACTCCGGAGTAGGAAGACCCCTTCAAAGGGTCCCGAGAGTCGGGCTCCTTTGAAAATTGCGGGTTACTGATCGCAGCCCGAAGAACAGTCACACCCGGAACCGCAGGACATGGGCGTCTGGGTCGGGGTGCTGCTGATGCCCACGACTTCGATTTCAAAGGTCAACGATTCGCCGGCCAGAGGGTGATTTAAGTCCATAGTCAATTTTTCATCATCCAGATGAACAATTCGGGCGGGCACCTGGTGTCCTTCCGGAGTGGTAAGACCGATGGTCATGCCGACCTGGGGGTTCATGCCAGGGGGAACTTCCGATCTGGGAAAGGATTGTGTTAGGGTTTCATCTCTTTGTCCGTAGGCGTCTTTCGGCGCGAGGGTAAACATCTTTTTTCCGTTCAAAGCCATCCCCATGAGTTCATTTTCAAATCCCTTGATCAACTGCCCTGCGCCCATTTGTATTTCAAGCGGCTGGCGTCCGTGGCTGGAGTCGAACACCTGGCCGTCTTCCAATGTTCCTTTGTAGTCCACGCTAACAAAAATACCATTTTCAACTTTTTCCACAACGATCTCCTTTGGTTTGGATTAATAACAGTGTCAATTTATGTATGAATCTATTCAAGTCAAGTCAAACCTTTTTAGAAGTTGTTTCAAATCTTTCTCCAATGCCCGAAGGATAAAGCACCACGCTGAACTCGAATACTTTTCCATGGACCCATTGGAACTTACGAATGACAACGGAAAATGGAAACATCGGGGGTGACCCCGTTGTCTTTATTGAAGATACTCTTATATCGCAAACGGGAAAAACGCTGACAGGGTTCTTTAAATAATTAATAGGATATTGCGATCGTTTCTATATGCGGCTAACGTGATAACGAATTTTATTGACCTTTACAAAGCTGTTTGTCAAAAACGAACGAGTTTGGTAGGAAACAGCGTCGTCAAGATGATGTCAACGTATTCAGATTATAGAAGTGGAAGAGATTGCAGGGAGTCTAAAATGTTGATGGTTGCAACCTGACCCCGTTACCCGCGCGTATATCTACAGGATCTGTTTTTAAAGGAGAAATAGCATTGTGAGTGTTTCGAGTGACGCTACATCAGGAGCCGGTGCATCCGCCGGCAGAGACGATCGGGATCGGGACGGAAGAAAAACCGTCCAGGAATATATCGACGAGACCCCGATCTGGTCGGACGGAACCGCCGTTTCGTCCGCACCCATGACCGCCATGCAGTGGCGGATCTGGACGCTGGCCACGGCGGGTAAGTTTTTTGAAGGGCTGGTGGTTTTTATGACCGGTGTGGCGCTTCCACTGATTGTGAAGGAGTTTGGTCTGGGTGCCATGGAGAAGGGTGCCGTGGGGGCGGCGCCGCTTTTCGGAATCCTCATCGGTGCCACCGCCCTGGGGGGACTCTCCGACCATGTGGGTAGGAAGCGGATGTTTATCGTCGAGATGATACTCTTTGCAATCAGTCTGCTCTTGCTGGTTGTCAGTCCCAACTATCCGTGGCTTCTGGTTTTTCTCTTTATCATGGGGGCGGCCCTGGGCTGCGACTACCCCACGGCCCATATGGTGATTTCGGAGAGTATTCCCAGCGTCGCGCGGGGCAAACTGGTTCTGAGCGCCTTCGGGTTCCAGGCGGTGGGGGCCCTGGTGGGGACGGGCGTGGGATACCTCATCCTGTACGAAAACCCCGACATCGGGGCCTGGCGCTGGATGTACGCCACCGGGATCATTCCGGCGATCCTGGTGGTCTTCGCCCGGCACTTTATTCCAGACAGCGGGCACTGGCTGGTTTCCCAGGGCAGGATCGACGAAGCGGAACAGGAGATGGAACGGCTGCTTGCCCGGCGTCCGCCCTATCCCCAGAGGGTCAAACTGGCAGTTTCCTCATCGGATGGCCGTTCGGCGGGGGGCTTTGGTCTGCTCTTTTCGCGGCGCTATATCCGGGCGACCATCTTTGCCTCCGTTCCCTGGTTTCTCCAGGATCTGGGGACCTACGGTATCGGCATCTTTACACCCACCATCCTTGCCACCATTATCGGCGCCCAGACCACCCACGTCCATAATATCGCCAGCCTCATCCATAATGATATGCTTGCGGCAAAGGGGGCAGCCTTTATCGACGGTCTCCTGCTCGTCGGTATTGTGTGCGCCGTTCTGCTTGTCGACAGGGCGGGGCGGATACGGTTGCAGGTGCTCGGGTTTATCGGCTGTGCCGCCGGTCTCTTTCTTGCTTCCCTGTCGGTGGGTACCGAGGGGGGGACAAAGATGTTCTTTATCTTTGCGGGGTTCATGCTCTTCAGCTTTATGACCAACCTGGGACCCAATGCCATGACCTATCTGATCGCCGGAGAGTTGTTCCCAACGCATATTCGCGGGAAGGGCGCGGGCTTCGCCGCATCCTTTGCCAAGGTCGGCGCGGTCCTGGCGGCCTTTTTCTTCCCCTTGCTGCTGCGGAGTATCGGTACGGAAGCGCTTTTATATGGCCTCGCGGGAACCTCGCTGCTGGGCGCTGTGGTGACCTGGGTCTTTCGCATCGAGACAACGGGGATCAATCTGGAAAAGACCGGACCGTACTGATAGAAACAGGTAGCGTCAGGTCTGAACAATTGGAATGCTGCTTTCTTTCATTCAGTAGGGAGACAATACTGAGTGACATCGATCAATATTGATGGTCTTGTAAATAGTCCGTTTTGCTCGCTCAGTGACCATTAGGGGGCGGTTGTGCTATGGCCGGGGGTAAGCCTTCAGGCGTTTTTGTTTATTAATAAAAAACCCCAGAGGGTGAGCTGCAAACCCTCTGGGGCTACCATAAGGAGGAGACAGGCGCTATTCAAAAAGAAGTCAAATATGTCGTTATCATCAAACCTATGATAGTAGCCAAAATAACCAAATCCGACATAGTTTTCTCCTTTTTATGAATTGATATATGCAAAAATCATGCAACATTTTATAAAGGTTGAAAACATTAAGAAATCATATGGTTAGCTTAAAGGCTTGGATTGTTGGGCAAAAGAATTTGACAAATATTGTCAAATAACCCGCCAAACTTTGACAGGTTTTCCAGATTTTATGCGCATTGAAGACGAAGAAGATAATGATTAAAGGTAGGGGCTTTCGGGGCCTGGGCAACAAAAAGCTCCTGAGGCTGTGGAGTACCCCAAGAGCTTAAGAGAAGGTAAGACATTATGGGAAAGAGTGGGTTACCCCATAATATAAATATATTCAATATTCAACCGTATGATATGTCAATAGGGTATATCCTTCATTTTCATAGGGGAATATCCCAAACGTATAGTGAACAACCCGCGGGATAGGCGCTGAAAGGGCAAAAAAAAACCTTGGGGGCTTACCAGTAACCCCCAGAAGTCAAACATAGAAATGGCTTCCCTTTATGTCGTTATTAAATTCGGCGCACAATCAGTGCTTATTATTTTATATATAGAATATACAAACGACCGAAGAATAAGATGCACGCACACAAGGGAAGCCATTTAGGTGCTACCTAAATAGAAATAAATAGCATGTCAAGATGTTTTATTAAAAAGACCCACGGGATAGGCTTCCCGACGGTCTACGGATTCGTATAATGATTTTACTATGAATCTAAATTCTACATTTTTTCTGATTTTTGTCGATTTTGCCAGATTGTTTGTGTTAGTTTTCGAAATCGGCTCATTTGTTACTCCTTGATTATGGGTTGTGGGGACATCTTGATCATTGAGTAACATTGAGTCGTACAGATGGCAAAGCCTCTGTACTCTGACCTGGCCCAGAGGGCCAGGGTTTCTATATTGAACTAAAGAATAAGTGTTTTCACCTCCATCAAATAATAAAGTAACGTCATAATTAAGGTTTGCTGGATTATCAGAAAATAACCATTGAGAAAGAAGTAAAAACCCAGGTTCAACTTCGCAAAGAGTTTGTGATGCTGATCACCATACCGGGAATTGGAACAATTTTGGGTCTTACAATTATGCTTGAGGTAGGAGATATAGCTCGGTTTTTAAAAGTCGGTAATTACGTATCCAACTGCCGTTGTGTTGGTAGTAAAAGACTTTCAAATGGAAAGAAAAAAGGGGAGAACAACAAAAAGAACGGCAACAAATATTTAGCTTGGGCCTATGTTGAGGCCGCTCACTTTGCCAAAAGGTACATTCCAAAGGCCCAGAGATTTTATCAGCAAAAAATGGCTAAAAGCAAGGCTCTGTTGCAACCAAAGCCCTTGCTAATAAGTTGACCCGTGCTTCCTATTTTATTATGAGGGATCAAGTGCCGTTTGATGAAGATATGCTTTTTAGATAATCGGTTTGGGTGCGGCAGTGAGCCGGTATTGGAGTTGGTCTTAAGCCACAAGGTTTGATTGGTATCTGCCGCACCCACATAACAGACGGCGGTCGTTTTTATGCTCTGATTCGCCCATACCGTGAGTCTGTAAGGGGTTGGCTAATAACCATAAGATTTGTAATACATTCAATTGAACACGGTATGGCACCGAAGATTTTCTGGGGTCCGAATGGACCAGGGGCCGTGCTTTAAGCATTGTGCTTGAAACACAACCGCCTTGATCCCGATGGGTGACTGGTGCGGATCAGTATATTCTGACCGAGAATCGATAAAAACGAAATAACGTGCAAATTAGGACGAAAACAATGTCGCGCTGTTGTGAGTAAAGATCAAGAAAAATGACCAGTTTTTTTAAGCGAGAGGTGTTTTTTTACTTGATTGACCCTTTAATGGGTGACACCAATATCATAAACTATTGGAGGATGTTCCAATGACAGATGAACCCACTGATGAAGATCTGAAAAAAAATAACAAAGATGAAGAAAAAGAATCCACGGATCCGGAAGCATCCTTTGATCAAACGTCCGGCACACGGCCGTCGTCGAATGGCGGGGACGAGGAAAGCGAGGTGCAGTTTCGATTGCTCGTCGGAAATATCCCGGGGTTTGTTTATAAGGGATTCAGAGACTGGTCTGTTGAATTCTTAGACAACCGGATAGCGTCTTTAACCGGTTACACTAAGGAAGCGTTCGATGCCCGGAAAATAAGATGGTCCGACTTAGTCGTTCAGGAAGATATTGAATCCTCAAGAGAAAGCTTTATTCAGGCCTTGAAACATGACCGGTCGTTTTCCAGGGAGTACCGAATCAGAAACAGGTCCGGAGACATCCGCTGGATACAGGATCGAGGATATATAAAAATTGACCGAAAGGAAGAGATTGAATATATCAGCGGAATATTTTTTGATATCACCGACCGCAAACAGGTTGAAACGGAACTGCACACGGCCAAAGCTGAAGCCGAAGCAGCGAATGTTGCCAAAAGCGAGTTTCTGGCCAATATGAGCCACGAGATCCGGACCCCCATGAATGGAATCATCGGCATGACCGAACTGGCGTTGAGAACAAATTTGAGCCAGGTACAGCGGGAATACCTGAATATGGTAAAAATGTCCGCCGATGCCCTGCTAAACCTCATCAACGACATCCTCGATTTTTCCAAGATCGAAGCCCGAAAAATGGAACTGGAAGAGATCGACTTTGATTTGCGAAACACCCTGGAGACCGCCGCTGATATGCTGGCTTTGCGGGCGCACGAGAAAGCGTTGGAACTGGCCTTTCACATTAAACCGGACGTGCCCACCGCTTTGAAAGGCGACCCTGCCAGGCTGCGTCAGATCATCCTCAATCTGGCGGGAAATGCCATCAAATTTACCGATCAAGGAGAGGTGGTCGTCCGGGTGGACACCGAAGAACGAGAGGACGCATCCGTACGCTTGCATTTTATGGTCTCGGACACCGGTGTTGGGGTTTCTCCCGATAAAGCGGAGACCATCTTTAAAAGTTTTACTCAGGAAGACGGCTCCACCACCAGGAAACACGGCGGCACCGGGCTGGGTTTAACCATTTCCAGGCAGCTTGTGGAGATGATGGACGGACATATCCGTATAGAGAGCCCCTCCCCTCGCGAGTTGAAAGATGACGCATCCGGCATCGGAGGTCCGGGAAGTACCTTTCACTTCAATGCCCGTTTTGGATTGAGTCCCGGAAAAGGCAGCACCATCAGTAACTTGAGGCAGTCGGATCTGTCCGGCATGCCGGTTCTAATCGTGGACGATAATGCCACCAACCGTTTAATATTCCATGAAATGACGACGTCATGGGGCCTGGTGCCCACGGAGGTTCCGGATGGGAAAGGGGCCCTTTTGAAAATCCAGGAGGCGTTTGAATCCGGAAAGCCGTACCGACTGATCTTATTGGACTTTCAGATGCCTGAGATGGACGGGTTTGAAGTCGCTAAAAGAATAAAAGAGAGCCCTTACAAAGGAGATACGCAGATTCTTATCCTCACATCCATGGGACAGAAAGGGGACGCAGATGTGTGCAAGGAGATGGGAATATCGGGATATTTGCTCAAGCCGGTGAAACAGTCGGAGCTTCTGGATGCCATTATGATGACGCTTTGCACCCCCGCTGAAGAAAAACCGCCTGTAATCACCCGCCATACCGTACAGGAGGCCCGGCGGCGGTTCGACATCCTTTTGGCCGAAGACAATTTGATCAATCAAAGACTGGCATCGGATCTTTTAGAATCAAGGGGCCATCGCGTCGTTGTCGCTTCCAATGGAAAAGAGGCCGTGGAGGCATTTGAAAAAAACGTTTTTGATCTGATCCTGATGGACGTCCAGATGCCCGAACTAGACGGATTCGAGGCGACCCGGATGATCCGGGAGAAAGAGAGGCAGACGGGCGGGCGCATACCTATTATCGCCCTGACGGCCCACGCCTTGAAAGAAGACCGTCAGAAATGTCTTGCATCCGGGATGGATGATTATATTTCCAAGCCGATCCAAGCGGAAACGCTCTTTCAAATTGTCGAAAAATTGCTTTTTGGATTAACGGAGAAAAAAGAAGAAGCGCCGCTGCCTTTGACAGAAGAAGAACCGCCGCCGGCCGAAGATGTTTTCGATCTGTCCAAGGCCCTTGACGTTGTCGCCGGGCAAAAGGAACTGTTTCAGGAAATCGCCCATCTGTTTCTGGAAAACTTGCCGGTGCATTTGAGCCAGATTCAGGAAGAGATTGCCAGAGGTGATGCCAGTGCTCTGGAGCACGCCGCTCATAGTTTGAAAGGCTCCGTAGGCAATTTTGGCGCCAAACGGTCCTATGACGCGGCCTATCTTCTCGAGGAACTGGGAAAGAATGGGAAAACGGACGAGGCCGGTGAGGTTTTGACAAAACTGAAAATGGAGCTCAAGGCCCTGGAGAAAGAAATGAAAAAACACCTGACAGGAGATGACGCATGAAAGTCCTGATCGCCGAAGCGATAGGATATAGGCTAAATCCCGAGGGAGAGAATCCGGTTTTAATTCTTGGATCGAAAATTAGATATGTTTGAAAATATTTCAGTCCGTGCCGGTAGCAAAGCAATAGGAATAATCCGGGACGAGGGATTAAATCTATCCAGGGTAAAGGTTATCGCCGGCGCTTCCGGTGCTGCCAAATTTCTTGTTTTAACGGGAATTGACAGGATACTGCTGTCACAGTTCAAACAAAGGACAGACCCCCTTTATCTTATCGGCACTTCAATTGGAGCCTTTCGCATGGCTGCTTACTGTCAGAGAGACCCGGTTGATGCCCTTGGCAAACTTGAAAGGGAATATATTGCACAACACTATGATTCAAGGCCCACAAGAAAAGAAATAACAGAAGAGTCCTGGAGAATCATTCATGCCTATATCGATGATGATGAAATAGAATACATTATCAAACATCCTTTCATGAGAATTTGTTTTCTATCCAATAAATGTAAAGGACTTTTAAAAAGTGAAACCCTATGGGTCCAAGGGTTTGGCGTTGCACTTGCTGCAGGAGTAAACCGGTTGAGCAGGAACAGGCTTGGTTATTTCTTTGAAAGAGCTCTTTTCTGTGCTTCAAAAGAAAAACCTCCCTTTGCGTCCATGAATCAATTCCCTTTGGGCATCTATCGTCTTACCCAATCGAATTTTAAGACAGCATTGTTGTCTTCCGGTTCGATTCCAATGGCGATGGAGGGGATTCCAAATATTGACGGCGTGTCGGGTGTTTTTCGCGATGGAGGGATACTTGATTACCATCTGGACATACCGTTTTTACCCGATGAAAATGGCCTTGTTTTATATCCCCATTTTTATGAGCACATCACACCCGGATGGTTCGACAAGTCTTTAAATCGCAAACCTGATAAAAAAAATATGGAAAGTGTCGTGCTTGTTGCACCCTCAAATAGATTCGTTGATAGTCTTCCGTTTGGCAAAATCCCTGAAAGAAAAGATTTTAAGAAATTCTTTGGGAAAGACAAAGAACGGATAGAATACTGGAGAAAAGTCGTTGAAAAAAACAAAAAACTGGGAGACGAATTCTTTGAAGCAATCGAATCCGGTAGAATAAGGGAGATCATAAAACCGATATAAGGCGGCTTTTCGTAATTGCCAGGGAGTTGTTTTTAACCCCATTCGTATAATGCTTGACATCCGCACCTTTGATTTGTACAGCATCATTTTATACAAGCACGTTATCATAATCGACGTTTGGTTTTAATCGAAGGAGGTATTGTGAGAGTATTGTGGATGGTATTGCTGGCAATACCAATAACGCTTTTTCTCGGATCCTGTTCGGTGATTTCTCAACAGATCAGAACGGAATCCATACCGCCGATTCAGTTTAAAACCCTTCTTCTGGAAAAAGATAAATACATGGGGAATACCGTGATCCTGGGCGGGTACATCCTGGAAACAAAGAATTTGGCTGACAAATCGTTGATTAAAGTCTTACAAGTTCCCCTGGGATCCGGAGAAAAACCCCAATCAAAAGACCTTTCAGAGGGGAGATTCATCATCTCACAAAAAGGTTTCTTGGATCCGGAAATTTACAACAAAGACCGTAAAATTACTGTGGCCGGCACCATCACCGGCGCCGTGGTGGAAAAAATTGACGACTACCCCCAGCCCTATCTCAAGATCAAAAGTCGTGAAATATATCTTTGGCCCAAGGAGGCATACTATTACCCCGAACCTTACTATGATCCATGGTTATATCCATATCCCTACTATGGGTACCGATACCGCCATTACCCCTATTATCGATAAAAGGAGAATGGCTTGAACCGATGTAAGACTCGCTCAAAAAAACAGAAGCTATCCAAAATACAATGAATTCTTAAAATTGTGAAATGAATTACATAAATGCCCGTCAAATATTATTCATAATATTCGATGACATCATTTTTATAAGTGAGCTAACCATTTAATTTTTTGACAGATATTATCTATAATATGAATTTGGCACGTTTTATGCTATTATTAAGGCAAAGCTTTGAATACGCTTTGAAACCGGCATGGGTGCAAGCAAGTGCCACCCAGCTTCAACATCCATATAAAAACCATGCGATGGCCAAGGGCCTCCAAAGGTTATACTTTAAAAGGGAGTTTGAGGTGGCACTTAACACATGGCTTCTCTGGTGCACGTGCATCTTTTTCTTTAGCCATCTGCATAAATATGCTAAAATATGATGTGCACCGAAATTAATAACGGCAGTTGGAGAAGCCTAAACGTTCGCTCAATTAGGTTAAAACGTTCGAACACATCCGCCGTGGGTTACTGCTGTAAATTTGGATCGTGTTTCTCAATAAAAATTACAGGTTGTAATGAACCTACGCATTCAATAAGTTCAGAACCGTAAAAGAGGTATGAGCAATGGCTGATGAAAAAAACAATGCTGAAAGCAGGGAGAATTTCAAAGACGGAACGA
>JAQBBE010000325.1:0-36855 GCA_032126435.1 Desulfobacterales bacterium | reverse complement strand
GTCAAGCCAACTTCCAGTGCGTTTTTCCAAAAAAAATAGGAAGCTCAGCAGCGCATACCGGTCCGACGGTTACCGGCCGACCACTTTGTTCAGCCAGTTGATCACGTATCGAAGCCGCAAAGCCCGGCAGGAAAAGGGTCGATTCCGGAGCGATTCGATCCACTTTTTCTTGAAACAGTCCCTTCATAATCCTCTCAGCGGTCAGCGCTTCGTAGACCATGGCCATGTCCACAGTATGTCCATCCGTGTCCACGACCAGGTACCAGAACGGACTCAAGGTCGTGGAAAGGACCGCCGTGAGAACCTCACCGGTAAGCTTTGAGTTGCCCGACACCAGGATGGGAGAATTTTCTTCCGGCTGGTTGATTGGAAAGAGTCCGGTGGGGACGGGATTCGGGAGCTGCAAAACTTCCACTTCGGGCAGAATCTCATTGGGCCTTGCCGCCCAGAGTAAAGGAAGGAAGCGCATTCTGGCCATCTTGCAATGGGAGGGTTTGAGCTGTCCGCCGCGAAGTTTGTCTATAAACTCTGTCCGACTGTGAAACCCGCAGGCCCTGCAGTCGGTGGAAGAGACATAAGGCTCTATGTCGATGTCTTTTTCGTAAAGGTCTGCACGGAGCATCGCTTGTTCCTGTTTTGGTTACGTAGGGTTTAAATTCTTCAAATGTTCAATTTCGGCTGTTAAGCGTTTTATAACCTCGCCGGCCTTTCCCAGGATGATATAGTCACTGGTTTTTTCTGAAAGAGGTGTTCTTTCAGGATTGATTTCTATGATCTTTGCGCCTGCCTGCTTTGCCACAACAGGAATAGAAGCGGCAGGTTGAATAAGGGCCGATGTCCCCACCACCAGCATGATGTCGCAATTCGAAGCGACCTTTTCAGCCCGATACAGATGTTGTGGCGGGATCATCTCACCAAAGAAGACACAGTCCGGCCTGTAAATCCCGCCGCATTCGCATCGGGGGGGAATTCGCGTTACGTCGATTTTGGCTGTTTCGCATCTGTTGCCACAATCCAAGCAAAGCTGCCAAGCAAAGTTTCCGTGATATTCGATGACATCCGTATTGCCGGCCATCTGGTGAAGTCCATCGACATTCTGGGTGATAATCGTTGTTAATATTCCAAGGTCTTCGAGTCTGGCCAGCCCTTTGTGGGCATCATTGGGCCTGGCCTTGTCGATGATCCCTTTCATTTCTTTGATGAGGACATTCCAAACCTTGGCCGGATTTTTCATAAAGGCGTTGATATGGGCGTACTCCATGGGATCGAATCTTTCCCACAATCCACCTTTCCCCCTGAAGGGTGGAATTCCACTTTCAACAGAGATCCCTGCGCCGGTTAAGGCGATAACTTTTTGGGTGCCGGCAAGATCTTTGGCAGCTATTTGAATAGGGTCATCCATCATCACAGAGACAGAGAACGGTGAGATTCGAGTTACATGGTAAACGTCATATCGGAGGCCACAGCGAAACATTCGAGTTTATGACCTTTATGGGCGATGGTTTGTCTGCAGGTCTCGACAATTTCATCCACCTGACGATCCGTCCGTTCCTGGTTTAAATGAAACAAGCCAAACTTTTTGACTCCGGCTTCAAGGGCAAGGTCGAGCGTTTCGGTAAATACCGAGTGCCCCCATTCTTTGGTGGATGGATACTCTTCAGGGATGTATTCGGCATCATGAATAAAAAGGTCAGCACCTGCAGAAAATTCCAGATAGTCTTTATACGTCAGACCGCCGGGGTGTACGAAGCTCAGTTCATTGTCGGTTAGAAAGACGAAAGATTTGCCGTCTTCGGTAAATTTGTATCCGCTGCCTTTGTTTGGATGACTGATTGGGATCGGTGTTATCGTTACAGAGCCGATTTGAAACTCCTTAACAAATGCCCCGACATATTCCATTTTTGCGTTTATTTCAGAATATCTTACCGGAAAGCTCGGCGGGGTCATGATTCTGGAAAGGATGTTTTCCACGAATTCACTGTGAAATGGGCACCTGTACATCCTGAATTCCGCCGCTTCGCTGTAGAGCGGCTTGAAAAAGGGGAACCCCATTAAATGATCCCAGTGGGCATGGGTGAAAATAATATTGTACTTGTAGCGGTTTTCCTGGATTAAACGGTTGCCAAGCCGTCGTATACCGGTTCCGGCATCAACGATGATGATGTCGTCACTTTTTGTTCTGATTTCCAGGCAGGTGGTATCTCCACCGTATTTTATGAAATCTTTCCCCGAAACTGGAATGGAGCCTCTTGACCCCCAGCATTTGATATACATTGTCAACCTTTCTTTGCTAAAAAAGTATGCCAGATGCCGTCACGTTCCCATTCTTTTATGATATTTACCGGGAGCCGCGACAATTTAAAGCGCAAATTTCTTGCCTGGCTTCGCAAAAGGCCGGACAGAATAAACCATTTTTTTTTTAAAAAACCCTGAGATGTTATTAATTGCTTCATAACATCATAATGGATATTTGCTATCATAAGATCTGAAGGTGAGTCAATAAAATCCTCGGCCCGACCTTGAGCGACCAGAATCGTGTTTTCCAAGCCGTTTAAGCGTACGTTTCTTAACGCCGTAATTGCGGCTAAAAAATTAAAGTCGACGGCAAGTGTGGTTTTACAGCCGAGCAGAGATACGGCAAGGGATAGCAGGCCCGTTCCAGTTCCGAGATCGAGGGCGGACACGATGTTTTCACGGAGGAATACCATTTCAAGGGCTTCGAGGCAATCTTGCGTTGTGGTATGCAACCCATTGCCGAATACCACACCTGGATCGAGAAGAACGGTGAGTTCTTTGGAGGATGCGTCCGTTCTGTTCGGCGGTTTTTCCCAGGGTGGTATGATATGAAACCGACCGATCTTAAACGGGGCGATCTTGTCTCCCTGCCATTGGTCGTATGTCATATGGAATTCTTCAAGAAGGGCCAATCCGGGGTTTGAACGCAGTATTTTTCCCACTTCCTTCGGAGAGGGTCTGGAAAAGAAAAGAAAAGAGAATTCATCTTCCTGCCAGTTGCCGATAAAATGATCGTGGAATATTTTATGGTTCGATTTCAACCGGCCATCAAGATAGTAGATATAAAGATCTTTATAAGGGGTATCTATAAATTTTCGGCGATCTTTAACTCCTTGTTTTCCTTCAGTCAATTTTGGGTCATCGATCCGCATGCCAATCCATTGGGTCGAGCAATGTATACCCCATATTTTTAAGCTTTCTTTTCAACGGACCGATATTTTGAGTTAAAAGATATGGAAAGACAGCCCGCTTTCCTTCTTCCCAGTATCTGGCAACCAGAATACTACCAAATGAAATATGTTCCTCGGTAATGGCATCGACAATTTTTTTCATCTGCCCGATTTTATTCTCAACGATAATGCACAACAGCATTCCGGGTTCTTCTAACCCCAAGACGTTGATGAATTCCTTTAACAGGTCGCTGACAGAGATAATGCCCTTAAGAATCCCCGTTTCATCGACAACAGGAAATGCTCCGACACGTTTTTTTTGCAGCAGAAGAAGGGCGTCTTGAAGGGTATATAACGGAGAAATGGTGACCGGCTTTTTTGTCATGATATCTTTAATTTTAATTTCTGAAAAACGTTTCCATTCTGCCTTGCCGAGGTCATCTTCCAGATGAGAAGGCCACAAAGCACTTCTGATATCACGATCCGTGACGATTCCAATAAGAAAATTATGCGCGTCGACCACGGGAAGCTGGTGGAAGTGATGTTTGGACATGAGTTCCTGTGCGTGCAAGATATCAGCGTCTTGGTCGACGGTTACGGGATTTCTGGTCATTATTTTGCTGATAAACATTTTAGCCTCCAATGGTTGTGGACCTTAGTCCCTTAATTTTTTATGTTTTGGCCAAAACCTTCTAAACGACAAATTTCTGTGTTGAAGACAATTGAACATTCTCAATCCTTTTTGGTTCTCCGCCTCAGGAGGATCCGGGTTAAATGTTCAATAAAATTTTAACATGGTTTGCGGCCAATTCTGGTAAGCGTTTTATGCAGTATCCCCCCTCAAGGACGGAAATCAATCTTCCGTTTGAACAATGTTGCGCCAGCGCGACGATCCTTTGCATGATCCTTGAAAACCCTTCTGTTGAAAGTTGTATATCTGACATGTCGTCGTCGACATGGGCATCAAAACCCGCCGATACCAAGATCACTTCAGGGCTGAATGCTTCCATCACCGGCATAAGATCTCTTTCCACAAGCCCCTGGTATTCCTTGTCCCCATGACCCGGCAGAACCGGATAATTCCGGATCGTTCCGACCCCTTCACCCTCACCGGTTTCAAAAACACGACCGGTTCCTGGAAAAGCAAATGTCGGGTGCTGATGGATGGAGTAATAGAATACCGTAGGATCTTCTTCAAAAATATGTTGGGTGCCGTTTCCATGATGCACGTCGAAATCCACGATTCCAACCCGTTGAATGGCCCATTCTGCTTGAAGATATCTGGCGGCGATTGCAACGTTGTTGAAATAGCAGAATCCCATGGCGAATTCGCGTTCAGCATGGTGACCCGGGGGCCTGACCGCACAAAAAACATTATCTATTTGACCGGTCATGACCTGTCGTACGGTATCGAGTACACCGCCTACAGCCAGAAGTGCCGTCTCGAAAGTTTCGGCACACATTTGATTGTCCGGAGAGTCAAACGTGGAATTACCCGAACGGCAGGCAGCTTCAAAGCGTTTGATATAATTTTTTGAATGGACAGTTTCAATCCATTCTAAATCTGCCCGCATGGCCTGAATTAAAGTCAGATTTGGGAGGAGACCGGCTTGTTTTATCCCTTGATAAATAGCCTTTAGTCTTTCAGGCGACTCAGGATGGTTAGGGCCTGTATCGTGAAGCAGATATCTTTCATCGTACAGAAAGCCTGTTCTTTTCATGTCGTCACAAAAGGAGCTATTCGATTATTTTATCAAATATTTCATATGCAGCCATAACTGCCGTATTGTCTTCCGGAAGTTCGATGGTCGGACGACCGTTCAAATCATATTCGTAAACGGTACGGTCTTCCGGTATGGTTCCGGCAAGCTCTAACCCCTTTTCTTTAATGATGTTCAGAATGGTATCGGACGGCGCTTCTTTGGTCTGATTGATTATTAAATAGCTTTTGGAGACACCGATGTTAAGATCTTTAGCCAGATCGTTGATGCGAATGGCGGCCTGAAGTGCGCGGCGGGAGGTGTCCGAAGTGATAAGCAGAATGTCGACATTGTTGGTGGTTAGCCGGCTGATATGTTCCATTCCAGCTTCATTATCCATGACGATATAAGGATAGTTGCCGGTCAGTTTCTCCAAAAATCCTGTGAGAAGGGTATTTGCAGCACAATAACATCCCGGGCCTTCAGGCCGTCCCATAACAATGAGGTCGAATCCGTCGTCTTCCACAACCGCCTGCTGCAGTTTCATGTTGATAAAAATGTCCTTTGTCATTCCGCTGGGCACGATTCCTTTTCTCATCTCTTCACGGGCGTTGCCAAGGGTATCCGTGACTTCAAGGCCACAGACTTCATTGAGGTTGGCGTTGCTGTCTGCATCTACTGCAAGGATGGGTGTCTTTCCTGTCTTTACCAGATATTTGATGAGCAGACCCGCCAGAGTTGTTTTTCCGGTGCCTCCTTTTCCCGCAAGCGCAATTGAAAACGGCATAAGGTCTAATTTCCTTTCCAAGTTATTTGTTAATGTCGATGGTTTCGAAAAAGGCTTAAAACATGTAATTATTCCAGTCGAACGGATCAGTCAAGCACCTTTTACGAATGTTTGAAAAGTGGCATGGTTCGCAATAGCTGTTGTACTTCAAACTCCTTGCAATAGCGCAGGGCATATGCTAAATTTCAAAAAAAGATAAAATCCCAATTGAGCGTAACACCTTTATAGTGATGGAGAATAAAGATGGATTTTGAACTGACAAAACCACAAAAAGAGATTCAGAAAGCAGCCAGGGACTTTGCCAAGGGTGAATTTGACAAGGCGCTTGCACTCGAACTCGACAGAAAACATGAATTTCCAGATAAGATCTGGAGAAAAGCCGCTGATCTGGGATTTATCGGCATTCATTTTCCGGAAGAATATTCCGGTCAGGGGCTTGGCGTTTTGGAAAATATCCTTGTTGCCGAGGAGTTCTGCAGCGGGGATTCTTCCATCGGCAGTGCTTTGATTCTCGCCGGGTTTGCATCTGAATGTATTTTGCGTTTTGGCAGCGATGCGCTCAAAGAAAAATATTTGCCGCCCGTTGCAGAAGGGAAAATGCTTTCTGCAGGTGCTTTCACAGAACCTGATCACGGTTCTGACATTACATTCATGAACACAACGGCAGAAAAAGATGGGGATGAATGGGTCATCAACGGATCGAAAATATTCATTTCCAATGGTGAATCTGCAGGTTTTTTTTGTGTTCTCTGCCAAACCGATCCGGAAAGCAAACCGACGTATCGCGGTATAAGCTTGATTCTCGTGGAGGCCGATCGAAACGGTGTGTCCGCCACAGATGTTGGTGAAAAAATGGGCATTCACATGATGTCTACGGCAGAGGTTAACTTTAAAGATGTCCGTGTTCCGGCTTCAAATCTTATCGGAAAAGAAGGGAAGGGCTTCTACCATGTGCTGGAGTTTTTTGACGAAAGCAGGATCCTGATTGCCGCCCAGGCACTCGGAATTGCTCAGGGCGCTTTTGATCGTGCGTTGGCCTATGTAAAACAGAGAGAACAGTTCGGGAAAAAGATTGCCCAGTTCCAGGTCACCCAGCACAAGCTGGCCGACATGGCCACAAAAATAGAGCTTTCCAGGCTTATTACCTACAAAGCTGCCTGGAACTTTGACCAGGGCCGTATCGATCCAAAGCTGACATCCATGGCCAAGATGTATGCCGCACGTACTGCTGTAGAAGTCGCCGATGAAGCCATCCAACTGCTTGGAGGATACGGATACATGGCAGAGTATGAAGTCGAGCGCTTTTACCGTGATGCCAAAATCACCGAGATTTATGAAGGCACCAAGGAGATCCAGAAAAACACAATTGCCAGTGCTTTGATTGGAAAATTGAAGTAAGAACCCAAAGGAGGCTCTGATGCTTAATATAATCAAAAAATCTATGTTGACCGGTATTGGCCTTGCCCTCATCGCCAAGGATGAGGTTGAAGATCTGGCCAGAGAGCTTGTAAACAAGGGCAAAATGTCTGAAAATGAAGGAACGAAATTTTTGGAGGATCTTCAGAAAAGGTACGACGAAACCCAGACAAAGCTGGAAGAAAAGGTGCAAAAGGCTGTTAAAGATTTTATGAAAAAGGCTGATGTTGTAACGGGCGATGAATTGAAGGGGCTGAAAAAGGAGATACGGGAACTTAAAAAAGCGATTAGCGAGGGTCCGGGCACACCCAAGTAAAACACCCTTTCCCAATGACATTCTATCTAAATGCTAAGTATAAGAAAGATCGGCGTTGTAGGCCGAACCTACCGCAATCTTAACCGATATCGTCAGATACTGGCTGTTCTTTTCAAGTATGGCTTTGGAGATCTGATTGAACTGCTGAAGATCGAGCAGTACATCGAAGTCGGCCTTCAGTTGATTTCGAAAAATCGGCGCAGCCGTATTGAAAAACTTTCACGGGCGGAAAGGGTGAGAATGGCCTTTGAAGAACTGGGGCCTACCTATATAAAATTGGGACAGGTTCTTTCCACCCGCCCTGATCTGGTTCCGGTTGATTTCAGCAACGAACTTTCCAAACTTCAGGATAACGTCCCTTCCTTTGCTTTCAGCGCGGCCAAAAGGATCATCGAAACGGAGTTCGGCTCACCACTGGAAGAACTTTTTGATTTTTTTGATGAAGCCCCCTTTGCCTCGGCATCCATCGGACAGGTGCACAAGGCCGGATTGAAGGACGGTGAAACGGTGGCGGTCAAAGTTCAGCGGCCCAGCATCAAAAAAATCATAGAAGTCGATCTCGAGATCATGCTTCACTTGGCAATGCTGGTGGAACGCAACATAATAGAGATCGCCCTCTACCGACCGGTTAAAATCATTGAAGAATTTGCCAGAACCCTGGAAAAGGAAATAGATTACACCATTGAAGCGACCAGCATGGAGCGATTTGCCCGGCACTTCTTAAACGATCCCGCAATCTACATCCCTAAAGTTTTCCGAGACATGACAACCGAACACGTTCTTACCATGGAATTGGTTGACGGCATAAAGGTATCTGAAATCGACAGGCTGGATGAGGCCGGGCTGGACAGGAAGACGATTACCGTTCGGGGCGCTAATTTTTACTTAAAGCAGGTGTTTGATTTCGGTTTCTTTCATGCCGACCCTCATCCCGGGAATATTTTTATACTTCCTGACAATGTGATCTGTCTGCTCGATTTTGGCATGACCGGCTCTGTGGACCGTCAGACCAGAGAAAATTTTGTTGATTTTATCGACAGCGTGGCCCATCGGCATGAGGCAAAAGCAACCCAGGTGCTTCTGAAGCTGACATCTTGGGATGACGAGCCGGATATCCGCCAGCTGGAAAGGGATGTTACAGACTTCATGGGGCAGCATCTTTACAAACCTTTGAAAAATATTGAAGTCGGCAAACTGCTGAGCCATTTGCTGAATTTGATATCCCGCCATCGTCTCATGATTGCGCCGGATATCTTCCTGATGATGAAGACGATGGCGACAATAGAGGGGGTTGCACTGATTCTCGATCCGGATTTTGACATGATCGCGCAAACCGCACCGTTCATCAGACGGATAAAGCTTTCACGGTTCCACCCTGAGAGAATTGCGGACGATTTGATTCAACTGGTATCTGAAATGCTGCAATTCGTTGAGAAGTTCCCCAAAGACATGCTCGAAATTGCCCGGCTGATCCGGCAGCAGAAACTGTCCATAAAAATGGAACACAAAGGGTTTGATGCCATGCTGGCGACCCACGACAGGATCAGCAACAGAATATCATTTTCAATCATTATTGCCGCTTTGATTATCGGTTCGGCCCTTATCGTGATTTCTGAAATTCCGCCCCTGTTCTACGGAATATCTCTGATCGGGATCGTTCTGTTCTCAACCGCTGCAATCATGGGGATATGGCTTCTTGTCGCTATTTTAAGGAAAGGAAGATTATAGCACCGTATATCCCGGTCCTTCTCCCCCTTCCGGACATGTCCATGATATATTTCGGTATGGATCCTTAATGTCACAGGTTTTGCAGTGCAGACAATTGGACGGGTTCAATTTGAGTCGCCGCGCTGATGTCTTTGGATCGGTTTCGATTTCGTATACGTCGCCCGGGCAGAATCTTGTGCATGGAGACCGATAGATTTTAAAACATTCATTGACGCAAAGATCGCGGTCGTGAACGATGATGTGGCTGGGTTGATCCTCCCTGTGAATGGTTTTGGACAGATAAACTCCGGTAAGTTTGTCGACATACAAAACGCCATCGATGGTCTTTTTTTCAGGTGACGGACGAACGTTATCGTTGCTCTCTTTTACCGGTTTTAGTGTTTTGTAATCCGGTTCAATCGGCATTTTATCGATAAAGCCCCGCCCTTTGCTCAGATACTGAGCGGCAAGATGGATAAGCTTGGCCAGTCCCCGTTTTGAAAGGGCTTGGGCAAAATTTCTCCCCTCATAAATTTCCTTCTTCGCCCAGCTTTTTTCAAACAATTCATTGTAGAGCCCGAGGGTCTCCCGTGTAAACGTTTGCTTTTCAAATGCATTGATGATCGCTTCCGCCGCCAGCATTCCTGACTTCATGGACAGATGAACACCCTTTAAACCCGGTGTGTTCTGGATGGCTGCACTGCCACCCACCAATACGCCGCCGTCAACGGCCAGTTTGGGAATGGTAAAATAGCCGCCGGTGGACACCGTTCTCGCTCCCTGTTCCAGGACTTTTCCCCCTTGGATTATGCCTGCGACAAACGGATGTTGTTTGAATTTTAGGAATTCGTCATACAGATCCAGCATGGGATCCTGATAGGAGAGCCCTGCCAGGAACCCGATGGCCACCATATTGTCTTTAATCTCGTAAATAAAACCGCCGCCGGGTGTGTCCAAACCCAGGGGATATCCAAAGATGTGGATGTCGTTGCATCTGCTGGAGGTAAAATAATTGTTTTCAGGAAGTTGGATTACTTCTTTGATGCCGGATTCGTACACTTGGGGCATTTTGCCCGCAAAAAGGTTCAGTTTTTGCAATATTTCCTGGGTCAGGCTCCCCCTTGCGCCTTCGCCGAATACCGTCACCTTGGCCATCAAATCGATGCCCGGCTCAAAGTTACTCTTGGGCCGTCCGTCTTTATCCAATCCCTTGTCGCCGGTTCGGACGCCGGTGATTGTCTTTTGATCTTCTGCATAAAGGACTTCCTTACCTGCAAAACCGGGAAAGATGTTAATCCCGAGATCTTCGGCAATCCGGCCGAGCCACCGGGTAAACCTGGAAAGGCTGATAATGAAAAAGCCCTTATTGTGCATGTATTTGGGAATCATCGGAAGTCGATAGTATTTTTTTCGGGTTAGAAAGTAGAATTCATCTTCTCTTACCGTCGATTCTATGGGGCATTCTTTTTCCAAAAAATCCGGTATTAGCTCCTTTAAGGATAGCGGATTCAGGACGGCGCCGCTCAATGCATGAGATCCGATTTCAGCGCCCTTTTCCACCAGCGCAACTTCAAGATTCATATTTTTTTCGCGGGCGAGCTGCATCAATCGAATGGCTCCAGCAAGATTTGCAGGCCCACCGCCGACAAAAAGCACATCAAAATCGATCTTTTCACGTTCTATATCCATTTCTGCAATCCTCTGTTCTTATGTTTTTTAAAGAGAAAATGAAATTTGGAATTTTCACCTATCATGATAACTGCTTTTTGTAAACCATATCCACATGGACCGTGCCGGCCGGCACGAGAGATCGGCAGATGAAAAATATGACCTATTGAACTGCAACAGCTCGCCCAGTTGAATTTCGGTGATTCAACAGGACAAGTGCATTCCCCGCAAGCTTGTTGAAGCGAAGTTTACCCCGCCTGCCCCGTAGGTAGTTTACTATCGTACTGGGGTGAAACCTATCGGTCTTTTCTGTTTAACTGGGGCGTAAATCCCGTTTCAACGGGGCTGCAGGGAGCTTCAAAAAAGACATCGCTATTTTATGGGAAAATATTCCGGAGATGACGGTCGGCGGAAAAAAATGACGTGTTTTGGAAGAGCGTGGAACCGCAACTGGGATCGCATTCCCCGAAGATTGCTCCGGGGAATGCGAGCGGGGACTAAAATGGATCAAAAATTTTCAGTCGAAGGTTTACTGCCGTTGGTCGGAGCACAGTGAAAATTACGTTTCAACGAAGATTCAAGGAGTTTCAAAAAACCGATGGGGTTCCCTTACGGCATTTTTGAAAAATTGGATCGACAGTCAAGCGTGATCGTCCGATTGAGGTTAGACCGCCTCTTTGAGTTTCTTCCCAGCTTTAAATGTTACCGCATTTCTTGCCTTAATTTTAATGGGTTCACCGGTTTGAGGATTCCGACCCTTTCGAGCTTTGCGACGGACTTTTGTAAAAGTGCCAAAACCTACCAACGTAATTTTCCCGTCCTTTTTCTTTAAAGCTTTTGTAACATTTGCCATAAAAGACTCCAAAGCGGCTCCAGCTGCGACTTTGGAAATGTTTGCATCCTTTGCTATTGTTTCGACCAATTCAGCCTTTGTCATCTTTTTCCTCCTTTTTTCATGTTAATTACAAACTAACAACCCTAATATTTTGATGGTTACAACAGCAAAATTAATAAGTCAACAGCTAAAAGCGCATCATTCAAGGATTTAGAAAAATATATCATAGAAAACCTTCATCCACAGGCAGATGGACAGAAAAAAAATGGCGGTCAAGGCTGAATCCGCTACTCTACCTATGGAGAGATTTTATCGCTTCAGCAATATCAAGGCTCAATGCCCCTATCATACGGCTCTGAGCAGCTACAAGCGCAGAATAGCCTGTTCCGCCGACAGATTCGGTGTATTGTGATTTTTTCGAAAAAAGGATGGATTTGTTCGAAGAATTTAAAATCGACCATTGCGCGTTCAGGAAAGCCTTCCCATCGATGTCTCCATCGAGTCGAACCACCTCAATATCAATCTGGAAATCGATCTGTGGAGATGCTCCCCAAGGGAAGACGGCGACAGGCTCGGTACTCAGTAGCCTCGATATATTCTCAACAAGAACCCGGGTAAAATTGACCTGTAAGGGTTCCGCCCAAATATCAAACTCTGCAAGCTTAAGTTCATTGGGATTGATACGCGTCACGATTTCAGGTCGATCCAGATACTCAGGAAGATGGACAGGTCCAATACCTATGGTCATGAATATTTCACCTGCGTTATTGTGCATTTCAACCGCCGGACCTGCCAGTGGGCTTAGGATATACAATTTTGTCGGTGCGATTGGTTTTGGTAAACATCCTCCAAGAATCGACAGGGAAAACATTAAAATGACGGCTGTTTGAATCCCATAAAATTTCTTCATTTTCTTCACCTATTGTATCCCACTTTACCACGGATTAGGGCTTCAGGATGTCTGCTAAGATAATCAGACAGGTTTCGGATGGATCTTGCCGCAGATGAGAACTCCCTGAGCGTTTTCGTCAGTTCTACGGTGACGACGGAATTGTCTCCCACAACATTCTCAACAGCCCTGAGTGTCTTCTCCGCTTGCTTTGATGCGTCTGCCAGTGCCTTGACAGTTTCATCGACTTCAGAAATCAGGGGATCAACCTTCCGGTCCAAGTTTTGAGCGAGTTTACCATATGCTTCTAAGGTTTCGCCTATTTTGTCCGTCATCGGTTGAACCTGTTTATCCACTTCATGGAGAACCTTTCTTGCATCTTCGACGGCAAGTTTAAGAGACTTTAAAAACTCCGTGGTCCCAGGTGAATTCAACAGCACATCGATTCGCGTCAGCGAAGATGACAGCTTGTCAAAAATTTCTTTGACAGGAAGGTTCTCCAATGTCTTTGTCAGCTTTTCAAAAGTGGACGGAATGGTCGGAATTTCATGATACTTCTTGTTCGTTCCCATCAGGACGGCCGCTTCTTCAGGAAAAAAATCGAGTTCTATCTGCAACTGGCCGGTGACCACACTTTGTAATCCCAACCGGGCTCTTAGACCCTGTTCTATAAGTTGATTGCAGTATTCATATAATTCCTGAGCATTTCCGAACTCCTTGGTTTTGAACCTTTTGACTTTACCGGATGCCAACTCGATAAGGACTTGAATTAAAAAAGATGACTCCGAGGGATTTGCTAACACGTTAATATCCTTCACTTCACCGATCTGAACCCCCATAAAAATAACCGGAGCTCCCACACTAAGCCCTTTTACGGAATCTTGAAAAAATAGCATAAATGGGTATCTTTCCTTCAGATAGTTTCCGGAACCAAAAATCAGAACGCCCGCGACAACCAGCACCAATGCACTAACGACAAAACTGCCGATGACTGTTTTACTGGCTTGCTTGCTCAAAGTATATGTCCCTCCGTTTTTCCTCTCATGAGGAAGTTTATGATTTTTGGATCTTGGGAATTTTCGAGCAACATTTGGGGATTTCCAGCGGCAGTCATCGTTCGAGTCTCTGAATCGAGAAATACAGAATTATTTCCAATGGCAAAGATGCTTGCCAGCTCATGCGTTACCACCACTACCGTTGCGCCGAGACTATTTCTTAGCTCCAGGATGAGGTCATCCAGTCTCTTCGCGCTCACCGGATCCAGTCCTGACGAGGGCTCATCAAAAAACAGAATGTCCGGATCCAATGCAATAGCGCGTGCAATCCCGGCCCGTTTCCGCATGCCCCCGCTGATTTCAGCCGGATAGAAATCTTCATATCCTGCAAGGCCTACCATGGATAGCTTGAAGGACACCAACTCTCGGATCTCATTGGGGCTCAGGTCCGTATATTCCTCGAGTGGAAGCGCTACATTCTCAGCCAGGGTCATGGAACTCCAAAGCGCACCGGACTGATAAAGAATGCCGATATTCTGTACGATGTGTTTCCTGTCGTCCGGGAATGCTTCCCAGAAGTTCAGGTCGCCATAGAAAACCTGCCCTCTGGCCGGTTCCTTAAGCCCCACCATGATCTTCATCAGTGTGCTTTTTCCGCAACCGCTTCCTCCCATAATAATAAAGATGTCCCCGCGGCCCACCGTAAAATTAAGATCTCGCATGATCACATAGTCTCCATATGCCATGGTCAGGTCGCGGACAATGATGTATGGATCTGTTTTTATCGTTTGTTGTTGCAGCGTTGTCATTTATTTTTTACGAATAATCGTTATTTTGTTTACAACCATCAAGGGGGCAGAGAATTTCGGGTCAGCCCGGGTTCCTCGCCGGTTAGGGCGGTGATGTTCTTCTTGGGTAATCCGGGCTATCCCTGTTTTATCACCGGTTAGAGCGTTGATGTTTTTTATGCGTAATCCGGGTTAGATGCCCAGCACATTACACATGACCGTTATGATCGCCGTTGCCACGATGATGCTTACGATTCCTGTCACCACTGCCGAAGTGGCTGCATTTCCAACATCAGCGGAACTGCGTCCACATTGAATTCCCCTGAGACATCCAGCCAACGCTACCAAAACCCCAAAGACGGCGCTATGAAAAAGTCCGATCCATAAATCATTCAGGCTGATGGCCTCTTTGGTCTGGATAAAATACTGGGACATATTCAAATTCAACATCCCTATGCCGACAATCCCTCCGCCCAGAATGCCCATTAAGTCCGACCAAATGCAGAGAAGCGGCATCATGAAAACAAGCGCAAGCATCCTCGGTAAAACCAGAAACTCCATGGGTGAAATGCCGAGAGTCTTGAGAGCATCAATCTCTTCATTCACCTCCATTGTACCGATCTGAGCGGCAAAGGCAGCGCCTGTTCGGCCTGCCATGATGATGCCGGTCATAACAGCTCCCATAACCCGGACCATGGCGATACCCACAAGATTGGCGATGTAGATCTGCGCCCCAAACATTTTTAACTGTATAGCGCCGACAAAAGCAAGAATTAAACCGACCAAAAGACTTATGAGGGATACAATCGGAAGCGCTTGCGCCCCGCATTCCTGAATCGTCATGAACAGGTCGGATCGACGGAAGCGAGCCTTGCCTGACAGAAATTTGATGAAAGCCAGAAACGCTTCACCGATAAAGGCAATCATTTCTTTTGCTGATTTTAGAAAATGAATGGTTTCAGTCCCAACAAGAGAGAGAAAGGTTTTATTCTCCTCCACGCGTCTTGCATCTTTCTCTATGGGGACGGCTGTGGCAAGTTCAATCAGACGTTTGGCACCCGGAGGAAGTCCGTTACTATCTATATAAATCTTTTTCTCGGAACACAGGTTTTTAATCTTAAGGAGAAAAATGGGAAGACTGCTGTCCCATTGGGTGAGTTCCTTCGTATCGAAGGCAATGCGCTGAATGTCTGTTTCCGACTCCAGTTTATTTTTGACTTCATTTGGAGAAGGGAGATCTTCTCCAATTTGCCAATTTCCGGAAAGTCGAATCATCAGCACGCCGTCTGTCGGTCCATTGAACCTCAGTTTCATGGCGTCGGCCTCTTTATTCATAAATCTGTCTGTTTCTATCCAAAATCTATTTTTATCAGATTGCTGAAGAAAATCAACGGTATTATGTCCTATGATAACAATAAAAAATCATACAACCGTGTTATGTAAAAGCTCGATACGGCCATTGGCACGCTCTTTCCAATCGATTTTGAAGGTGGTGTGGCATTTCTCATTTTGTCCCGGAGCATTTGGGGAATCCGTGAAGGCAGAAAGGCAGCTGTGGGTAAAAAGAATACTTGCACCGCATGCAGAGCGTGTTCAATGCAGTGTGAAAGCGGTGCAAAACCGGCACGGGCCGTCAATTTTTCTGATGTGTCGGTTTAAATCTTCCACAGGCGGCAACACGGGGTCATGCAGATACGCTTCGAATGGATGGCTTAGAGGTCGGGTATGATTTCATCAAATTCGAGGGCGATCCCTTTTGAATCGGTCCTGACCACTTTGCCTTTGGCTTTAACCGGCGTTTTAGAACCCGGTAGGAAAAAGGTCGTTGTAAGTTCTTGGTTTACGAATAGGGGTGTTTGAGTTTCGATAAATATACCGCCGGCACCTATATTTTGAATGTAATCTCTAAAATAGGAATCATAACCTGAACAAACGGCATAAATGGAAATTCGTTTCCTGGGGTGCTTCCGCTTTTCCCTTTGTTTTCTCGCCTGCCACTCTTCCAATTTTTCCAAAAAATCTCTCTTTTCGCCTTCAGACATATCGGAAAGCAATTCAGATAAACGCGCTTCGACTTCGTCTGCACCAAGAGCTTTGTCGTCATTTGCCATAACAGATCTCCTTTGTTGAAAACACAAACGAGCTTGACTAAAAAAAGGTGTTAACTGGGTCTATTCAAGAATTTATCAATATTGCTCACAAAAGGATTTTTAGGATCCAATCAATTTTGCCACTGCTTGGCGATTCTATACAACGCCTGTCCGCAATGCGGTTGCTTGCAAGGCCGCCAGCGGGCTTCGCGACTCTGAAAAGAGAAATTAATTGGCTGAATGGAATTGCGTTGGTACGCCCGACTGGGTTCGAACCAGCGACTTTCAGCTCCGGAGGCTGACGCTCTATCCACTGAGCTACGGGCGCATTTATCGTTTATACCGTTAATACCTAAATAAATATTTCATCGACGCGGATATGTCAAGCCTGATAACGTTGGTTTCCGGGGCGAGGCATTTGATTTTCAACGCCCCGTCCGCTTGCGGCAAGGAGCTTTATTTTACCTTATGGAACCGGCTTTTTTTCAAACATCTCTTTTGCTTCGCCAACTACGTAAAGTGAGCCTGCGATGCAGATAACGTCTTCGGGCGATGCGTTTTCGATGGCATGTGCTATGGCTTTATGGACGTCGGGTATGATGTGTATGTCTGATATGAATTCTTTTGCTGTTGGATGAAGATTTTCCGGGGCTATGGCCCGATCGATTTTCGGACGGGTTAATATGACTTTCTTGCAAAGCGGAAGCAGGTTTTTCAGCATGGCCCTATATGGCTTATCATCCAGGATGCCGATAACCAATGTAATATTACGATCGGAGAGATTCTCATCAAGGTATCTTGCAAGATTTCTGGCAGCGTTGAAATTGTGAGCCCCGTCAAGAAGGATCAGGGGCGATGAGGATACGATCTCCAATCTCCCCGGCCATCTGTTTTGTTCCAGACCATCCCTGATGGTTTTGAATGTAAGGTTAAGATTATTTTTGTTCAACACCTCACATGCGGCAAGGACGAGTGCCGCATTATTGACCTGATGTCTGCCGATGAGCCCGGAATGGATGTTTCGCCATACGTTGTCGATTCCAAAATAGTTAAATGTTCCGTTGGGCTTCCTTCGAATCCGGAAAGCGTTTCCAAATTGATAAATCGGGGCTGATTGTGATTCCGCGATGGTTTTTAGTACTGAAAAGGCGTTTTTTTGCTTGACTCCGGTGACAACCGGCACCCCTTTTTTGATGATGCCGCCTTTTTCCCGGGTTATCTCGGCGATGGTGTTCCCCAGATATATTTTATGTTCAAGGGATATGTTGGTGATTATGGAAAGTGCCGGTTCGATAATGTTGGTTGCATCGAGGCGTCCTCCCATGCCGGTTTCAATGACGGCCCAATCGACGTTGTTTTTGCCGAATTCATAGAACGCCATGGCAGTTGAAAACTCAAAAAAAGTCGGTTCGCGTGTGCCGTGGTGGATGCTTTTGACCGCCTCATAAGCGGCAACGACGTTTTCATCAGAAGCGGGACGGTTGTTTATACAGATCCTTTCATTGAATCTGACGAGATGCGGGGATGTATATAAACCGACAGTGTATCCGGCCATATGAAGAATTGTGGCCATGGCGGATGCGATGGATCCTTTTCCGTTGGTTCCGGCAACATGAATGGCGTGAAAATTGTCCTGGGGATTTCCCAAGCCTTGAAGAACATTTTTAATGGTGTCAAGGCCCAGTATTATGCCGTATCTTCTGAGATTATATAGGGTCTTCAGACAATCGTTGTAAGGGTCTTTTGGTGTCATTGTTACAAAAAAAACCCGGCAGGGTTAATACATTGGCCGGGTTTAAATTTTTTAAAATTTTGGTCTTATCCGCGGTATTTGTTTCTGGATGCCGCTATCCGCTGTCTTCTCAAGGCTTCACGCTGCTTACGACGCCTATATTCACTCGGCTTTTCATATGCTTTTTTCATCTTTAATCGTTTAAAAAGGCCGTCATTCTGAACTTTTTTTTTCAGAATTCGCATCGCCTTTTCAAGGTCATTATCCAAAACCCTGACCGCAATATCCTTCAAATTATTCGCCCCCTTCTTTCCATCAGCGGTAAATCATCTTTGGTGATGGTTATTTTCATAGTAATGATAAATAAATTCGTATATCAAAGAATAAATTCATTGGCAAGTAAAAAATTTTCAATGGATCTTTTTTTCAAAAATGCTCATAAGACAAACAAAAACGAACCGTTTTCAATATGTTATCGGGCAAAAGGTGTAAAAAAATGTGCCCGGACTAAAATTCAGCTCACGGGCACATGGGTCAATCACAAAATGAAAATTTTTGAAACGCCGGTCAAATTAAATTTCGATGAATATTCAAAAAGTCGAATTCATGAATTTTAAAGCTTTGAAACGAGGTCTGCTGTAACCTCTTTTACGCTTGGCTCGCCGTCCAGCGTAATATATTTAATCCCTTCTTCTTTGGCGGCAAGGTCTTTGAAATAGTACGCGGATGCAAGGGTTCCGATCTCAGAGTCGTAATAGATGGCGTGGCGCTTGTTGATGGCATCCCCATCCTGGTCATCGTCTCTGGTTTTTAAATCACCGCCGCAAACTCGGCACTTATCTCCATCGGGTTTGATGACATCAATATAGATGTTGTTGGGATGGTTGTTGTTATTTACACAGAGTCTGCGTCCCATGATTCTGTTTTTTGCAATTTCGCGGTCAAGAAGTATTTCAACGACAATATCGAGAGACAAACCCGCATCTTTAAGTGCATCATCGAGTTTTATCGCCTGATTCTTATTTCTTGGGAATCCGTCAAGAAGCCAGCCGTTTTGACAATCATCCTGTTTCAGTCGGTCGAGTATCATCGGGATTGTGATTTCATCCGGTACCAAATCACCCCGGTCGATATATTCCTTGGCTTTGGTTCCCAATTCACTCCCTTTGGAAATGTTGTCACGGAAAATAGCTCCGGACTCTATATGGGGCGTGTTGTACTTATCCTTTAAAATTGCGCCCTGGGTTCCTTTTCCGCTGCCGTTCGGTCCAAAAAACAAAATGTTCATGTCTGATTCTCCTTTCGCAGTTTATTTTAAGATTTATAAGTTGCATATATTTTTATCGATATCATTATTTTCAGCTTTACTATATAAATAGGAGTATATTGTCAAGACTTGGAAGCTAAATCCTTCATTAACTTTCTTAACTTTTTTTCAAAGGGCGAACACACTCAGGTTTTGATGTTTAACCTTTAAGGTTTAAGTATTCTTTGACCAGTGCTAACGCTTCGGTCCTGTTTTTAATGGTATGGGTTAATTTGGCCTCGTCAACAAGATCAAGGATTTTTTTAAACAAAGGTGACGGTGTAAGCCCGAATACTTTAATGAGATCATGGCCGGTTATTAGCGGTGGTTCATTGCTTACGGGTTTAAAACGATTAAAAAAATCGTATATCATCTTTTTTGCAAAGCCTATAAGCGCCCTGTTTCTTTGATGTGTTCCGTTTTGTTTTGCCTTTATATCGGCAATGGCATGCAGAAGAAGGGCCGGTGTGATGTCGCCGCATTTTTTATAAAAACGTATTAAACTTTTTTGCGTTAGCATCTTTTTTTCATGCGCTGTAAAAAGGAACAGCGGTTTCATATGATTGCGGATGATAAAATCGATGAACTGCTTTTCATGGTTAGAAAATCTAAGCTTCTGGCTGATTTTTTGAGCCAGATCCGCACTTTTCCGGGCATGACCGTAGAAGTGGCTTCTGCCGTTGCTGTCTGTGCTTTTTACCAGCGGCTTCCCGATGTCGTGCAAAAGGATCGCGCACTTGATAAGCGCCGGTCTGTTTTTGTCGACATATTGTTGAATTTGGGTAAACGTATCCGGAAGGACTTTTTTCAACTCATTCAACAGGATTTCGAGATGATCATATGCCTTCATTGTATGTTCAAATACATCGTAAAGATGATGACGGTTCTGGAGGCACCCTTTTAGGGGGGCAAGATCAGGGAGAATTTCGGTTAAGAGCCCGCTGTTGTCCATTTGGGAAAGATAATCGTACGATTTGGACGTGCCGAGCATTGAAAAAAGTTCAACACGAATTCGCTCTCCGGCTGAATTATGTATCAGTTCCGCATCAGCTTTTATCGTCGACGCTGTCTGGGATTCAATTCTGAAATTCAGGTGAGCGCCTATTCTATAAGCACGTATCAGCCTTACAGGATCCTTAATGAAAATTTTCCGTGAAACCATACGAATTTTTTTATCGGCAAGATCCTGGAGCCCGCCCAGGCAGTCGATAACTTCCTCTGAATACACATGGTATGCCATGGCGTTGATGGTAAAATCTCTTTTTTTAAGATCGTCTTCTATGGATGTCCCGTTTAAAGATGTTATGTCGAATATCTTGTCACCCGATGCTACCCTGATCGTCGTTTGCCCCGGTTTGCCAAGCTTGATAACGTGCCCTTTGGTTCTTTCAGCCAGCTTTTCAGCAAAATTTTCTGGATCTCCGGTGACTGCAATGTCATAATCGGTGGGGGTCCGGTGCAGAAGCAGATCCCTGATCGTCCCGCCGACGATATATGTATCTTTTGTTTCGGGCAAGATGTCTTTATTGAATGGAATCATGAATTAAATCGTCATATGCCCCATCCGTTTGCAACGGGGTGGTTAATTTCATTGCGTTCTTGATTTTCTTGATTGTATGTTTATTATCATCATTTTAGGTCTGTGTCTATCCGGATACCCATATGGATAAAACAAGAACAAAAATTTTAAGAGTTGCTGTGACAGGCGGTGCCGGATCTGGAAAAACCTCTGTTTGCAACCGATTTAAGGAACTGGGGATAAAGGTCATAAGCTCCGATGCCATGGCAAGGGAAGCTGTTGCTCCGAACTCGACGGCGTATAAAAAAATCGTGGATTTTTTCGGGGAGACGGTCTTGCTTAGCGATGCGACATTGAATCGTAAAATGTTGCGGCGAATGATCATCAACGATGATGCTGCACGATTGACTCTGGAGCGTATTGTTCACCCTGAAATATCGAACCTTATGCGGGAAAAGATAACCTGTTCGGAAAATGAAGGTTGTGAAATTGTCGTGGTAGAAGTTCCACTCCTTTTTGAACTGAATATACAAGAACAGTTCGATTGGATTATTCTTGTAAGCGCCGGTCATGAATTGCGGGTTAAAAGACTGATGGTGCGTGACAACATATCCCGTGATGAGGCTGAAAACCTCATTCATGTCCAGATGCCGGACAAAGACAAAATTGGACGTGCTGATTTTGTATTATCGAATGAGGGTTCAACGGCGCGATTGATGGAGGCTGTCGATTTTTTATATGAAAAATCTTTCAAACCATACAAAAAAAAGAAAAAGCCCTTGACAGGCACATAATCATGATATAATTTTCAGGAAAATAAAAACATACCTGTTGGATCCCGCCATTTGGAGAGAATGCCTATTTCCTCTATTTTTAGTTCACTGAAAATCCATATTCTTTCATTAAAGCCAACATGGATCCATTTTGAAAAATTGTTTTGTAAATTCTTCCTGTTAAACAGGGAATAATTGAATCCACAGAATAACGGTTCCAGTGAAAAAGAGAAAAATTCTACTCCGGCTTAAAATTTCTGATTTAACCAGCCTGGCAGGGTAAAAAATAAATAAATTTTCAAATACTTAGAAGATATAAAACCATAATATTTACTTGGAGGGATAATTTTTTAATGAATATTGTTGAGCTTAAAGAAAAGAAAATCAGCGAGCTGAACCAGATGGCCAAAGCTTTCAAAATTGAAGGCGCCGCTGGGATGAGAAAGCAAGATCTTATTTTTGCCCTGCTTCAGGCAGAAATCGAGAAGACCGGTTTGATATTCGGAGAAGGCACGCTCGAAATTTTGCCCGATGGATTCGGATTTTTGCGCGCACCGAATTACAATTATTTGCCGGGACCTGACGATATTTATGTGTCACCATCGCAGATACGTCGTTTCAATTTGAGAACCGGTGATACGGTTTCCGGTCAAATCCGTCAGCCAAAGGAGACGGAAAGATATTTCGCGCTGTTAAAGGTTGAAGCGGTCAATTATGAAGATCCGGAGGTGGCCAGAGAAAAAATCCTTTTTGACAATCTGACACCGCTGTATCCTGACAGAAAGACAATGCTCGAAGCCGATTCTGATAATTATTCCATGAGAATAATGGACCTTTTGACGCCCATCGGTTTTGGCCAGAGAGGATTGATTGTTTCACCTCCCAGATCCGGTAAGACAATGCTTTTACAGTCGATTGCCAATAGTATCAGCGCCAATCATAAGGATATTGTTCTGTTTGTACTGCTCATTGATGAGCGGCCGGAAGAGGTTACGGATATGCAACGATCCGTGGATGGTGAAGTGATCAGTTCCACCTTTGACGAACCGGCCGAAAGGCATGTGCAGGTCGCAGAAATGGTCATAGAGAAAGCCAAGCGCCTTGTGGAGCATAAAAAGGACGTTGTTATCTTATTGGATAGTATAACCAGACTTGCTCGGGCATACAATTCGGTTATCCCTCCCAGTGGAAAAATCCTTTCCGGTGGCGTTGATTCAAATGCGCTTCAACGCCCGAAACGCTTTTTCGGTGCTGCCAGAAACATTGAAGAGGGCGGAAGCCTGACCATTATTGCAACGGCTCTGGTGGATACCGGAAGCCGTATGGATGAGGTTATTTTTGAAGAATTCAAAGGCACCGGCAATATGGAGATTCAACTCGATAGAAGACTTGCCGACAAACGCGTCTTTCCCGCAATTGATATCAAGAAATCCGGTACGCGTAAGGAAGAGCTCCTTCTGGATCATGATACTTTGACACGTGTATGGATTTTAAGAAAACTACTTTCATCGTTAAATCCTGTAGACAGTCTTGAATTTTTGCTTGATAAAATGAATGGAACCAAGGATAATAAGCATTTTCTAAATTCCATGAATGCATAAAAAGGAAATAGGAGGTTTAAAATACATGAAGGCGGACATTCACCCTGAGTATTCAGAGACAACCATAAAGTGCGCATGTGGAAATGTGTTGGAGGCCGGTTCGACAAAATCGGATATACGCGTTGAGATCTGTTCGAAATGTCATCCTTTTTTTACGGGAAAACAGAAACTTGTGGACACTGCTGGTCGAATTGAGCGTTTCCGCAAGAAATATGAAAAATTTCAGAAAAAATAGACAGCCCATTCACGTATTCTTTTAAATCTTCATATATTGAAGCAAGCGATAATGGGCGTTTTATTTTTTACGACGCCATTTTTTTTAAGTGATATTTTTTCGGCAAGAAACATTCACCACTTGTTTTTACATAACATTTTAGGCCGTTGAAAGGATGGAACATTCAGGCAATCCGGTTTTTAACGGCCTGATCTTCCTGAGGCGGATAAACTTCGTGTATCGCTGAATATGAACCATGTTCGATAAATTAACAGGTGTTGAGAATCGCTTTTTAGCGGTAGAAAATCTTTTAAGCGATCCTGCAATTGTTCAGGATCTGGAGGCATACCAGAAGTACAGCCGGGAACATTCCGATCTCAAAAAGATTGTATCCGTTTTCCGAAAGTATAAAAAGACCCTATCGGAACTCGATGACAGCATGGAGTTGTTGAAAGATAAAGATCCGGATATCAAAGAGATGGCCCGTGAGGAAGTCAATGCCCTCACCCTCAAAAAAGAGCGCTTTGAAAAAGATCTCAAAAAGCTGCTTTTGCCCAAAGATTCCAGTGATGATAAGAATGTTATCCTTGAAATACGGGCCGGTACAGGTGGAGAAGAAGCCGGGCTGTTTGTCAGTGATCTTTTCAGAATGTACAGCAGGTATGTTGAAGGCAAGAACTGGAAAGTCGAAGTCTTAAGCCATCACGCCACCGGGGTCGGTGGGTTAAAAGAGATTGTCGCCATGATCCATGGAAAAGGGGCATACAGCTGTTTTAAATATGAAAGTGGTACACATCGTGTTCAACGTGTTCCGGAAACCGAGACACAGGGGCGGATACACACGTCTGCGGTTACCGTTGCGGTTCTGCCCGAAGCCGAAGATGTCGAGCTCCATATTGATCCGAGTGAGATTAAAGTCGATGTATTCCGAGCGACCGGACCGGGCGGCCAGAGTGTCAATACAACCGACTCAGCCGTACGTCTTACCCACCTCCCGACAGGTATTGTTGTTTCATGCCAGGATGAAAAATCGCAATTAAAGAACAAAAACAAAGGCATGAAAGTCCTCCGTGCCCGCATTCTCGATCGTATGATCAGGGAGCAGAACGAAAAGAGATCCCAAGAGCGAAAAACCCAGATCGGAGATGGAGATAGAAGCGGAAGAATCAGAACCTACAACTTTCCCCAGAGCAGAGTTACCGACCACCGAATTGGGCTCACCCTATACAAACTTGAACAGATTCTGCAGGGCGAAATAGATGAAATCATAGAAGAGCTTTCAACTTTTTATCAGACCCGGGCATTACAGAATGCAAAACCCGACGAACTCCATTGATCCTGAATGGACCATAATAAAACTCCTCAAGTGGACCACTTCTTATTTTAAATCCCGAGATATAGAAAGCCCAAGAGCGACAGCTGAAATACTTCTTGCCCATGTCTTAGAATTAAAAAGGATAGATTTGTATTTGCGATACGATCAGCCGCTATGTGCAGAAGAATTGTCACGGTTTAAGGCGTTGATGAAAAGGCGGGTTAAAAGGGAGCCGGTTGCATACATTTTGGGATTCAAAGAATTCTGGTCCATGGATTTTGCAGTTACAAAAGATGTTCTGATTCCGAGACCTGAAACCGAGTTTTTGGTTGAGGCTGCTTTAAAACTATTGCCGGAAGATTCAATATCCAAACAACACCTAACACGAAAGCGAATATTAGAGATGGGCACGGGGTCCGGAGCTGTAATTCTGGCACTTGCATCCATGCGGCCCAATCATCTTTTCTTTGCATCTGACAGGGCAATTGCGGCGGCGGTGCAGGCCAAACAAAATGCAGAGCGTCATGGTCTCCATTGTGGTGTCAATTTTTTTTGTTCGGACTGGTTTGACACTTTCGGTACCGGCAAACCGATGTTTGATGTTATTGTATCAAATCCGCCGTATGTTCCGAGTGGGGTGATCGCCGGGCTTCAACCTGAAATTAACCGGTATGAGCCGATTTCGGCCCTTGACGGCGGTGAAGACGGACTTTCAAGTTTAAGATCTATCGTGAATGCCGCGCATCTGCATCTCTGCCGGGAAGGCTACCTGTTGCTGGAGATCGGTCATGATCAGAAAGATGATGTTCTGAAAATCATCGAACAGTCCGGGAATTATGAAAAAGTAATCTTTACAAAAGATTACAGCGGATACGATCGTATTGTCCAGATGCAGAAAAAGGAAACATAACAAAAACACGGCGTTTTAAAGGCAAAAAATTTAAAAAAATGTTGCGAGGCGACATTTTATTTGTTAAATATATCAGTTTAATAAATTCGCACGCCTTTGGACCTATTTCCCGGTGCCCCGAATGGCGGGGTCGGATGCAGGAATGATATGGGCGGTGGAAAAACCGATTAAGAAGGGAGAAAAGAATGGCTTACATTACAATGAAAGAACTCCTTGAAGCCGGAGTTCATTTTGGTCATCAGACAAAACGTTGGAATCCGAAGATGAAACCTTATATCTTTGGGGCCAGGAACGGTATCTATATTATCGATCTTCAGAAAACCGTTCGGATGTTCAGAACCGTGTACGATTTTGTTGTCGAAACGGTGGAAAATGGCAAATCGCTGCTTTTTGTGGGTACAAAGAAACAAGCGAGAGAGTCGATCTATGAAGAAGCGAATCGATGTGAGATGTTTTACGTTCATAACAGGTGGTTGGGCGGAATGTTGACAAATTTTCACACCATAAAAAAAAGTATAGACCGCTTGAACTATCTTAACGGCATTGTAAACGATCAATCTATCGATCTTTTTCCCAAAAAAGAGAGGCTGAAATTAAGAAAGGAGCGCATAAAGCTCGATAACAATCTTGGCGGAATCAGAACCATGAACGGGCTTCCAGGGGCGATTTTTGTTGTTGACCCAAAAAATGAAGCCATTGCCGTCCGTGAGGGAAGACGCCTGGGGATCCCTATCATTGCGATTGTGGATACCAATTGCGATCCTGATGAAATCGATTATATTATACCGGGGAATGATGATGCAATCCGTGCAATTCGGCTCATTACATCCAGAATGGCCGATGCTTGTACTGAAGGAAAAGAACGTCTGGCTGAAAAACAGCAGGCTGAAGCCGACAAAGAAATAGAAGAGGTGTCTGCTGTGGAAGCTGCCAGCGCGGAGTTAAGACCGGGTGAACGGAAGGTGATTTCAGACGGTTCAGAAGGTCCCGTTGTAGAGATAATTAAAAGAACAACACCTGAAAGGGAACCTGATTCTGAAAAATTAAAACATTCTAACAGCGAAGAATCCGGGGAAAATACTGAAGCAGAAAGAACAGGAGAATAGTGATGTCAACAATTAGTGCGACAATGGTTAAGGAGCTTCGCGAGAAGACCGGCGCCGGAATTATGGATTGTAAAGGAGCACTTGCAGCGTGTGAGGGTGATATGAGTCAGGCTGTCGATTTCTTGAGAAAAAAAGGTTTGGCGACGGCTGCTAAGCGAGCCGGAAGGGCGATGGCAGAGGGGATCATCGAGTCTTATATCCATATGGACAACAAGCTTGGGGTTCTGGTTGAAGTTAATTGTGAAACCGATTTTGTTGCAAAAAATGACGATTTCAAGGAATTTGCAAAAAATATTGCGATGCACATTGCAGCCACCAATCCTGTTGGGATCCGACCCGAAGACGTTCCTGAAGAGACCATCAACAGGGAAAAGGAAATCTATCGGGGCCAGGTACTGGAAATGGGCAAACCTGAAAAAATAGCGGATAAAATTGTAGAAGGTAAGATGCAGAAATATTTCAAGGAAAATTGCCTGATGAATCAGGCTTACGTTCGTGATCCCGATATCGCTGTTGAAGATCTACTCAATGAAATGATTGCAAAAATCGGTGAGAACATTTCAATCAAACGATTCGCAAGATTCAGGATTGGGGAATTATAGACTTTGACCATGCCCAAATATAAAAGGATCCTGCTTAAACTTAGCGGTGAAGCGCTGATGGGCGATCAGAATTTTGGGATAAGTCCCGAGATGATACGGTACGTGGCTGGAGAGGTCCGTTCTGTATTTGACCTCGGGGTTCAAATTGCCATCGTTGTCGGCGGTGGTAATATTTTCAGAGGCATCGCCGCCTCCTCATATGGCATGGATCGGGTCTCTGCCGATCGAATGGGAATGCTGGCCACCGTCATTAACAGCCTTGCGTTACAGGATGCTTTGGAAAAAAAGGGGGTTGTGACCCGTGTTCAGACCGCTATTTCAATGCATGAAGTGGCGGAACCCTTTATCGTTCGAAGGGCTGTTCGCCACTTGGAAAAGGGACGGGTGGTTATATTTGCAGCAGGTACCGGGAATCCTTACTTTACAACCGATACTGCTGCGGTTCTCAGGGCCCAGGAAATACGTGCGGAGATCCTTTTTAAAGCGACGAAGGTTGACGGACTCTACGATGCAGATCCCTCTGTCGATAAAAAGGCTAAATTTATAAGAGAAATCAAATATATGGAGGTTATTGAAAAGCAACTCCACGTGATGGATATGACAGCGATTTCTCTGGCAATGGATAATAAGCTTCCGCTTATTATCTTTAATTTGACCCATAAGGGGAATATCAAAAAGGTGGTGTGCGGAGAAACGGTGGGAACCCAGATCAACCATTAAAGGAAGACGCCATGATTGAGTCGATATATCAAGAAACCAGAGATGGTATGCAAAAGTCGATAGATGCGCTAGAAAATGAATTGAAAAGGATCCGGACCGGACGTGCTTCCCTTTCACTTATGGATGGCATTCGGGTCGATTATTACGGCACACAGACACCCCTTAACCAGATGGCATCTCTTGTTGTTCCCGAAAGCCGGCTGATTACCATACAACCTTGGGACGTATCCGTTATCAAGGATATTGAAAAGGCCATATTGAAGTCCGATCTCGGTCTCACGCCTTCAAATGACGGCAAGCTGATACGGATCTCCATTCCGCCGCTGACCGAAGAGAGAAGAAAACAGCTTGTAAAAGTCGTATATAAAAAGGGCGAAGAACATCGGGTTGCGGTGCGCAATCAAAGACGTGATGCCAACGAACTGCTGAAAGGCTTGAAGAAGGATGGCGAAATTTCGGAAGATGATGCTTTCAAGGCTCAAGATCAGATACAGAAAATAACAGATGAGTATATCAAGCTTGTCGATGAAGTCTGTAAAAATAAAGAGAAGGAGATCCTTGAATTCTAATACACCTTCTGTTGTAAGCACAGATCTTAATCCTGAAAAATTACCCTCCCATGTGGCCATCATTATGGATGGTAACGGTCGATGGGCCAAAAAACGCCTAATAAATCGGATCAAAGGTCATGAAAAGGGTTCCGAGGCCGTTCGAACCATTGTTCGGACCTGCCGTGAAATCGGAATTCCCATTTTGACGCTGTATGCTTTTTCCACCGAAAACTGGCAACGACCCAAATCCGAGGTCACCGCTCTCATGTCCCTCCTAAAAAAATTCCTAGAATCCGAAAAAACAGAGATGCTGGGCAACAATATTCGACTGAATGCCATCGGACAGACCGAACGATTGCCGGAAGATGTCCGGAAGACACTGTATAAGACCATGGATTTAACAAAAAAAAATGACGGTCTGCGCCTTAATCTCGCACTGAGTTACGGCGGACGGTCTGAGATTCTAAGGATGGTCAAGCAGATTGCAAAAAAGGTCAGAGACGGTCATATTGATCCAGATTTAATAACCTCTGAACTGATATCCGAGCATCTTTATACCGCTGATATGCCTGATCCTGATCTTCTGATCAGAACCAGCGGCGAAGTGCGCATCAGTAATTTTCTACTGTGGCAGATCGCGTATACGGAAATTTATATCACAGATACCTTGTGGCCCGATTTTGGAAAGGATGAATTTGTGCAAATTCTGAAAGACTATCAGCGCCGTGAGCGAAGATTCGGTAGAACCGGATCCTGATAACCAGCATTTTTCAACCTCCGGTACAGAACTTAATTCGCTTCGTTCATAATTGAAATGTTGGAATACTGGAATGATGGAATAACGGATTGTTAACAAAATCCATTTTGATAAGAAAGTAAAAAAATATCTTAAAAATCGAAATTCTTCTAACAACCGACATTCCGCCATTCCAGCATTCCACGTGCGAGACAAAAAGACTATGTCTCAATAAATCACATTAAAATCAGAAAGTTGAAGTATTCCCAGGACGAGGCATTATGCATTTAAAACGATGGATTACAGCGATTGTGATCATCCCGTTTCTTATTTTATTAATAAGCATCGGGGGCACATTTCTGCTTGCCGTTGTTATCAATGCCGCGGTCATTATCGCACTTTGGGAATATTTTCGGATGGGTCTGAATACCGCTGAAAGCGAAAAGTTGAACGCTAAAAGCTTTTCCATTTTGAGCTTTCAGGGTTTAGCTTTTTTCACAGGTTCGGCGGTTATCTGGGCTGCATATTTTCATTCGTTCAAAATGGTTCTATGCATTATAAGTTTTAATTTTATCGTTTGCGCTCTGGTCTCTTTTTCAAAGTTCAAATTTGATTCGTCTGTTTTGGAAATTGTTTTCAAACAGGTTCTGGGTGTTATCTATATCCCGTTTTTTCTTTCATATCTTGTTTTGATTCGAAATGGGAATGATGGTATTTCCTGGATATTTTTTCTGTTAATACTCGTATTTATCGGTGATACCGGTGCCTACTATGCCGGCACTTATTTTGGGCGGCACAAGCTTTGTCCGGCCGTAAGTCCTAACAAGACCATCGAGGGCTCTGTGGGCGGTCTTGCTGCAAACCTGGTCGTGGGCGCTTTGTTCAAATATTTTTTTATGCCGTCGTTATCATGGGGTTTAAGTCTCCTGTTTTTCTTTTCCATCGGTGTTGCCGGTCAGGTGGGAGATCTGTTCGAATCTGAATTAAAGCGGGCGTCCCATATAAAAGATTCCGGGACATTATTTCCGGGTCACGGCGGTATCCTCGATCGGATTGATGCCTTGTTGTTTGCTGCACCCGTGGCGTTTTTTTTTAAGGAATATGTACTAACCGGATAACCGGTAATTGGCGTTTTTTTTAGTCTGTCTTTCGCTTGTTTTTTTAAGACAAGAGCCGTTTACCTGCGATGTTTGAGTGCTATGAAAAATCTTTCCATATTGGGATCGACTGGATCCATCGGCTGTAATGTCCTTAAGATCGTAGAGATGTTTCCAGAACGGTTTGCAGTCAAGGCGCTTGCAGCCAAACGAAACATTTCTTTACTGTCCAGGCAGATCGAAAGATTCCATCCTGAAATTGCCGTAGTTTATGATGAATCCAGCGCGGTTGATCTGCAAAACATGCTCCCCTCGGGAACCGGCGTTGAAATATGGTACGGAGAAGACGGTTACAAAGCTGCTGCAGCCTATCAATCCGTTGATATGGTTGTGGTTTCATTCGTGGGGGCGTCCGGTCTGATGCCGACCCTGGCAGCCATCGAGGCGGGGAAAAACATCGCCCTGGCGAACAAGGAAACCCTTGTTATGGCCGGTGAGATTGTCGTAAAGAAGGCGGCCTTAAATGGGTCAAAGATACTTCCCATCGACAGCGAGCACAGCGCGATTTTTCAATGTATTTCGGGGAATCGACGTGAGGATTTGGATAAGATATTTCTTACAGCCTCCGGCGGCCCGTTTTTAAATCTGCCGAGAAATGAGTTTGGGTCCATTAAACCGGAAGCTGCCCTGAATCACCCCACCTGGCGTATGGGCAAAAAAATTAGTGTCGACTCAGCAACGCTGATGAACAAAGGGCTTGAGATTATAGAGGCAAAACGTCTCTTCGGTATTTCACAGAAAATGATTGAGGTGGTGATACACCCCCAAAGCGTGATCCACTCCATGGTTTCCTTTAAAGATGGAACGGTCATGGCACAGCTTGGCATTCCCGATATGATGGGCGCCATTGCATATGCCCTGTCTTATCCGGAACGTCTTGCGCTTGAACAGCCGCTGCCGGATTTTGTGAGTATCGGTGCGCTTACTTTTGAAGAACCTGATTTGGAAAAGTTCCCTTGTCTTGCTTTGGCATATCGGGCCTGTGAAACAGACGGGACCCTCCCGGCGGTGTTAAATGCCGCAAATGAAGCGGCTGTGGAGGCCTTTTTAGGAAAACGCATCTCTTTTTTGAAAATACCGGAGGTTATCCGGGGAACCATGGAGCAGCATACTGTAATTACAGATCCAACGCTTCAGGATATTCTTCAAGCTGACCGGTGGGCCAGAGAACAGGCCCGAGATCTGATTTCAAAGGCTTCTGTTTGAGCTTACTTCTTTATATCTTTGTGGATTTGTGATAACATCCGCGAGAAATTATCTTCGAATGGGAATTAGAAAAATATAATGAGTGTTAATATATTTGCATTGGTCATCGTACTGGGCGTACTGATATTTTTTCATGAATTGGGGCATTTCCTTGTGGCAAGGCTGCTGGGTGTCGGGGTGGAGACATTTTCACTTGGCTTTGGTCCAAAAATGATCGGTAAAAAGATCGGCATTACCGATTATCGGATTTCCGCCATACCTCTCGGCGGATATGTCAAAATGGTGGGTGAGCAACCGGATGCCGACTTAGACCCCGCTGATATTCCGCTTTCTTTTACGCACAAAAATGTCTTTAAACGGATTTTAATTGTTGCCGCCGGGCCCTTTTTTAATATTCTTCTGGCGCTGATCATATTCTACGGTATTTTTCAAATATCCGGCATGTTAATATTAAAATCCTCCATCGGAGAGGTCAATGAAGGTACCCCCGCTTACAGGACGGGGCTGAAAAAGGGTGATCTGGTGGTATCCATCGACGGCGTGAAGATTTTAAGCTGGGAAGACATGGCGAAGATGATTACCACGAGCAAAGGAAAGACCCTGTCCATATCCGTGATTCGCAGTAATTCCATGCGTGTTGTGGATGTTACGCCGGAACCGAAAATATTTAAAAATATATTCAACGAGGATATCGAGCGCTATGTCATCGGAGTTACCGCTTCCGGTGATTTCTTTACCAAGGATTTGAACGTTTTTCAGGCCCTTTCACAGAGCTTCATACAAACCTATCAAATAACAGCCTTGACCATAAAGGGTGTTGTAAAACTTTTTCAGGGGACTGTTTCGCCAAAAACACTGGGCGGCCCAATAATGATCGCACAGATGGCCGGTCAGGAGGCCAGGGCAGGGGTGGTCAATTTTATCTTTTTCATTGCCCTTATCAGCATAAATCTTGCTATTTTAAATTTTCTTCCCATACCGGTTTTGGACGGCGGACATCTGCTGTTCTTTTTTGTCGAGGCGGTCACCGGACGTCCGGTGAGCATAAAGATACGTGAGATTGCCCAGCAAGCCGGGATATTTGTGCTGATTCTGCTAATGATATATGTGTTTTATAATGATATTGCACGGGTGTTCTTAAGTTGATGCCATACCGACTCGAAATTGCACTGAAACCGGATCTTTTTGATGCTGAGGGCCATGGAATTCGCCAGAAGGCGAAAAACTATTTTGGGATTGAACTGACCCATGTCCGCAGCATTCATGTCATCACCATTGATGCGGACCTTTCAGCTGAACAGCTGAAAACCGTTCAAACTGAAATCTTTACAAACCCTGTGACCCAGATCTCCGCTTATGATCCGCTTCAGATCGATTTTGACTGGACCATCTGGGTGGGCTTTCGTCCGGGGGTCAGAGATAATCCGGGGAGTACCGCCGTTGAGGCGGTGGAAGATATTCTGGGGATAAAATTCGGCTCCGATGAAGCCATCTATACTTCAAAACGGTATTGTCTGAAAGGTTCAGGTCTGACCTTCGAAGCGGTAAATATGGTTGCCGGCGAACTTCTGGCCAATGACATTATCCAGCAGTGGAAAATTTTTCCGGCCGATGAATGGGATCTTGCAGAGGGGATCGGTATAATCATCCCTAAGGTTATTCTCGACCATACACCGACGGTTACCACCATTTCTATCCATAGTGACGCTGCCCTGAAGAAAATCAGTGATCAGCGGGGTCTCGCATTGAACCCCGCCGATATTCCCTTCATAAGATCCTATTTCTTGAACGAAAAAGTCCAGGCCGAAAGAGCATCAAAGGGGCTGTCGGATCCAACAGATATCGAACTTGAGTATATTTCCCAGGCCAGGAGCGATCACTGCAACCACAATACGTTTCGAGGATTGTTTCGCTACAAGGATCTTGTCACCGGTGAAACGGATATTGTGGACAATCTTTTTAAAACATGTATCGAGACGCCGACCCTGACATTAAAAGAAAGAAAGCCTTGGGTGGTATCGGTGTTGTGGGATAATGCCGGTGTCGGTCGTTTTGACGACGGACATTACTACGTCATTACCGGAGAAACCCATAATTCTCCATCCAACATGGAAGCCTACGGCGGAGCCATCACCGGCATCGTGGGGGTTTACCGTGATCCTTTGGGGACGGGCCTGGGATCGAAGCTGGTGATGGGCGGTTACGGTTTTTGTGTCGGACCCAGAGATTACAGCGGGGGCCTTAAACCGCATCTCCATCCGAGACGGCTTTTGGACGGGGTCATCGAAGGTGTGCGTGACGGCGGCAACAAGAGCGGAATTCCCACCACCTTCGGCCAGGTTCTTTTTGACCCGGGATACCTGGGGAAATGCCTGGTCTTTGTGACTGCGGTGGGGATTATGCCGGCCCTGGTCAAAGGACGCCCGGCGGAAAAAAAGAGAACCGCATCCAAAGACCTGGTTATCATGTGTGGCGGTCGGGTCGGCAAGGATGGTATTCACGGCGTTACCGCTTCTTCGGAGACTTTTTCCGAACATACCCCGGCCGGTCATGTTCAGATCGGAGACCCTTATACGCAGAAAAAAATGCATGACTTTCTTTTAGAGGCCCGGGACGAGGGATTGATACAGTTTATTACCGACAACGGCGGCGGGGGGCTTTCATCGTCAGTGGGTGAATCGGCCCGCTTCAGCAACGGATGCGAAATCCAGCTTGAAAAGATTCCCTTGAAATATGCGGGGCTGGACCAGTGGGAGATCTGGGTCTCCGAATCCCAGGAAAGGATGACCGTAGCAGTGAGGCCCGAAGATCTCGAGCGATTTCTGGAACTGTCGGAAATGCATGCGGTGGAGAGCACGGTTATCGGACAATACACGGATTCCGGCAAACTTCATGTCACCTATGACGGCCGGACCTGTGCCTATGTGGACATGGATTTATTGACGTCGGGTTTTCCCCAATGGACGTTTGATGCCCAATGGCTGACACCGGAAAGACGCGGATTGTTTGAACCGGTTTTAAAGGAGCCCGATGATTACGAAATTTTACTCCAGGACATGCTTTCACGTCCCAATATCTGTTCCAAGGAATGGATCACGCGGCAGTATGACCATGAAGTTCAGGGCACCAGCGTCATTAAGCCTCTGGTGGGTATGGAACGTGATGTCAACAGTGATGCAGCGGTTATTAGACCGGTTCTTGACGCCCTAAAGGGACTTGCTTTTGCACAGGCGCTGCTACCGGCCTATTCGGCCATAGACGCCTATTACATGACGCACTGTACCGTTGACGAAGCGGTTCGCAGGCTGGTTGCCGTCGGTGCAGACTTGGAACATATCGGCGGGGTGGATAATTTCTGCTGGCCCAATATTCAATTCCATCCCCAGGACAATCCCGACGGAAAATTTAAGGCAGCCCAGCTTGTGAGATCATGCCGGGCTTTGCGTGAAATCTGTATGGCGTATGAGATACCGCTCCTTTCAGGCAAAGACAGTATGTATGTTGACGGACATCTTCCGGGGCGTTACGGCGAAACCCACAAGGTTTCGGCCCTTGAGACCCTTCAATTTTCCACCACATCGGTCGTCGGGGATATCACCAAATGCGTGACCATGGACAGCAAGGTGTCCGGAGACCTGGTTTATATCCTGGGTACGACGCGAAACGAACTTGGCGGGTCCGAATACTATGCGAATTTCGGGTATGTGGGGCTGAATGTTCCCAGGGTGATTCCCGACGAGTTTCTTGTTTTATACAAGGCATTGGGCGATGCCGTCGAGAAAGAGATCGTCGCTTCGGCCCACGGCATCTATCGCGGGGGCCTTGGGGTACACCTTGCCATGGTCGCCATGGCCGGCAATCTCGGCATGTCGGTAGATATGGGCCGTGTACCTGCGGAACAGGTCCACCGGAACGATTTGATTCTGTTTTCGGAATCCGCCGGCCGCTTCATCGTAACCATCGACCCGAAGAACCGGGCGGTTTTTGAAAAAATTTTCAACGGGCTTGCCTGCAGTTGCATCGGGGTTGTAACCGACCTCCCCGAATTTGTAATCCAGGGGATTGACGACCGGCGCATCATGAAAGTTTTGGTTCAGGATCTTAAGGCCGCCTGGAAAAAGCCGTTCGGAGAATTGATATGAATGATGTAAAGGCTCTCGTGCTCACCGGATACGGTCTGAACTGCGATCATGAGACCGCTTATGCTTTGAAGCTTTCCGGTGCCGCTGCTCGCCGCGTTCATATCAACGCGCTGATTGACGGAACCGTCAGCTTGAAGGATTTTCAGATCATGGTATTCGGCGGCGGGTTCAGTTGGGGAGACGATCACGGTGCAGGTGTCGTCCAGGCGGTCCGCATGAAAACCAATCTGGGGGAAAAAATCTTGGAATTTATCGATGCCGGGAATCTTGTCCTCGGCATCTGCAATGGATTCCAGACCCTGGTCAACCTAGGCCTTTTACCGGGGTTTGACCTTGACTACACCCAACGATCCGTTGCCCTGACCTTCAATGACTGTGGAAATTTCAGAGACCAATGGGTTACCCTGAAGATTGCTTCAACATCCCCTTGCATATTTACCGCGGGTCTGGACACCTTGGAACTGCCGGTAAGACACGGTGAAGGAAAATTTTATGCGGACGAATCCACCATACGACGTTTGATCGATGAAAAGCAGGTGGTGGCCCGATATGCCATGCCCGACGGCAGGTCCGCAGATCTGAAATTTCCTTTCAATCCCAACGGTTCTGTTTATGATATTGCCGGAATCTGTGATCCCAGCGGCCGGATTTTCGGTCTGATGCCCCATCCCGAAGCCTTTAACCACTGGACCAACCACCCCGACTGGACCCGCATCAAGGAAACCATAAAACGCGGGGGCGGCAAGGGGGAGGACAGCCCCACCGTCGGCATACGCATTTTTAAAAATGCGGTGGAATATATCCGCAACAACTAGCAGCTATAACCTGCATTAAGAATCTTGAAATGGTTTAAAATTTATATTTCTCTGGCGTAATTTGAAACGATCGA
>JAQBBE010000324.1:0-5763 GCA_032126435.1 Desulfobacterales bacterium | reverse complement strand
GCCCTGAAACACCTCGTCCCAGTTCGCTCGCGTGATATTGATGCTGGTCTTTCCTTTGACCTTTTCATTAATAATGATGTTCTGATTGGCGGCCCTGGCCAGGGCGCGGAGCAGCACGGCCACATCGATATCGTTCATTTTCATGGTGATCTTGTCGGTGGGAAGTTTCCGCGCGGGCGCTTCTTCCACCGTATCCGGTGCGGCGTCAACGGTTTGCTCCTCCACCGTCCTTTCCTTTTTCTCCGGATCCTCGACGAGGTGCCGTCGGTCGGTTGGAGAATACCCCTTGGACGATTCAGCCGTCGTTTTCCACTTTTCGAAAAACGGATCTTTTTCCACCCGCTTTTTACCGTAGCATCCACTGAGCAACATACAGATCAGTGAAGCGAAAAAGAATCCGCGTGCAATTTGGCGATGGCGATTATAGTTTTTCATATCCAATCCAGTCGCTGATAACGCAGCCATTGGGCGTTAGATGCATTTTTGTGATGGCTTATAGCAATGCTTGGACAAAACAACCGGTATGGCATGATGAATTCGATGGTTTTCCAATTGATTAATTAAAGATGAATGGAAAAAGCTATATGAGAGAACAGATAGAAGTTCTTGTAAAACTACAACAGATCGAGACTGAAACCGTCCAGATTAAATCGGCATTAAATGATGTGTCTAAAAGACTTGAAAATCTTGATTCCGGAGTCAAGATCTTTGAACAAACCATCGAAGAGCAAGAGCACATTATTAATGACCTGAAAAAACAGTATCGGGACTATGAATCTAATATACAATTGAACCTTGAAAAGGAACAGAAGGTTCAGGCTAAACTGAGATCTGTAAAGAACAACAAGGAATACCAGGCGTTGTTAAAAGAGATCGAGGATGTTAGGGGAAAAAATTCGGAAATTGAAGATAAAATGATAGAATTCCTGGACCAAATGGATATAACAGAGAAGATAATCGCGACGAAAAAGGATGAATATATAAATATTTTTGAGCATGCAAAAAGTGAAAAAGAAAGCATCAAACAGAATGCGGAAGCCAGAAAGAAAAGGCTTGCTGAACTCGACATGGAAAGCGCGGAAGTCTCCAGATTGGTTGATCCTGAATTCCTGAAAAGATATTTGATCATTAAAGAACAGGACCCAGGTGAACTTGCAGTTGTTCCCGTAAAGGATGCTGTATGTCATGGATGTAATGTTAATATCCCTCCACAATTGTATAACGAACTTTTTCGCTGTGACAGTCTGAGGTTCTGCCCCAACTGTCAGAGGATTATATATATTAAAGACTCATAATTACGGTCCGAGTCGTCCAGACGATCGCTGGATCCAATAAGTGGCCCAGAGGAAAGTCCGAACACCATAGGGCAGGGTGCTCCATAACGTGGAGTCACGATAACGTGAAGGAAAGTGCAACAGAAAGTATACCGCCCTGCATAAAGCAGGGTAAGGGTGAAAAGGTGCGGTAAGAGCGCACCAGTTCTTCGGGTGACCGGAGAAGCTTTGTAAACCCCACCCGGTGCAAGACCAAATAGGGGAGTGTTTGAGAATGGCCCGTTCAAGCTCCCGGGTAGGTCGCAAGAGGTGCCGGGCAACCGGCATTCATAGATGAATGATCGTTACCCGGCTGAGGGCAACCTCATCCGGTTACAGAATTCGGCTTACGGACGGCTCGGACCGTATAAATTTTTACAGGCTTTACCAGGTAATTGCCGAAAAATCCTTCACACGGGGATTCCTTGAACCCAGAAAGAGATGATGTAGATAATGAAATTTCAAAAAACTGTTTGCGACATCTCTTTTGCAGAAAAGGTTAGAATATTTTCTCACGATTACTTAAAATGTTTTATATATATCTCTAATTTTGATTCCTCAAGGTATCTTTTTACAAAGGTCCTCTTTTCAAAGCTCATCGGGACTTCCCAGGTCCTCGAAGACTTCCTCGATTTTCATGGCGCAAAAAATAGTAAAAACTGGTATTTTTACAGAGAACTTTCAGCCACTGTCAGGCATTTGAGCCTAGGAGGCTATTCACAAACCCATATTTTAAATCGCCTCGATTACTATGGACTCCCGGATACGGGGGCATTCGAGAAGGAAGGGACTGCTACCCTGTATTTTTTTCGAAAATCTCTCAGGAAATTGGCACCGGTTATTCTTGAAGAAGCCAAGAGGCTTAATATCCCTTTACCTGAAAAAAATTATGAAATGGATGAATTCCCCGGTATTATAACCGGAGAGATGCTCGAATATGATATTGACGATATAGACAAGGATCAACAGAAGAAGAACATAGTGAATATTGCCAGTGATTTTTTAAGCATCGCCGCAAGTTTTGATCCTATCGGATTTTATGAGCCCTATACATTTGAAGAAATGTTGAAGATTGTACCGGAAAAGGTCAATGAAGTGGAGATGAGGCGTTTTGAAATGCTCGTACACAATCTTCAATCTTCTTTTGATACGTATGTCATTCATGGCGCATACAGGTACGGCAATCGGAAACTTAAAGAACTTCGCGGTTTTTTTTCGGTCGTATTTCATCTTCTTCAAATGATCGGCAGGCTGCTACATTTTTATGAACGGCACCTTCACAAGGCAGGATATAAAAGTATTTATAAAAAAGTGCAGGATCGATTATCTTCGTTAATCGATCCTGAAGAGCTTCTTGATCGTACCGTTAATTACGGCCTTTACCATATCTGCCATTTCCTTACAACAGGTAAAGAATTGGCCCAGGAGATACTGAATGAGAATATTGAGCGTTCTTCCATTAGGGTAGGCGTACCTGTAAAACTTGGTTTTCATAGCAGACCCAGCCTTTTGGTTGCCAAGATCGTCCAGCATTATGGAGGGCAAGTAGAACTCTGTGTCGGCAAAGATAGATTTGATGCAAGCAGCGTGCTCGATATCCAATGGGCCGGGGGGAAAATCCAGAAAGAGAACATCACCGAAGTTGTCTTTGAAGGCGATGTTCGAGCTTTAAAGGATATTGAAATCCTTGCCAGTGTCAATTACGGTGAGGACACCATGGGTAAAGGCGTTCCGCTCCCCAAGGAACTGAATTACCTTAAATAGAAACAGCAGAATACCTTAACTTTAGGCATTTTAGATCACTTTAGATCACTTCACACTTTCCCCGAGAGACGCATATGGTTTCCGCAATTATTGTTGCCGCAGGCAAAGGCGTCAGGATGAAAGGCAGGATGCGCAAGCAGTATCTGGACCTTTCGGGACGACCAGTTTTAGGCCATTCGGTAATGATGTTTGATGCGTGCAGTTTGATAGAAGAAATCTTCATTGTCGTCCCTGAAGAAGAAATCGATTATTGCCAAAACAATTTGGTCTCCTTGCTCGATCTTAAAACCAGGGTAAACCTTATTCCCGGCGGCGTTCAGCGCCAGGATTCAGTGTACAAGGGCCTTCAAGCCATTGACAAAAAAACAGGTACGGTTGTTATTCATGACGGTGTGCGTCCGTTTATTCACCCTGAAGATCTGGCTGCATGTATCTTCGGGGCGAAAGATTTTGGCGCCTGCATCCTTGGCATCCCGGCCAGCGATACTTTAAAACGCGTCAACAAATCGGGCATTATAGAAAGCACACTTTTCAGAGAGAATATTTGGCTTGCCCAGACCCCCCAGGCGTTTCAATATGGCCTGATCGTAAAGGCACATGAAACTGCACGGCGGGATGGATATACCGGTACGGATGACGCATCGCTTGTGGAGAGGCTTGGAAAGGACGTAAAAATTATCCACGGCAGTAAATTTAACATCAAGATTACGACCCAGGAAGATCTGGACGTCGCAAGGGCGATGTTTGATATAAAAGCCACTTCAAGGCCTTCCGATGAGTGATTCAGGAAGTTTTGAAATGGCGCAGAGTACCATTTTCAGAAAGGGTTCTGTGATGCCCATTTACGAATACGAACATCTCAAGACTCGCTGTTCACAAGGCAAACTGTTTGAAGCAACGCAGTCTATTCATGACACCGCACTGACTCAATGTCCCCACTGCGGTGGACCGGTGCGGAAACTCATTTCGCGCATCAATATCAGCACGCCTAAAACCAACAGGGAATTACGCGACTTCGGTTTTACCAAACTGGTAAAAAGAGACGATGGGGTGTACGAAAATGTGACTGCTCGCAATGGAGACAGCCGCATGGTCATTCGAGACAAACCAGAAACACTTCCTGATCTGAAAAAGACCATCAGAGATTAGAAAGATGATGCACATCATAAAGTGCATTCATGCCCAGTTTGGTGTGCTGTATCAAAAAATGAGATTAAATTAATCTTTCATATATATCCGATCTTCTTCACCGGCCGTTTTTTATTGACCCTAATTACATGCTTTGATCTTCCAAAAAAAAGAAAAGATTTTATATAACACTGCAACACCCAATCCTACGCAACCACTCCAAATTCGGACAATCAATTCTAACCTGAATTTCTCATAAAGAATTTGCCTGAATCTAAAACCGATCAGACCCGAGGGAAATCCGGAGAAAAAATCGATTCATGGCATGATTCTTGGAAGCATTTTTCGCTGATGGGGAATTCCCATTAAGTGGTTTTGTGTTCCTATCAACCAATCATTCATTTTAAAAAAGGAGGAAACGATGACAAAATCCAAAAAAGTGTTGGCCTTGTGTATTGCGTTTGCAATGGTTATGGTATTCTGCGTACCGTCATGGGCCGCAGATTCAGGGAAGGTAAATCTGAATAAGGCCACAGTCGAAGAACTTACTCAACTCAAAGGGGTAGGGACCAAGTACGCGGAAAGAATTGTAGAGTTCCGAGAAAAAAATGGCCCTTTCAAAAAACCTGAAGATATTCTTCAAATTCAGGGTATCGGCCCTAAAACATTGGAGTTGAACAAAGACCGACTCACAGTTGAGTAAACCCTTGTTGCAAAAGTCGAAGGTGCTGCAAATCCGAGGCGTAAAGGGTGAAGCTGTAGTATTTTACCGCAAACCCTTTACAACAAAGGATTTGCGGCGCCATCGGCTTTCTCATTGGGTAAATAACATGGAAGCCAAAATATATACTTTTTAGTCTTGAAAACCCGGTTCTCTGGGCCAGGTCAGAAACAATTGGCTATGCCATCTTAATCGGTTAAACTGGAATATTGGAATAATGGAGTGTTGGCGTAATGGGTTTATTTTAGATACATAACGACAAGATGTGTACAGTTCTGAGGTCCGGGTTCTGCGTTTTGAACCCTGTGATTAAAATAAGATATCTTCCGCTTTTAATACCCAATATTCCACTATTCCAGCACTCCATCATTCCGGCCGGCATATACGGTAGACTTTAACTCTATGGTGTGAAACCAAAGCCGGGTCCTCTGGGCCCGGATTCCTTACTTTTATACTTGACACGCCGCCCCGCATATGTTCAACTAATGAACACATTGCAAATAAAAACTTATCCCTTTCTAATTTATTAAAAAAACTAAAGAATACAATTGATTAGCTCACCAGGCCCGATGTAAATTAATGGGCGGAGCTTCGTGCATTGCAGGCGATTCCATTACAGAAAATCTCTCCTTCGGTTTTTTTCATCCAAAAACTATAACCTATCATACCAGATAAAGCCTTCACACTATGGACACTCAAGACCTCCGTACTTTAAAGATTCTTGAGGAGTTTGACAACGATTACAACCCAAGCCAGCGGGATCTATCCAAGACGCTGAATATTTCTTTGGGGCTTGTGAATTCCTTTGTCCGGCGTCTTGCGAATAAGGGATATTTT
>JAQBBE010000323.1:0-32718 GCA_032126435.1 Desulfobacterales bacterium | reverse complement strand
TTCGAGTCCATCTTCGGGCTTCCAGTAACAGATGAGAAGCGGCACCTTCGGCAGCGGGTGCAACACCAGTGAAATATCGGCGTTGTAATGTTTTTCCACTTGCTTGCCGTTGAAAAGGTGAATCATATCTTCAAAAAGGTCCGTATAGGTATCCGCCACTTTTTTTAAGGGTTTTTCGCATCGTTGTCCAAACAGCCGATACCACGTCTTCCCGCCGTCCAGTTCCCTGAACGGAATCCATTTCCCTGAAACAGGGACTCCCGCACCATCGATGATGTAGTTGAGTACGGGTATCGTTATCCATGAATGGACGTGGATGTCGGTTGTAATGTCCCCCTTCGTATCGACGCTGAAGTTCTTGCCGAGACACTTGATCGTCAATTTATCGTCGGAAAACCGGGCCCCCAATCTCCGGGCGGTTGAACGAAGATCCAGGGTGGCAATTTTTCCTTTCAACTGTTCCATGGCCTGTTCCCGCTCCTGCACAAGGGTCAGATGATTGGCGGCCGGTCCGCCATACTTCTCAATGATTCCACGCTCCAGATGCAGGCACTCGTCGAGCTGTTTTTCACCCTGAAACACGGCAGCAGCAAATGCCAGGCATGTTGGCTTGTAACATTTTCTACAATTCGATTTGTCGAGCAGTTTAAAGATTTCCATGGTATTTTTAAATTGCGCCATACAATGATTCTCCTTTTTTTCCGTCTATGGTAGGAGGAAAAATTTCCAAAAATAAGCTTGCAATCCATGCCCCGGTTCCGCGTAAAATATATTTTGCGCACAGTATGGTCGGACCTTACACCCACCTTTGATAAAGAAAAGTCGGAATATGTTTTGATAAACATCTTTTTTTATGCCAATTTTAACAATGAAACCAGGATGTGTGCGCCGTCGATCGATACGGATTACCTATATCTAAAAATCCATAAAAAATCAAAAGAGAAAATCCGGCTACCAAAGGAGGCCACAATGCCAATCAAGGTGTTAATAAAACGACGATTCAAGGACGGGTATGTTAACGAAATCAACCAGGTGATTAAAGAGATTCGTTTTGGGGCTATGGACCAGGAAGGGTACATAACCGCTGAGACCATGTGGGACCATGAAGATCCGTTTCGAGTTGTGATCGTATCAAACTGGCGAGGTATAGAATATTGGGAAAAATGGAAAAACAGCGATTTGCGGAAATCCATAGAGCAAAAACTCGAAAAATTTCTTGTTGGCGAGACGGAATATGAAATATTTGATCTTGGCGTGAATCCCCCGCTGGAAAAGCTGAAAAAAAGACCCTGAAGACCCGCAGGTTTAAAGCTCCCCGGAACAAGCCGGGGGTATTCAGGCGAAGATGAATAAACAGTTGCCATAAAAGATCGTCGTCCCCGCAGTCTATGATTCAAGTGATCGGCGGAATATTTGGGGAAATAACGTCCGTTAAATGGAGTGTTGAACCATGGCCAAATCCGATTTTAAATTTTGCTTCCCCTTTCGTGTTCGCTATGCAGAGACAGATGCACAGGGCATCGTCTTCTTTGCCCATTACTTGACCTATTTCGACACGGCGATCAACGAATATCTTCGGGATCTTTCCCACAATTATATTGAACATGTCAAACAAACAGGAACGGACTTCCATGTGGTCAAGGTCACCGTCGAATTCTTCGCCCCGAGTCATTTTGACGACGAAATCGAAGTTTGCGTCCGAACCGGACGAATCGGCAGGTCCAGCCTCACTTTTTTTATTGAAATATTCCCGAAAAACAGCGACACAACCTTGGTCAAAGGCAAGGTTGTGTGGGTGAATACCGATCAGAAGACTCACAAATCCGTGCCGTTGCCCGAAGCGTTGGTTGTCAAGCTGAGGAACAAAAAAGGAGACAGAATTTAAAGACAAAATGGGGGGGCACCCATCATTCTTCTGTCAAGCATCACGGGTGTATTCCGATAACCATATGAAGGGTAGTCTACTATTTTTGAGACCGTTTCTAATATTTTTTCAAGCTGTAGCCGATAATCCCCACCACGATCAATATAATTCCGACAACGCCGGTCAGCTGAGGCAACGCACCATTTAACAGCAGCATTTCACCCACCAGGGAAAACACAATTCCACCGGCTTGAGTCGCATCAACCCCTGATATGACGTAAGGAGATTTTGATGAGTTTCTTGCTTTATAAAATATCGACGTCCCAATAATACCCGACGATACGGCAACAATGAACGTGTTTATGAGTTGGTTTTTGAGTGGCGGCGGCGGTGCAACCCATAGCAGTAACAGCGCCCAAAAAGGCATCGATCCCAGGGTCATAAGCAGAACACATGTGGACGCATCGTGTAGAATTGGGGAGTCAATGTGGGGTATCAATGAATGATTGCCATGTTTAGCAAAATTTAAAAGCTGATTTCCTATGGGAAATGCAAACGCGGCAATGACAACGGGAATCACGCCATAAACGATATGTTTTACTCCAAATTGACTTTCTTTGTTATAAAATTGGAGTAGAAAAATACCGATGAAGATGAGAACAGAAAAATAAACACCACGACGGGGGACTTTCTCTTTAAAAAAAAGAAGAACGACGGGCGTTGCAATAACGGTAATCTGCCATGTTCCGGCGACAACCCACCCGGGTGCATGATCCGCCGCATAGCAAAGAAAACTGTAAAACATGCCGAACCCGATACTTCCAGCCAACAGCCAAAACTTTAAGTGCCGAATAAATATTTTTATTACATCCCGTAAATGCGCCACACCTTTATTTATGCCGATTAAAATAATAAGCAGAAGCAACATATAAACATAACGTAACGAAGATGACCAAACCCAATGGCCGCCGGATAAACTCATGGCGCGATTTAGAATAAATGTTGCGCTAAAAAAAACTGAGGATAAAAGGCCGAGTAAAATAAGCTTGATCATTCGATATTAACCCAACTGTCTTAAACCTAAACCGAGCGTTTCAAATAGTGACAGATAAATATAAATTGGAAAAATTGCCAACAGGTCTCATCCAATCGATGGCTGTTTTTATTCAAAAAATTGTCACCATTTGAAACCCTTAGGGCTTCCAGATTCCATACAAAAGGGCGGGGGTTTCTTGATGCGTCGGGTGAATAAGAATTCTTCAGGATCGATGGAATTTGATCAATTAAGGTATAAATTTTCGGGGAAGCGGCGGGTCATCCGTCAACCCCCTTCCCGGCTGAATCATCACCGTTGATGTTCCATGGGCCAGAATTTTCCCATCTTCATTGGTCACCTCGGCCTCTGCGTATCCAAGGGTTTTACCCAGCTTGATCTGTCGGCCCTTTGCAACGAGCTTCCCGGAAACTGCCGGTGCAAGGTAATTTAACTTGATATCCACTGTGGTTACCCCGGAATTTTGATCTTCAACGTCATAAAAGACCGACCAAAAAGCTGCTGCATCGATTATGGATGCAAAAACCCCGCCGTGCACCAGACCGAAAGGCTGTAAATGTTTTTGGTCAATATCAATTTCCAGATGAGAATATCCGATGCCCACGTCAAGAATTTTCATGGAAAGCAACGAAAAGTAGGGCGAATTGTTCACGAGAAGGTTCACTCTTTCAACATACTCCGAGTTAAGTCTTTTCATACCACCTCATTTCAAGATTATAATCGAAAACCGTCTTTTACTAAGGAGTTCATTAATTATTCGACATTGAGCAAACGCCCTTCATTGACACGCACCCCATGGGTATCATTCCCACAATAAAAAGTGTTCGATTTGGAAACGGTAGTGTTTATATGGATTCTGAGCTGCAAAAATTGTGCAAGATTTAAGATGTCATTTCATCAATCAGGAAATTGATTAGAGGCTATAACCCTAAATGAGCGTAAACAAAACGGGAAAAGGGTATGCGTTCAAGTTGTGGTTTTGTTAGGGGCCGAGCCTTTTTTCAGCTTTTTTTCCAGTTCAGCAAAAAGGTCCTTTTGCTTTTTTGCCTGTTCAGCCCGAAACAATTCGACTTTTTGGGTCATATCTTTTCTTGAACTCTGAAATTTTTTGACGGCGTCCTCGAGGCTGTCCGCCTTTTTATCCCTGGAGATTTCTTCTATTTTTAAATGGTTTTTTAAAAAAAGGCGGGTCCCGAAGACGCCTTCAACGATTTCGATGATCCCTTTATCTTTTAGTTTTTTGCAGATAAAGTTTCCTTGCTCCAAAGAAAAAGACAGGGTCCGGCAAATCTCGTCGATGGAGGGGGGTGTTGAATTCTTGTGGGTGAGAATCCTTATGGCTGCAGCCACGAGATGTGCATTGGAATAAAAATCAGAGTTTTGCATAGCACGCGTAAAGATCCGGGTCAAAAGAATCCGGATTTTCTTTTCCCCTAAAAAGGGTTATGATTACAGAGAATCAAGCACCCTGTGTGTAGAAAATTTAACTGCAATAAAGATATCAGATGTCCTTTCCTTGACATTGAATTATTTGAAGAGTAACATTTATTTTCAAATTGTCAACCCGGAAAAATGGGTTTGTATGGCTAAAATTTGCACGTAATTTAAAGTCATTACAGAAATATTCAACATTTTTTACAGGAGAGAAACATGACAGAAATAATTGATGTCAAAGCAAGGGAAATTCTCGATTCAAGAGGCAATCCTACCGTTGAAGCCGACGTCTATGTTTCCTGCGGTGCCGTTGGCCGTGCTGCAGTCCCATCCGGCGCTTCCACCGGAAAACGTGAAGCCTTGGAGCTTCGCGACAAGCGATCCAAGCGGTTTGGCGGCAAAGGCGTTGTCACGGCTGTTAAAAACGTGATCGATAAGATTGCACCGGCTGTTTTCGGAATGGATGCCGCGGATCAAATCGCATTGGACAACGCCATGATTAAACTGGACGGCACATCCAACAAGTCAAAGCTGGGCGCCAATGCAATCCTTAGCGTATCGATGGCAGCTGCCAGAGCTGCTGCACAGGCCTATGGATTGCCGCTTTACAAATATCTGGGCGGCATCAATGCCAGATGCCTTCCCCTTCCCATGATGAATGTTATCAACGGCGGCGCTCATGCCGCCAACAATCTGGACATACAGGAATTTATGATCGTGCCCGTGGGCGCCAAGTCCATCGCCCAGGCCGTTCAGATGGGAGCAGAAACCTTTCACGGCCTGAAAAAGATACTCAAAGACAAAGGTCTTAACACGGCGGTGGGCGATGAGGGCGGATTTGCACCCGACTTTGAATCTCATGAAGAAGCCATCCAATTCATCATGGATGCGATTGAATCCGCCGGATACAAACCGGGGACCGATATCGGGCTTGCTCTGGATTGCGCTGCCAGCGAGTTCTACAAAAAAGGAACGTATATCCTTGGTTCAGAAAACAAAAAACTCACCGCCGAAAAGCTTATCGATTATTATGAGAATCTCATTAATAACTATCCGATCCTGAGTATTGAAGACGGGCTTGCGGAACAGGATTGGAAAGGCTGGGCATTGATGACCGACCGGCTGGAAGGCTCCATCCAGATTGTGGGCGATGATATTTTTGTGACCAATCCCAAAATCTTTAAAAAAGGGATCGAAGAAGGCATCGGCAACTCCATCTTGATAAAGCTGAATCAGATCGGGACAGTTACCGAAACCCTCGAGACCATTGAGATGGCAAAAAATGCCGGGTACACCACGGTGATATCTCACAGATCGGGTGAAACCGAAGACGACTTTATCTCAGATTTTGTCGTGGGTGTCAGCGGCGGCCAGATAAAGACCGGTTCCATGTCCCGCAGTGACCGTATCTCCAAGTATAACCAGCTCATGAGGATTGAAGAAGAACTCGGGGACGGGGCCACATTTGCAGATGAAATACTTTAAGTTTCTTCTACATCAACGCCTGAAAAAGTCGTGGGTCTTCTTCTTCGGCCTTGCCCTTTTGGCTTGTTGCCATGTCCCGGCTCGCGCCTATGTCTTGCCAGGACCTTACATCCTTAAATTAATGACGCAGAATCTCGGCAAAGGCAAACGCCTTTTGGTGACGCAAAAACTGGTGCTGCACTTTGACAACCCGAACAAAAATACGGTTGAACTCAGCGAAACTTTAAAGTATGTTTTCCCGAATACGTTTCGTTCAGATATTTTATCAGAAAGCATTCAACGAATTCACGTTTTATCAAAAGGCAGGACCTTGACGGTCATCGACGGAAAGACTTCGGATGAACCCGAAAGCCGCTTTGATCACTACAAAGATCTTCTCCTTTTCAGATCCCGGGAGATGCTTCAAGAGAGATTGTCCCATCTGGGTGTGGACGCAAAGGCTTCAAGCCTTGGGCGCTTTCAGGGCAAACCGGCATATGTTCTGGGTGCCCAATATCCGGATGAAACGGTTCCGCAAGTATGGTTGGACAAGGATACCTTCAGACCGCTTCGCTGGATAATTACGAGCCAAACACAGCAGCGCCTGGAAGCTCGGTATTTACAGTGGCACAAGTTGGAGAACACCTGGTATCCAATGCGTATCGAGTTTATCGCCGATGGGAATTTGGTCCGGGAAATCCATGTGGAAAACATCGAGGTGGACCCGTCTTTTCCAAAAAATCTTTTTGACATCGAAGACCTTAAATCACGCTATCCCCGGGTCGAACCAACAGAATCTGCGGGTCAAGACAAGAAAGAACCGTTGAACGAAATTCAAGAAACCATCGAGGATTTCAAGAAAATATACAAATGATAATCTGGATCCCAAATCCGAAGCTGAGGCTCTGAATGGATCATAAAACAAAATATATATTTGTGACGGGCGGCGTACTTTCATCCCTGGGCAAAGGGCTTGCTTCCGCGGCCATCGGAGCACTGCTTGAAAGCCGCGGGCTTACCGTAACCTTACAGAAACTCGATCCTTACATTAATGTGGATCCTGGAACCATGAACCCTTTCCAGCATGGAGAAGTCTATGTAACGGATGACGGCGCAGAAACCGATCTGGATCTTGGGCACTATGAAAGATTTACCCACGCCAGATTGAACCGTGACAACAACTTTACCACCGGGAAAATATACCATTCGGTCATCACCAAGGAACGGCGGGGAGACTATCTGGGCGCTACGGTTCAGGTGATTCCCCACATTACCGATGAAATTAAAAGAAGTATCAAACTTGTGGCGGGTTCCGTCGATGTCGTCATCGTCGAAATCGGCGGAACGGTCGGAGATATAGAAAGCCTTCCTTTTCTGGAAGCCATCCGGCAATTCAGGACGGATGTCGGCAAGGAAAATGCCCTGTATATCCATCTGACCCTTGTTCCATATATCGCCACAGCAGGAGAAGTTAAGACAAAACCGACCCAGCACAGCGTAAAGGAGCTCCGCAGTATCGGTATTCAACCAGACATTCTCCTCTGTCGCACAAACCAATACCTGCCCAAAGAAATCAAGGCAAAAATAGCCCTATTTTGCAATGTAACCGTCGATGAGGTGATTACAGCTAAAGACGTGGAATGTATTTATGAAGTTCCTCTGGTGTTCCATAAGGAAGGCCTTGATCAGAAAATTGTTGAAAAGCTGAACATCTGGACACGAGCGCCCCGTCTCGATACCTGGGAGGAAATTGTCAGACGGCTCAAAGAGCCTAAATCTTCAGTGACCATTGCAATTGTCGGCAAATATGTCGACTTGACTGAATCCTACAAAAGCTTGAATGAAGCGCTCCGTCACGGCGGGATTCCCAATGATTGCCGGGTAAACCTCAACTTTGTCGATTCAGAAAAGATCGAGAAAAACAATTGCAAACAGATGATCGGGAACGTTGACGGCATACTGGTCCCCGGCGGCTTTGGATCCCGCGGTACTGAAGGTAAGATTTGCGCCGCAAAATATGCCAGGGAAGAAAAGATTCCCTATTTTGGGATTTGCCTCGGAATGCAGATTGCCGTCATCGAATTCGCACGCAACGTCGCAGGTATGAACGGCGCCCATAGCCAGGAGTTTGATAAAAACACGCCGTATCCGGTGATATATCTGATGACGGAATGGTATGACGATAAGACCGGAACGGTTCAGAGACGGGATATCACTTCAGACAAGGGGGGAACCATGCGCCTGGGTGCTTACCCCTGCAATATTAAAGAAGGTACGGCCGCATATACTGCATACGGCGTTTCAAACATTTCAGAACGTCACCGTCACAGATATGAATTCAACAATGCTTATATAGACAGTCTTGAGGCCGGCGGACTGGTTGTCAGCGGAACGTCACCGGATGGCGAGCTGGTTGAAATGGTCGAGATCAAAGACCATCCCTGGTTTCTCGGCTGTCAGTTCCATCCGGAGTTCAAATCGCGGCCCATGGACCCGCATCCCCTGTTCAGAGAGTTCATCCGGACATCCTTGGCGTATTCGAACATTCGCTCTTGATTGAATCGATATGGGGCATGAGGTCTTCGTCCGGTCTGTTCACCCATCAGGTCGCCAAATCCCGATTCATGCTCCCCTGGCGATACCCTTCCAGATCCACAGCCACATGTAGGAAACCGATTTTCCTCAAATTTTCTGTAATGACGGATCGCATCTCTCGATCGAGGAACCTTTCGACATCTCCGGTATCGACTTCTATCCGGGCGACGTTCCCATGCATTCGAACGCGGCAGCCCGTAAAACCGTAGCTCCATAAAACCTGTTCCGCCCGGTCCACCATTTCAAGGTCTTTTAGGGTTATGGGGGTTCCATATGGAATTCTTGTGGCAAGGCATGCCATTGGCGGCTTGTTCCAGGTGTTTAGGTTCATCTGCTTTGAAAGCCGGCGAATATCGTTCTTGGTGAGTCCTGCATCCACCAGCGGCGCCGTTATGCCCATCTCACGGGCAGCAGCAAACCCGGGACGGAAGTCATCAAAATCATCAACGTTCGCCCCATGGGCGACGTGTTCAATCCCCCTGTCACCGGCAATTTTTAACAAATCCTCACAGAGATATTTCTTGCAGAAGTAACATCGATCCTTTGTGTTGGATCTAAATTCGAGCCGGCTCATTTCCCTCGACGGAATGATGATATGCTCGACGCCCAGTTGTCGTGCGAACGCTGTTGCCGATTGTCTTTCCCATTCTGGATGAACCGGCGAACTTGCGGTGACGGCAACCAAATTCTTTTTCAACGCTTCATGTGCCACAGCCAGCAGAAAAGAACTGTCAACGCCACCTGAATATGCGATGATCAGAGAGCCATATTCTTCTAAAATCGAAAACAGATGATCTCTTTTTTTTGTTGCGGGGTTCTTAATCATGATAAAAAAATGTTTACAAAACTTATGTATTCATATATACACATTTTTCTTAATATAAATTATTATTTACTATATACACTCTCACCCACAAATTCAAAGAGGTTTTTTTATGGGAAAAAACAGCTTGCTTAAATCGACCTCCAAAGCCAAGAAAAAGTCCACCGCAAAAAAAAAGGCGGCCGCTAAAGCAGCCCCAAAGGCCAAAAAGGCACCCGCAGTTAAAACTAAAAAAACCGCCCCTAAAACAACCCAGAAGAAGGTTTCTGTGAAAGATCTCATCATGAAAAAATTCGGCGTTTGGAAACCTGAAACCCTCTATACCGTGCGCCCGGATGAAACCGATTCAAAGGATTCGGCTGCACCGCCTTTTTTCTCAGGCTCAGAAGAAGAAACCCGTCGGATCAAGGAATTGCTGCTGAAAAAATTTGATCTGGCGGAAATCAAGGCCGCCGCTGAAAAAGCCGCTGCCGAAAAAGCCGCCGCTGAAAAGGCCGTAGAACCTGAGGTGTCTGTATCATACGAACCCCCCGATAGTGGCGGTACCATAACCGATGATCCCATGGAAAAGGCCATGAAATATCTGGTGGCCGCTTTCGCTGTTCTTATCGCACTGGTTATCGGATCCAGCATGATAAACAAAAATAAATTTTACATTCATGCAACAGACGGTGCGCTTGAAATCTGGCAGGGAAGATTCGCCCCCATGGGCGAGGCATGTTTGATCTCGCTCCCCGGCGTTCAACCGCCTGAAACAATTAAAAATATTTATTCCAAAGCAGATGCCTTCCCCCTTATATTCAATTACTACGTGGAAAAGGCAGATACCCTTTTGATTGTTCCGGGGTTGCCGGATTTTGCCGGTATTAAAACGTATTTGAACAAGGCGCTGGCGTATGCCACAACACCTGCCGCCAACGAAGCAGTTTTTAGCCGCTTAAACAACATCGAGCTGATGATTCTTCTATACAAGGCGGATGTATCAGCCAGCAAACCCACCCTTTCCGATCTTAATCAAGCAAAAGGATTTCTCTCCGAAGCGGCAAGACTGGGCATCGATGACCTTAAAGTCGATTTGATACATCAAAAAATGGATGCCGTGGATCAACAGATTGCGGCCCTGAAGGCAAAACAGGCGGCGGAAAAATCTTCGGCAAAGCCCGCCAAATAGATTGTTTATCATTCATCACGATTAAACAAAGCGGATAACGGTTTATAAAAAACGGTTATCCGCTTTTTCTTTTCTCCAAAAATCCGCATGCCATCTCTTTACTATTCTGATATTCCAAATGTGGAGAGAAGTGGCGCCGGGTTCTTTCTATTTCCGCCCACGCCTTTTCACTTGACTCAAAAACCTGAATCTCTTATGTTTATGTTTCAACAATAATTATCCTTTAAAAACATTTAGTTAGCTCAAACAACCTGTTCTTGGAATTCATACAATAAGCGACTGTTATCATGACCATTAGACGCGTCCTCATTTTCGCACCCATACTTCTCATTGTGGTCTTGTTGCAGTCGTATTTCTGGGTGCCGACCTACGAACAGCAAACAAGGGGCAATCCTGCGCGTCTTGCTGAATACATTGCCGGATCCATCGGTGATGCCAGCCTCCTTAATCCCATTCTTACAGCGGATTCTGCCAGCAGCAACATCCAGGACCTTGTGTTCGAGGGTCTTATTGACCGGGATGAGCAATTGCGCTTCAGGGGACGACTGGCCAAATCCTGGGAGGTTTTTGAAGAAGCTTTTTTTTATGTCAACCCATCCGCATCCATACCCGGTCTGGGCAAGGCAGACCCTCAAACGTTAGCGGGCTTTGTGAGAGACGCGCAAAAAAAAAATCATGCAACAGATCCGGGGCTTAAAGATTCTCTAAAACGCATCAATGAAATTTCCGTGCTCCCTCCCAGAACCTTTTCGGTGACCCAGCCGTTCAAAGATCCGAATACCGACACACAGGAAAAGATTGAAATTCGTGTTGCAGCACCCGCTAGAATCAAACTGGTTCTCAACGGCGTCGACCCGGATCTTTTTCAAAACCTGTCACACCTTCTGGGCAAAGATTACTTTGAGTCCTTTCACAGCAAAGACTACTTGAGCTCGCCGTCTCAGCACGGCAAAGAAAAATTGGCGGCATACGCCGAGGAGCTGTTACCGGCCGGTGAACACAATCCGATCCTGCTGTTTCACCTGCGGCCCGGGGTAAAGTTTCATGACGGCCATAGGGTCGAAGCCGATGATGTCAAATTTACGTATGAAGCGATCATGAATCCCAAAAATCTTTCGCCGCGCATTTCAGATTACGAACCGGTCAAAACGGTTCAAGTTGTTGACCCGCTGACCGTAAAAATCGTATACAAGCGGCTCTATTCTCCTGCCATTGGAACCTGGGGCATGGGAATCCTCCCCGAACACCTGCTGAATTCAAAAGCACTTGAAAAAGAAGCCTTGCGTCTGGGAAAAGACCCGAAAACTTTTTCCATGCGCCAGAGCACCTTCAACCGCCGCCCTATCGGATCCGGACCTTTCAAATTCCGTGAGTGGAAGTCGGACCAATATATTACCCTGGATCGTTTTGACGACTACTGGGAAGGGCCGCCAAATTATCAACGTTATGTCTTTCGGATTATTCCCGATCTTTTGACCCAGGAAATGGAATTTTATGCCGGCACCATCGACAGCTATGGTGTTCAGCCGCATCAGGTGAAACGCTTGGAAAAAGATCCTAAATTTCAAAGCTTTTCCGGCACCGCTTTCGGCTATACATATATCGGTTACAACATGAGACGAAAACCCTTTGATGATCCCCGTGTACGAAGGGCATTGGGAATGGCCATTGATGTCGACAAGATCATCAAATACGTGCTTTATGGTCAGGGAGAACAAATCACGGGCCCTTTTGTCAAACAGACCGATTATTATAACCACCATCTCAATCCGCTTCCCTATGATCCCAAAGGTGCTTTAAAGCTTTTGGCGGCGGCCGGTTGGCAACGGAATAAGGACGGCTGGCTTGAAAAAGACGGCCAAAGGTTTAAATTCACGCTCATCACCAACAACGGCAACGATCTTCGAAAAGCCATACTGGCCATTGCCCAGAATGCATGGAAACAGATCGGCATCGATGTCCGGACCGATCTTTTAGAGTGGTCTGTTTTTATACAGGAACGGGTAAACAAAGCAGATTTTGATGCCTTGATTTTGGGGTGGCAAATGGGAATCGAACCCGATCTATATCAGATATGGCATTCGAGCCAAACAAATCCATATCAGCTCAATTTTGTTAATTTTAAAAACCAAGAAGCCGATGATCTCATCATCAAGATACGGCAGGAATACAATCATATCCGACAGGTGGAATACTCGCACAGGCTTCATGAAATTATTGCAAAAGAACAGCCGTATACATTCCTTTATGTCGAAAAGTGGACCGCCGTTTTAGACAAGCGTATCGTCATAAAAGATGTCGATGATGCCGGAACCATCCGGTATGAAAAAATAAAACCCACCCAGACCGGCAATTATAGGTTCTATTTCAACAAATGGATAAAGCTTTCAAAGGCACCGAACTTTATGGATGAAGGATAGACCATGTTATCATTTATCGGACGAAGTTTTGTACAAAAATTAATCACCCTCTTTTTCGTCTCCATCGTTTCTTTTTCGATTATTCATCTTGCACCGGGAAAACCGAGCCAGGTCGATCCCATGAATCCAAAATTTACACCCGAGGTGGTGGAACGCTTTCGCAAAGAATTTCATCTGGATAAGCCGCTGTATGTCCAGTATGTCTATTTTTATCAGGACCTGTTTACCGGAAAAACCGTATCATGGAAAGACAATCAATCGGTCCTTAAAAAAATTTGGGAACGATTTTTAAACAGCCTCCCCCTTTTTATTGTGGGAACACTCATAACCTGGACCCTTTCTTTCCCGGTGGGCATCCGGTCGGCCATTTTTAGGAAAGGTATCTTTGACCGAACCGCCACATTTTTATCTTACCTGCTGATTTCCATACCCGGATTCTTCTTCGCTTACGTTCTCATAATTTTTGTGGTGACCCGTTTCCATGTACCGGTTATCGGCATGGTAACGTTCGGGATCGGAGACGCTTCCATCCCTTACATATTGATGGACAGGATCTGGCACATGCTCCTTCCCTCGGTCCTGGTTGCAACCGGCGGCATTGCAGTCCTTTCCAGGTATGTTCGAAGCCAGATGCTGGAAGTGGAAGGTCAGGACTATATTCGAACCGCCCGGGCCAAGGGACTTCCCCCGGAACAGGTCCACTATAAACATGCGCTCCGAAATGCGCTCCTGCCGTTCGTAACCATGTTCGGTCTGATTTTACCCGGTTTGATCGGGGGCTCGGTCATCATCGAATCCATCTTTTCCTGGCCCGGTATGGGCCGCATGGCCTATGAAGCGATTCTGGCCAGGGATTACCCGATTATCCTGACGGTTAATTTTGTTTCAGCCGTATTGGTGCTGGCCGGCACCTTTATATCGGACCTTCTTTACCTAATTGTCGATCCGAGGATACGCCTGTAATGAATCTCAATGAAACAACGGTTACCAAAGATTTCCATGTGGAGGCACCGCTGGCCCCGAAGCGGACGAGGTTGGAGGAATTCTGGCTTCTTTTCGGACAAAACCGGCTTGCCATTATGGGGCTGCTCATTTTTATCTTATTCTTCTGCTGCGCAATCACGGGTCTTTTCCTGACCTCGGGATCCAAGCCCATTTTCGATCCATCTTTGATCCGCCTCGAGGAAAAGCTGCGACCCCCTTTTTCAAAACCCAATCTCGACTTACTGGAACCAAACCAGGTTCCAACCTTGAATTTCTATCTGATGGGAACCGATGATCTGGGAAGAGATGTTTTTGCGAGAATGCTTCAAGGGGCATGGGTTTCGCTGACCGTCGGTTTTGTCGCCGTCGGAATATCGGTACTCATCGGGATCTTCATGGGCGGAATTGCAGGCTACTTCGGACAACATTACATTAAAATAGACCTCATTCTATGGACGTTATTTTTGCTTTCAGGAACAGGACTGGTACTTCTCGATGTTACCCTCTCCGGCGCAGCGCTTTTATTGCTCTGCCTGGCATACATCGTTTATGTTGTCTTGACCCGGCACAGATCCAGGAAAAAAGCACATTCATCATGGCGGGCAATGCTCCACACCAATGCGGTCTCCGTGGACACCCTGATCATGAGAATCGTGGATATTATGCTCTGCTTTCCGAGCTTTTTTCTGATTTTAACGGTGGTGGCGATTCTCCCTGCAAGCATCTACAATATTATGATCGTCATCGGATTGACCAGCTGGATGGGGACGACGAGATTTGTCCGCGCTGAATTTCTCTCCCTGAGGGAACAGGACTTTGTGGCGGCGGCAAAGGCGCTGGGCATCGGCAATTTCAGGATCATCTTTCGGCACATGATGCCCAATGCCGTCGCGCCGGTGCTGGTCTCTGCCACCATCGGTATCGCTTCCGCCATTTTGACAGAGGCCGGCTTGAGTTTTCTCGGGTTCGGAGTACCCCCGCCCAATGCCACCTGGGGCAATATCCTTTCCGGCGGCAAAAATTTCATTTTCGATGCTCCCTGGCTGACCTTCATTCCGGGGATCACCATATTGATCGTCGTGCTCTCTTTTAACCTTTTTGGTGAAGGTCTCAGGGATGCACTGAACCCGAAACTCAGGGAAAGACACTGAACAAAGAATGCCTAAAATGAACTAAAGTACCTAAAATTTAAAGAACAAAATGACAGACAACAATACCCTTCTTTCCGTACGAGATTTAAAAGTATATTTTCGAAGCGGCCATGAATGTGCCCGTGCCGTGGACGGGGTCAGTTTCGAGGTCCGGAAAAAAGAGACGGTGTGTATTGTGGGTGAATCCGGATGCGGGAAAACAGTTTCTGCGCTCAGCATCCTCGGCCTCGTTACAACGCCGCCCGGAGAAATCGTAGACGGCCAAATCGTGTTCGCAGGACGAAATCTGTTGGAACTCAACGAAGAAGAAATGCAAAAGATCCGGGGAAACCATATTGCCATGGTTTTTCAAGAACCTCTGACATCGCTGAATCCGGTCTTTACCATCGGAAACCAGATCTCAGAAGCCGTCAGTATCCATAAAAAGATAGGGGCCGAAGCGCTTCATGAAAAATGTATTCGCCTCTTGAAGGACGTGGAAATTTCCGCTCCTGAACAACGACTTGAAGACTATCCCCATCAGCTCAGCGGCGGTCAGAGACAACGGGTTATGATCGCAATGGCTCTGGCGTGTGACCCGGATCTGATTATTGCAGATGAGCCGACCACCGCCCTTGATGTCACGGTACAGGCTCAGATTCTTGAGCTTTTCGGGTCTATTCAGAAAAAACAATCCATGTCGATTCTTTATATTACCCATGATCTCGGCGTCGTGGCGGCCATCGCCGATCGGGTTTATGTCATGTATGCCGGCATCATTGCAGAGCAGGGAAATACGGAACAAATCTTTCGCAATGCCCGGCATCCGTATACTCAGGGACTGCTTGCATCTCTTCCCAGCCTTTCGAAGCGGGGCAAAAGACTTTACAGCATCCCCGGGACGGTACCAAACCCGGCGTATAAGCCGGCGGGGTGCCCCTTTCATCCAAGGTGTCCCCATAAAGCGCCGAGCTGTCATAAAGAATATCCTAAAATGTGCGATTACGGCCAAGGGCATCTGGCCCGCTGTCCGATACTGTTTCAAGATAAAGGTCATCATACTTAGATGAATTCAAAAAATAGAAATAATCCCATCATTCTTTGCGTTAAAGATTTGAAAAAATATTTTCCCATACGCAGAGGTTTTTTCCGGAAAATCTCCGGGTGGGTGAAAGCTGTGGACGGCGTCAGTTTTGAAATCGAACGGGGAAAAACCATGGGCCTGGTGGGTGAAAGCGGCTGTGGAAAAACAACCGTCGCCCGATTGATTCTGAAACTTCTGGAGCTTGATGAAGGAAAAATTATTTACCAAGGAATCGACATCGGTGGATTTTCCAAAAAAGAGATGAAACCGCACCGGAAAGAGATGCAGATTGTTTTTCAGGACCCGTTCGGATCACTGAATCCCCGAATGACCGTTGGCCAGTCTGTGGAAGAGGGGTTACGGATTCTTGGCCTCAAAAGCCACAGAATGCGCAAAGCGCGCCTTGAAAAACTCATGGAAATGGTGGGCATGTCCCCGGACAGCACAGATCGGTATCCCCATGAATTCAGCGGGGGTCAGCGCCAGCGTATCGGCATTGCCCGAGCCTTGAGCGTGGAGCCTTCCCTGGTCATATGCGATGAACCCATATCGGCCCTGGACGTCTCTATCCAGGCTCAGATCATTAACCTTTTAAAAGACTTGCAGGATCAGCTGGGGCTAAGTTATCTTTTCATCTCCCATGACCTTAATGTTGTGGGCTATCTGTGCAACACCATCGCTGTTATGTACATGGGACAGGTCATGGAGTATGCATCTGCTGAAGATATTTTTGACAACCCGCATCATCCCTATACCCGGTCATTGCTCTCTGCGATTCCCAATTCCGAGCCGGGAAAAAAAATGGAAATTAAGCTTCCGAAAGAGGATATTCCCGATTCCTCGGCGGCGCTCCGAGGATGTAAATACCGGTCTATATGTTCCATGGAAGCCCCGCGCTGCCGCAAAGAGAAGGTCCTTTTCGAAAAAATTGGGGAAGGACATTTTGTCAGATGCTGGAAAGCAATGAAAAAATGAAGCGCCCCGCCGCAAGAAGGCGGGGTATAAAAACCAGATCACCGGAATGCTTTTGGGCCGCGTTGTTCTATAACGCCAAATGGATACAATTTTTGCTGTCACAAGGAGGATAAATCGTGGAACCCGTATTGCTGGAAAAGGACGGACCCATCGCATGGCTTACATTAAATTGTCCGGAAAAGCGGAATGCACTCTCTCTGGAATTAATGGGCGACATGCTCCATAAACTTAACACTGTCGCACAGGATCAGGATGTCCGTGTGGTGGTCATAAAGGGAAACGGCCCGGCGTTCTGCGCAGGGCATGACCTTGGAGAAATGGTGGGTACAGATTTGGATATCCAGCATTTTAACCATTTGTTTTCGGTCTGCGCTGAAATGATGCAAACGCTTCAAAAACTGCCCCAGCCCGTTATTGCTCAAGTTCACGGCATTGCAACAGCAGCAGGGTGTCAGCTGGTTGCGGCCTGCGATCTCGCCATTGCAGAAACCGGTGCTCAATTCGCCACACCGGGGGTCAAAATAGGCCTTTTTTGTTCCACCCCGGCAGTACCACTGGTTCGGATTATCGGGAAACGAAGGGCCATGGAAATGCTATTGACAGGGCGTTTTATCTCAGCCGAGGATGCCGAAAGGTTCGGGCTGATCAACAGAATCGTCCCCCCGGAGAACCTCACCGAACAGACCCGAAGCCTGGCAATGGAAATCGCTCAATACAGTCGGTACACGCTCGCTTTTGGAAAAGACACTTTTTACAAGCAGGTCGATCTCGATATGAGATCTGCTTACGATTATGCAACCCGTGCAATTGCCATAAACTGTGTTGATGAAGATGCCCAGGAAGGTATGCTGGCGTTTCTTGAAAAGCGGAAGGCCAAGTGGAAAATTCGGCATGAATAAAGGGAGCCGGCAAACACCGGCTCCCTTGGATCTAGTAGAAAAAAACTTTAGCGTTTTGAGAACTGGAAACGGGCTCGTGCACCCTTCTGACCGTATTTCTTTCTCTCCTTAACCCTTGGATCACGCCGAACAAAACCTGCTCTTTTCAACGCCGTCCTTAAATCAGGATTGGCCAGCATAAGCGCCTTGGTGATGCCGTGCCGGATTGCGCCGGCCTGTCCCGAAAAACCACCACCGGCAACTTTGGCTTTTATATCAAATGACCCGAGCGTATTCGTCAGAACGAGTGGCTGCTTCAAAGTCGTTCTGGCCGACTCAACCTTAAAATAATCATCAAGCGGCAGATCATTCACGGTGATATCACCGCCTCCGGGTTTTAACCAAGTCTTGGCTACGGCATTTTTCCGTTTACCCGTCGCATAATAGACGTTTTCCTTCTCCATACCATTCCCCAATAATTAAGAACACTTATTTTTATAGGTTAAATTTCGAAAATTTCAGGCTGCTGGGCCTCATGCGGATGCTTATCAGACGAATATACTTTTAATTTTTTAAAAAGTTTTCTCCCCAGTCTATTTTTTGGCAGCATTCCCTTAACGGCAAAACGAATCAAATCTTCAGGTCTTTTTTCCATCAGTTTCTTGGCCGTAATGGTCGTCAGCCCGCCAATGTAACCGCTGTGCCGGTAATAGTTTTTTTGATCCCACTTTCTCCCGGTCAGCACAACCTTCTCCGCATTGACAACAATCACCCAGTCTCCGGTATCCGCATGTGGGGTAAAAAGGGGATTGTGCTTTCCCCGCAAGCGGGCCGCCACAGAACTGGCAAGTCTTCCCAGAACCGCACCTTCGGCATCAACCAGACACCATTTTCCTGGGTTGTCCTCATTTTTTGCACTATATGTATATTTTTTCACTGGATTTTCTCCTTCAAATAAAAAACCTCACACATTTAAACAAAATTTGCCCCTGTGTCAAGGGAAAAAACACAAACTGAGTCAATAATTGACACTTAATATGATTTCTAATATAAGACAAATTATTGAATCGCTTGGCGATGTTATATTCCGTCCGCTTTCAGCGGAACTCAAAAACACTCACCGGAAGATATTGAAATGGTTTGCAGGCAATGTCAAATGGAAAATTTGGAAACCGAGGTAAAATTTTATTTGTCGGATGTGAATCCGATACGCCGCCGGATTATAGCGCTCGGCGCCGATTTCAAGGGTCGCGTCTTTGAGACCAACCTGCGGTTTGAAGATGCTGATAACCGTCTGATTCAAAAAAAATCTCTCCTGAGACTGCGAAAAGATATAAAAACCACCCTGACGTTTAAATCTGAACCTCCTTTCAAAGACGATCAATTTAAAACATTAAGGGAGTTCGAAGTCGAAGTTTCTGACTTTGCCGGCATGAAACAAATTCTGGAATCTTTAGGGTTTCATGAAGAACAGGTTTACGAAAAATGGCGTGAAACCTTTGTGTTAAACGATACGAACTTCTGTCTCGACACCATGCCCTACGGTGACTTTCTCGAAATCGAAGGCCCTAAAAAATATATCAAAGAACTGGCATCCCGAATCGGGCTCAAGTGGCACAAAAGAATACTCCTGAATTATCTTGCCATATTTGATGTCATACGCAAGCAATTGAACCTGGGGTTTTCTGATGTCACATTCGAAAACTTTAAAAATATCCGATTCGACCTTGCCGAACATCCCGGCCTGCTTGATATGGATGTTCGTTAGTTCATTATCCATTTAACGCATTGCGATCTCGCACGATTTAAACCTGGACCCTACCATGCTTTCTGTTTTGACATTAAATCTTCGTTTCGGCCTGGCTGACGACGGCCCCAATGGCTGGCAATACCGGAAGAGATGCTTTCCTGCTTTTTTTGAAAAATATCGTGCGGATTTCATGGGTTTCCAGGAAGCCAATGATTTTCAGATCGATTTTATCCATAAAATTCTGGCTGAATATAATTATATCGGGCAGCGAAGCCCTTCTCCGGATTTCTGGCAAAACAATGTTATTTTTTATAAAAATACTTGGACCTGTACGTATCGTGAACATTTTTTCTTGAGCCCAACACCTATGGTGCCGAGCCGTTACCGGAAAAGTCTCTGGCCGAGACAGTGCACCATCGGCATGTTCAAAAATTCCCGCCGCCAACTTATCTGTGTCAACACACACTTGGACTTTGACGTCTCGGTCCAGACCCGAAGCGCCAAACTGATTCTCCAACGGCTATCGCATCTCCCCAACGACATCCCTGTAATTCTCATTGGAGACTTTAACACCACGCCATTTAGCCCCTGTTATAACATTTTCACCGGACAGGATCAGAAACCAGAGATTAAAGAGTTCTATTTGAAAAACGCATTTGAAAAACCTTTTCCGGGAACCCACCACGGATTCACAGGGGTTACAAACGGAGATCATATCGACTGGGTTCTTTATCAGGGCAGCATCATTATAAAAAACAGCACGGTGATTCAGGATACATTTGACGGCCGATACGTGTCGGATCATTTCCCGCTCTATGCAAGATTCAAGTGGGAGGTTCACCCGCGATGGTCGATTTAAATTAATGCATCAATCGGCGTGTATTCCAGACCGAAAGCATCTGCAACGGCTTTGTAGGTGACCTTTCCTTTGACGACGTTGGCCCCGAGTTTGATTTCCGGGTTTTCCTGGATGGCGCGCTTCCAGCCCTTGTTGGCAATCTCCACGGCATACGGCAAGGTCGCATTGGTCAATGCCATGGTGGACGTTTGAGCCACTCCCCCGGGCATGTTGGCCACGCAGTAATGGACGATCCCGTCAACGGTAAAGATCGGATCCGAGTGGGTGGTCGGCTTGGATGTTTCAAAACAGCCTCCCTGATCGATGGCGACATCCACCAACACCGCGCCTTTTTTCATGGTTTTAAGCATGTCCCGGGTCACCAGCTTGGGTGCCTTGGCACCGGTAACCAGCACCGCTCCCACCACCACATCGGCCTTTCTGACAAACTTTCGTATCGCCGCAGGGCTGGCCATCAAGGGAAAGCAGTTGGCCGGCATCACGTCGCTGAGGAACCGTAAACGTTCCAGGTTCAAATCCAGGACGTAAACCTTCGCGCCCAGGCCGCAGGCCATCTTGGCAGCGTTGATTCCGACGACCCCGCCGCCGATGATGACCACCGTACCCGGATCGACCCCCGGCACGCCCCCCAGCAAAACGCCACGGCCGCCCTGGGCCATTTCCAGATATTTGGCCCCCTGCTGGATGGCCATCCGGCCGGCGACTTCACTCATGGGCGTGAGCAGGGGCAGGGAGCCGTCTGCTTTTTGAATGGTTTCATAGGCAATGTTAACGGCTTTGCTTTTGATCAAAATATTCGTCAACTCCTCGGCCGCCGCCAGATGCAGATACGTAAAAACAATCTGGTCCTCACGGATGAGGTCGTATTCCGGCGGTAGCGGTTCCTTCACATGCATCACCATGTCCGCACGTTGGAAAATCTCTTTGGGGCTTTCAACGATCTCGGCCCCGGCGTTCTCATAGGCGACATCGTCGAAGCCGCTGCCGCTGCCTGCAGCCTTCTCTACCAGAATGGAATGGCCGTTCTGTTTTATAACTTCCACGCCGGCCGGGGTCATGGACACACGATTTTCCTCTGCTTTGATTTCCTTGAGAATTCCGACAATCATTTTGTCCTCCTTCAGTAAAGAACTGGAATAGACCATAGTCTGTCGAACAGGGTGTAAAATTTAGACCTTTGAAATCGCCTGGCGCGTTGAATAGGGTGCTCCAACTCAACCACGATACCTTAATAATCCGTCTTATGGCAACATTGAATTTTTCGGCACCAAGATTTCGACGAAGCGTTTGCCCTTCGGCACCACCGGGTACGTCCTAAATAATAGCGGTGCGAAACTTGGTTACTCGTGCGCTTTCACCCGTTCAGGAGCGGTGTTCTTGGGGCTGATCTTATACCGGGTTTTCTGGACCGTCCCGCTTTGGTCCATTTTTCTGAAATTTATGTTGTAAAATTTTGTATCAAACTTTAAAAAAAGATTACCATAATATGACTGATGTCAATGCGTGGGGATTGGCCATTTATTCAGGCTTAACCCTGCTTGTTTAGGGGAATAATTCGGGTATGTTTTTGATTCCACGTCTAAATTGTTTAAGGAGGTGGGTATGATGAAGCGATTTTACTTCACGGTAATTGTCGTCCTGTGGGTTTTGGCATCTGTGGTTTTGGCGGCCGCCAGCGAAGCACCCATCAGCGATGCCACCCAGGAATGTCTGGATTGCCACAGCGAGTTTCATCCGGGTATCGTTCAGGACTGGCACAACAGCCGACATTCGAAAATGACACCCCAAAACGCCTTGAAAGCTGATAAGCTGAAACGGAGAATGTCCGGCACATCTGTACCCGAAGCCCTTCAAAACCAAGCTGTCGGATGCGCTGAATGCCATACCCTTAGAGCCGGCGCTCATTCAGATACATTCGAGCATAACGGGTATGAAATCCATCTGGTGGTCAGCCCGGATGATTGCGCCACATGTCATGTGACGGAAAGAACCCAGTTCGCCAAAAACCTCATGGCGCATGCGTATAAAAACCTGGCGGAGAACCCCCTCTACCAGGACCTGCAACGGACCATTCTGGGCGAAACCACTGTCAAAGATGGCAAAATTCGTTTCAGCCCGGCCAATGGCCTCACCCGTGCAGAGGCCTGCTTTTACTGCCACGGCACCCGGCTGGAGGTGTCCGGATATGAAACCCGGGATACCGTTGCCGGAGAACTCGAATTTCCGATCATCAGCGGCTGGCCGAATCAGGGTGTGGGCCGCGTGAACCTCGACGGGAGCCGAGGGGCCTGTTCCGCCTGTCATTCCCGGCATCATTTCTCCATAGAGATGGCCCGTAAACCTTATACCTGCAAGGAGTGCCACGCAGGGCCCGATGTGCCGGCTTTCAAGGTATACTCTGCCAGTAAACACGGCAACATCTTTTCTGCCATGAACAGCACCTGGAACTTTACGGCGGTGCCCTGGACCATCGGTACAGATTTTTCTGCGCCGACCTGTGCCGCATGTCATATCAGTCTGCTGGTCAATGCCGGCGGAGAGGTGGTCAACCCGCGTACCCACCAGATGAACGACCGTCTGGGATGGCGGATTTTCGGCCTTATTTACGCCCATCCGTACCCCAAGGAACCCGACACCACCAAGATTCGTAACCGTGCCGGTCTGTCGCTGCCCACAGACTTTGACGGCGGTTTTGCCAAAGATTACCTCATCGGCCCCGAAGCGCAAGAAATACGCCAGCAGAACATGCAGAACACCTGTCTGAACTGCCACAGCACCGCCTGGGTCAAAGGCCACTTTGTACGGCTGGACAACGCCATCCAGACTTCCAACGCCAAGGTCCTAACGGCCACCGGTCTGGTGAGCAGAGCCTGGGATAGCGGCTACGCCCAAGGGCCGGGCCAGAAAGGCAGCCCGTTTGACGAGTTCATTGAACGGCGCTGGAGCGATGCCTGGCTATTCCATGCCAACAATGTCCGGTTTGTGTCGGCCATGGCCGGCGGCGGTGACTACGGCGTGTTCGAAGACGGCCGCTACCCGCTGACCAACGCGCTCCTGGATATGCAGAGCTGGCTGGAAACCCGGGACATGATGTCAACGGCAAAGAAGAAGTGAAACATCGGTCTTGTCAGATCTTGACGGGGGCATACGACAGCTTCATCCCCAATGCCCGCCAAATCGACGACGTCCTCGCATCGCCGCGCTACTCCGACAATCGGATGGGGTATATGACCGTTTAATGGAGCTGGTGAAAAAATCGGGTTAGGGTATTTTTAAGAAAAAAAGGTTTTTTTGGGGGGGCATGTCCTGCCGGTGTTCTATTTTACTATCCAATGTTTATAGTTGCTTGTAAACAGATGAAAGGCTTCGGGTCTACACGGATGTTGAAATTCCGGGAGCCGATTCTTGCCAATCACAATATCATGACCGATTTAATTCAAAAGCAATCCGTTTGTCTGGATCGCCTTTTCTACGGCGAATGACATTCCCAATACCGGATCTGGCTTTCGATTTCTCTTTTCTGACTCGGGATTTCTCGTAGAGTTCAATATGTTTTCGAAGTAAAATTTCCAACGCCCTTTTTTTCTTTTCCACACGTGCCTCCGTAATTCTATAAGACCGGTACTGATATGTTCAAGAAAACAACGCTTAAGGGCGAGGCTCCTTCTAATCCGGTCCGTCTAAAATAAATCTTTTATTTTTTTGTTCGTGGTTTCAGTTTTCCATCGAGTCCGTCTCTACGCTCCCTTTCAGACCTGCGCTCGGGAATATGCGTGTCGTATGAGAATTGGCGCCGGTCTAACCCTAGGCGCTTTTCTCTATTACCTATGTCAAATGACAACATTACATTTTTCTTATCCGATATTGTCTCTTCTAAAGCCAACGTAACTTTTCGCTGGGTGTCCTTTCGGCATGGGATACCTTGTTCTATCCGTGTAATGGTCATGAGTGAGATATTGGCCGTTCTAGCCAGCTCCGTTTTGCTGATCATAAGGGATTCTCTGATTTTTTTTAAATCGATTTTGCGCATTGTCTAACCTTTTAAACCGGTTGGCTCTATTGGGTATTCCTTGACGGATATTTTTAATTTCTCTTCAGAAAGCTGCTGAGAATCTCCCTTTATGGCCATGACCTTGCCTGGAGATGGCGAGCACCTCGTTTTATCTTCGAGCTCTGTGTGTTCGGACTTTTTAAAAGAAAGCGGAAAAATAACATCCACTCACACGCCCGAATAACACAGCTTTGATTTTCTGTTTGGCAGAAGATTGAATGGGTTAATTCAGGCACTAAATGTTACCGACAATTTGGCAACAAAAAGTCCATATGTAAACAGCGAAAATTTATAAGCATAATATAAGGTAAAAACTTATATTATGCCAGGGGCAAAAGGAAGGACCTAAGGTTTGTTTTTGTATTTCGGAGACCCAGTTTGGTTCTAATATTATTCCGGTGAAAATTAATGGCACCCGTGGAGGAATTCAACAATTCAGCGATCTCCTTGGTCGTCTTGCCATCCCTAACAAGCCCGGCGACCTGAATTTCACTCGGGGTAAAATCAGAAAATTTCGAGAACAGCTGGTGAAGAAATGGTGCAATAATGTCCTCAAGGTTCGATTTAATAATATTTAAATATACCATCTGCCGGTCATTCAATGGACTGTTATTCAGTTTTTCAATATAAGGAACCACGAGCTTCTTCACGTTTGCAATGACTTTTTCTTCCAATTCTTTTTTATCTTCGTCCCGGTGTTTCAGGAGGACTTTCAAGGCTGCATTGACTTCCTGAAGCTCATGTGTTTTATTTTCTAATTCTTTCCCCCTTTCTAAAAGGGCCAATTCCACCTGTTTGCGATCGGTGATGTCATGAATAATCGAATATAGAAGTTCTCTGCCATGTACCTTGATGGGTCCGCTGAACACCTCGACATCACGGATTTCACCGTTCGCCAGAAGGTGCTGAAAATAAAATGCTCGGCGCTGTTCGCTCTTCGCTTTTCCCATTTCCTGAAACACTTGTTCGTCCGAAAGCGTATTAATATCTGTAATCTTTTTGCCGGCAAGCACTTCAAAGCTCCAGCCATAGAAGGAGACAGCTGCCGGGTTGGCATCGACGATATCGGCACTCTCCGGATCTATGAGGAGCATCACGGAGTGGTTGTTCTTGAAAAGGCTCCGGTAACGTTCTTCACTCTCTCTAAGTGCCTTTTCAGCTTTTTTGCGATCGGTGATATCCAAAATCATTCCGGATATGGTATCTCCTTCAAGAACCGCACTTAAAAGTATATTTTTTGTTTCACCGGATTTGGCAAGCGCTTCAAATTCGAAACCCTTAAGGCTGCCCGATGCCTTCAAAGATTGTATCAAAACCTCTCTGTCTTCGGCGTGCTTATATCGAACAATGGCGCTTTCAGACAGCATCTCTTCCGGAGACTCAAACCCAAAGATTCTTGCCAAGGCTTCATTTACATAAATAATATCGCCGATGATACTGCTCTGATAAATTCCCACAACGGAAATATTTAAAAGATTCAAGTATTTTTTGTCTGATTCTTTCAACTTCCTCTCAGCCCGGTCGCGCACTTTAATCTCTCCCTTTAGTCGCCGGACAGTTTTAGCCAATTCGGCATTTTGATCCTCTGCATGCCGTTCAAGCGCTGTGTGTGCTTCGCGCAACGCCGCTTCTGCCTGCTTGCGTTCAAGTGCTTCATTCTCTAATGCCTTGATCTTTTGTTCCAATTCTTTATCGGTCTGTTTTGTTTCCATCGGACCTTTCTCCAATTATTCCAACACGAAAAAGCCGGTGCAATTTTGATTTATTTTTTCCCCGGATATGGGTCTTAGAAGTCATTTAAAGCTCCCTGCAGCCCCGCAAAGCGGGATTTCCGCCCCAGTTAAACAGAAAAAACGATAGGTTTCACGGGGTAAACTTCGCTCCAACACGCTGCAGGGAATGTTCTGCCTTGCGGTAGTGCTTCGCAGCGACGGTAAGGCTCAAACCAACGAATGGAAAGTGTTGAAACAGCTTCTAATAACATTAGAACGAATTTATTATTCTGACGAAGTATTATACATTCGTCGGCCAATAAATTGCAAGAAGAGGATGTTTGGGTGGTCGGATATAGAAATAATCAACAAATCGCCATTCTGATTTAAAAATGGGTGCCGGAACAAAATTGCTTGTAACCGGACCGCAAAAACGTTATAAGCCCTTTGCGCTGATTTTATATAGGTAATCGACAGCGCCGATTCTTTAACGTTTACAATACCAATATAAAATCATGGGCTTATTATCATCACGTATTTCCGTAACACGCTATAAAGTCAAGGGCAGACTGGACGGCTCGGTTCATGAAACCGTATACCAGAGCCTTAAACAACGTTCAATTCCCAACATCGAAGATGACGGGTCGGAAGCCATCATCGGCTGGACATCCTTTGAGAATCCGTATGCTCCCGATTTTGAAGGTTATTCTTTTGTTTTCGGTGCCCATATGGTTTTTGCCCTGCGGATCGACAAAAAGTCCATTCCGCCGAAACTCGTTCGGAAACATTGTACCTTAGAGGTTGCCAAACGCCTGGCGGACAGCGGCCGACGCTATTTATCCGCCAACGAGAAAAAAGCCATCAGAGACCATGTCGTCCTCACCCTCAGCCGCCGAATTCCGGCAACCCCAAACGTCTTTGATTTGGTTTGGGATTACAAGGAGGCCTCCGTGTGGTTCTTTTCCAATCTGAAATCGGCCAACGAGGCGTTGGAGACGCTTTTTATCAAATCTTTCGGCCTGCAGCTGATCCGTCTGTTCCCGTATACGACGGCCGACCTGATCGCCGGACTATCGGACAGTGAACGAGATCTATTGCTAAAGCTGGAACAAAGCCAATCTGAGGGATAACCAATGCTGGATGTCGCCATAGCATATCGCCGTTACCAATTCTTAGGTAACGAATTTCTGACCTGGCTGTGGTTCATGATCGAAACCGATCAGGACCGGTTGCGCCAATACGATCCGGATCTTTTATCCCTGAACATCGGCAGCCGCATGGTGCTTGAAAATATGCGCAACAACGCCAAAGAAACCATAACCATTAAAGGCGATGATGCCAACCTAGAAGAAGGACTGGTGGCGCTGAAGAAAGGGGCCGTTGTTACCGAAATGCATCTTTCCTATAAAACCGTCGGTCAACACTGGCTATTCAGCCTCAAGGGGGAAAGTCTCAACATTTCCAACCTGAAACTACCGGAGACCGGACCGGTGGAGACCCCGGAAGATCTTGAGGGCGTTGTTATCGAAAAGGTCTATCTTCTGGAAAAGGTCATTGGGCTGGTGAACAATCTCTTTTCCCAATTCATTAAACTGCGGGTATCCGATACGTGGCGCAACCAAACGGTTTCCCGGATCCGTAAATGGTCGGCATCATAGAAAAATCGCAATGTGTTTGAAATCTTTAGCCTGCATTTATCATGAAGAACATCCCTGCTAAAGCGAGTTATTTTTAGATCGGGTCACACCGCGCGGGCCGGTGCCGGTGAGGAAAAATTTAACCCAATCAAAACCGAACTTCATCAATTCCACATCCGATTCCTTTAATTTGTCGGCGGTTTCCCGCGGGACATCAAACCGGGACAAAAAAGTGCTTTCAAAGATGAATTTTTTAAATTCATCGCCGTTAAAACATGCCATAAAGGCCATTTTTAATGCCGGGCTGCCGAGACCTTCGGAGCCCCACGGATTTCCTCTAAACAGGGTGTCTATATCGACCCACAGATCATTCATATCATTAAACAATTGTATTTGCTGGTCTTCAATCCACGCTTCGACAGTCCATTCATGGGATTCTTTGTGCCCCAGACAGTAAGAATCTTCGGCCACAAAGTATAGGACTTTTCGCCCGTTTTCATCATCGCCCCTCGCTACGGCGCGTTCCATTGGATATGCCCGGCATGAAAACGGCCGGTCTTCGTATAGGGTGCATCCACGCGTTGATAGAAAAGGACATGATTTCTCATCATCATCCGACATTTTCAGCATAAGGCTGGGAAAGTATGGGTTGTCTCGAATGGCTTGAAACGTATGCCGTTCCAGAAATTTATCCGAAGACATGCCACACCGGTTTTTCATGCGGATGACGTCATACGGGTAAAGATACATGTCTGCATCTTTGCAGCATCGGGTAAAACATGTCACACCGGAATGGCAATCAAACTTGAATGTATTTCCTGTGAGGCGTCTGCTTCTGCCGTTTTTTTGTGTGCCGGATTTATTTTTCATAATTCAAAAATCACCTTTCCCCGCTTGTGTATTTATTTGGGCTCATTTAGGAAGCCTGTAACTGAAGAACAGGCACGCACATGACATGATCAATGAGGCCCAAAAAACCGAAGTAACACCTTGAGCGACAGCATCTCGCAAAGATTGTTGAACCGTTTTGGAAAGAAAAGACTGTATCTCCGGTCTAAAAAGATTTTCGATGTTTTGATGAAGATGATTGGAAATAGATAAGGGAATTTTTTCATAGATACCGGAATGTATCAGTGAATTCATGGTCTCTGAAAGTCGAGCGGTTACGAAACTTCCGGAAACACCGATCCCGATGGTCCCTCCCAGGGTTCTGCTGAATTGATGAGAGGTGGTGGCAACCCCAAGGTCTTCTCCAGAGAGGCTGTTCTGGACAATGAGAAGTGTGGAAATAGAGACAAAACCCATTCCCAGGCCGGCAATGGCCAAAACAATGGAAAATGCGGTCAGAGACGTTGAGATGGAAAATGTAAGCGTCATGCCGCAGCCCGCCAAAAGTAAAACAGAACCCAGCAGCGCAGACGGTTTTTCTTTCAGCAGATGGATCATCTGTCCGCAAAATAATGCCCCCACCGACCATCCCAGGCTTAAAGGAACCATGGCCATACCCAGTTGAGCCGGGGTTTTTCCCAGGGCACCTTGAACAAAAAGCGGGCTGAATGCCGAAATTGAAAAAATTGAAAAACTGGCAAAAAATGCTGCACTGTTACCGATACTAAAACCTCGAACTCGAAAAAACCCAATGGGTAGAATCGGTTCCTTTGCCCGCCTTTCCACTGTGTAAAAGACCAGGGCTGAACATAACGTTGTAACGAAAAGTCCGAGGATCTGCGGTGAAGTCCATGCGTAGGTACGGCCGGCCAGTAAAAATGCGGCAAGCAATGCCAGAATGGTTGTCGAAAGTGTTAAAGCACCCAGATAATCGATGGCGCCGTCTCTTTTTTTCTCCCGGGTTTCCTCTAAATATCTCCAGATTCCGATAAAGGCTATGATTCCAAGAGGTGCGTTTATAAAAAAAATCCAGCGCCATGAAAAGTAATTCACAATAAACCCGCCCAAGGTTGGCCCCAAAACACTGGATAAACCCCAAACGAAACTGATCAGAGACATCATTTTACCCCGTCTTTCCGGTGGGGAAATATCTGCCAGAACAATATAGGCCAAGGCAAAATTCCCGCCGGCCCCCACGCCCTGGACAGCCCGAGATACGGTAAGCTGGGTCATGCTGTGCGATGCACCTGCACAAACCGAACTGATTAAAAAGATGCCGATGGATATCAAATAAAGCTTTTTACTGTTGAAAAGATCACATAGTTTGCCGAAAATAGGAAGGGACACTGCACGGCAAAGAAGATAGACAGAGAAAACCCAGCTATAAAGATGTATTCCGCCAAGATCTGACACAATTGTCGGCATGGCGGCACCCATGATCAGGGTGTCAAGGGCTCCGAGAAAAAGCGCCAATAGTGCTGCAGTAATAACATACAATCGGTTTTTCCCGCTGAGAATAACATCTTTTTTTCTAACCGGTTGACGTTCCGTCGGGATTTTGAAAGATGCGTTTTTAGGATGATTCACGGACGATATGTTCCTCTGGCACGCAGGGGTCTTATTTCAAATTTCATCAAAGGGAGTATATTCGCTTTTTATACCAAACCAAGATCCAAATGGACCTTTTTAGAACGCTGGCTGCGCGTTAACAAAATGAAAGCCCATAGGATCCTGTTTAATATGGATCTTTATTTAGCCCTGTGGAGTGAAATTCTTGACCGTTTTATAAAAAAGATGGACATTGTAGCAAATTTTTATTAGGATTATGCATAACTTACCGTATCAAGAAAAACCATGAAGAAAAATCCGGTCAACGACAACGCCCAGGAAAGAAGATACGAGACCCGAACGGTTCTCGATCAATACTACAGTGTAGAATTTCGATTGAAGGATATCGCCAGCACCTATCAGTTTAAACTCAGGGACATCTCATCAAAAGGTATGGGCATTCTGGTCAATAAAGGGTCTGAGGTATTAAAATACCTAAAGGTGGGCGATACGCTGGACATGAAATATCTTCCCCCGGAATCAGCAGGCCTTTCTCGATCCTTAAAAACACAAATCGAACATATCACCCAAAAAGACAAAGATCCCTTTAAGGGGCATTTTTTGATGGGTCTCTCGATCATCGAAAAAAAGGATCTTGATCTTTAGCGCGTGGGGCTAAAAAACCGCGCTACGCTTTCTTTGGATATTCTGATACGATTATTCTCCCGAGTGCAGAACCTGACCTCTCGGCGATAATCTTGTCTGCCCGATATACCGCTCTCTTCCGATCCTGTCTGAAATCCATAACTGGGTCGGCAAGTTTGCATCATATCCGGTTTTGGAGTCCGAATATATAGGGTGTGTCCAATGTAAGGGGGTGAAGATGGGGATCGGCAATACCGTTGCGTCTCCCCATCTTCAGGGTTATAGGGTCAGGATGACCGGATTTTTTATTGAACCGGGCTGAATTCGACCCTGCGGTTTTTTGCCCGACCTGCCTTGGTGTCATTACTGACGGCCGGCTTGGTTAACCCAAAACCCTTCATCGTAAGACGTTCGGCATTAACCCCTCTATCAACGAGATATTTCATGACGGCTTTGGCCCGTTCTTCAGAAAGCGTCATGTTATACGCGGCAGGACCCGTACTATCCGTATGTCCGTCGATCTCTATGTTGATTTCCGGATTTTCTTTCAGTATCGCGACCGCCTCATCAAGCATGGGCTGTGCTTCAGGCTTGATCTTTGACTTGTTAAAATCAAACAGCACCACCGCTGCGTACGTCCAGCAGCCCCTTTCATCTACGGTAGCGCCCTTGGGCGTATTGGGGCATTGATCCTTATCGTCCGTCACGCCGTCGCCGTCGCTGTCCATGGGTTTTGCCATCGGTTTTGCCATCGGCTTGGGTGCTGCCTTGGCTAAAAATATGCCTTCTACAAAACCGGCCATGCTCCCCGAGGAAGCAAGCCTGTCTGCGGTGGTTGAAATGCCGCAGCCGCCCGCTTTGACAATCTGTTCCAGAGTCATTTTGCCGGCAGGATCGTCTCCCACCTGTACGGTGTCGATGCAAACTCTGTCACCGAACTGGCTTTTCATGGCCTCGGCAGCCTTAACCGGTGCCTGGTCCATCTGCATTCCATCACTGACGATAATGACCGCTATCGGACCTTGGGACGACTTCATGTCGTCGCCGGCAGCGTTGATGGCTTTTGCCAGAGGAAGAGAACTAGTCCCGCTGGGCGCCTTTACAGCGTTCAAGGCCGTTCCAAATCCCGCACTTGAATATTGAGTCGGTCCGTAGACAAGCATGGTCTGCTTGTCAGGCACGCTGCCACTATCGCCAAAAGTTCTGAGCGCGGCATTATAGTTCAACTCCGGAAGTGTCTGATTCATGGCGCTTAAGAAATCCTTGGCGATTTTGGCCTTTTCCTTTTTCGCAAATTTATCCGCCATTGAAGAAGACGTGTCCAGAATCACCACAAAATTGTCAACCTTGGGTTCATACTGATTTGCGTTAAAGTTGTAGGGCTCGAAAGACGTTGCAGCCTTCATAACTTTTTTGCCGCCACAACTGATCAACAGGGTGCTGATCATTAAAATAAACAATACTCTCAAATAACGTTTGGTCATAATCTACCTCCTTATTTTCCTTTGTTCGATTAAACGATTTTATATTAATGAAGCTCCCCCCGCAAGCGGGCGGGGTACCAAAGAGGATAATATCAATTTTATCCCCTCACCCTAACCCTCTCCCCAGGGAGAGGGAACTATGGATGACCCCACCGCAAGCGGATGGGGTATTTGAAAAGCATAATAAAATTTTCAGCCCTATTTGAATGTTGTTGATCAACGATTAAGCTTTTTAAGTTTATGCAGGAATAGGAAACAACATCTATCA
>JAQBBE010000322.1:0-7035 GCA_032126435.1 Desulfobacterales bacterium | reverse complement strand
TTCTGGGATTGGCGCCGAAAGTTGTGGAAGCTGTGGACAAAGATCCTGCCGATGAGCGAAATAAGATCGCAAAATTAATTCAGGAAACCGATTCAGATACATTAAGAAAAATACGTGCGCTATTGAACAAAAAGAAAAAGACCGAGCCGTATTTTCTTTTCGAATAAAATTACGCCTAAACTGATCGGTTCCAGGTTCAGGGTTCAGAGTTCAAGGGTTAAAACTGATTGAAATTGCTTAAAATATTGATCAAAATCCGGAATGCCTTCCATAACCTATTGAGTGGAACAGTTTTGAAACCACGATTAAGCCAGTATCACATTGATGCGAGCTGTTTGAGGTTTTTCCAACCCGGAACGTTGAATCCTGAACCGCTCAACCTAGGTAACACTTATGCCGGAAAAAAAGAATTCAATCGTTAATATTGCCCTTGTCGGGGGCGGGGGCCTTTGTAAAGAGGTTCTAAAAAAAACCACGTTTAACCTGGCTCACGAGGATGTGAGTGCCCCGGTTCTGGCCGTGGCAGATTCTGATGCCCGTTCACCCGGCATGGTTCTTGCCGAAGAATTTGGTCTGTTAACCTTCACCGATTATCATGAACTGTATGATCCTCGCTATAACATTCACCTTATTATCATCCTGTCTCCTGAAGAGGATATTCTTGAGGACATTCTTGCAACACGGCCTTCCCGAATCCGAATCATGGCTTACAACGTCTTTGAGGTCTTCTGGAAAGCCCTTCATATTGAAGAACACAAGTTAAGGAAGAAAAACGAAGAAATAGAGACCATCTTGAACGCTATTCAAGATTTTATTATGGTCATAACGCCCGACATGGATATTGTTGAAGTCAATGATGCATATCTTGAAAAGATGGGCTATTCCCGTGAAGAAGTCATCGGACGCAAATGCCATGAAATCTACCAGCAAATCGTCTATCCTTGTGACAACCCGGAAATTGAATGCCCCCTCAATGAGGTCATACGCAACAAAAGGCCGTGCCGCCAGGTCCGAACCCGTGTGGGGCATGAAGGCGAGCTTCTCCACATAGAGGTCAGCGTTTATCCCGTTTGGGAAAAGGATGGTAAGATCTCAAAGTTTATTCATATAAGCCGTGATATTACACAACAAAAAATGGAAGAAGAAGAAATCACCCGAAGACTCGAGCATATGGTAGAAGAACGAACACGGCAGTTGAAAGAAACCCACGATAAACTGCTTCATCAAGACAAGATGTCCTCCCTGGGCAAGTTGTCTGCCTCGGTTGTCCATGAAATAAACAATCCCATTGCAGGCATACTCAATCTGACAATGTTGATCAAACGGATTATTGAAGAAGGACCGCTTGAACAGGAAAAAGATCCTGAAAAATTCCTTTATTATTTGGGCCTAATGGAGACGGAAACCCGGAGAATCAGTCGAATTGTCACCAACTTGCTCACTTTTTCACGAGAATCCAAGATGGAGTTTGCAAAGGTAGACATTAACCGTGTGATCGAAAAAACACTGTTTTTAAATGCGAACCTTCTTAAACTCAACGGCGTAAAGGTGGAAAAACATCTTTACCCTGATTTGCCTGAAATCATCGGATCAGAAGATCAGCTTCAACAGGTGTTCATGAATGTTATTTCCAATGCTGCTGAAACCATCGAGGCTACAGGAGGCGGTATTCTGAGTATTGAAACCCGGTACCTGCCAAAATCCGAAAGGATTGCGGCTATCTTTAAAGACACCGGAATCGTGATTCCCAAGGAAAATGTCTCCAAAATTTTCGAACCTTTCTTCACAACCAAAAAAGAAGGTAAAGGTGTTGGGTTAGGGCTGTCTGTGGCCTACGGGATCGTCAGAGATCACGGCGGCACTATTTATGTTGAACCGGAGGAGGGAAAAGGAAACAGCTTCACCGTAAAACTCCCGCTGGAACAAAAACCTGTTACCCTTGACCAACTTGGAGGTCTCCATGGATAACACCAAGATTCTTATCGTCGATGATGAGATTATCATGCGAGAGTCTTTGTCCGGCTGGCTCGAACGGGACGGCCACGAAGTCGCCGTAGCCGCCAGCGGAGAAGAAGCTTTGGGAATATTAAAAGATTCGCGCTTTGATATCCTTCTGGTAGATATCAAGATGGAGGGAATGAGCGGTCTTGATGTTTTAAACCAGGTCAAGGAAGATGATCCGGATGTGGCCGTGGTCATGATTACCGCCTACGGGTCGATTTCCACGGCTATCGAGGCGATGAAAAACGGGGCGTATGATTATCTTCTCAAGCCCTTTGATCCTGATGCATTGGGTGTGCTTATCGAAAAGATAATCGAACACCAGGCTCAGGCTCGGGAAAACATTTTTTTGAAAGAACAGCACAAGGATCGCACCCGATTTGAAAGCATGATCGGCCAGTCGAGACCCATGCAGGAGATTTTTGACCTCATAGAAGACGTTGCCCCTATGGAATCTACGGTATTGATCTTCGGTGAAACAGGTACCGGTAAAGGGTTGGCGGCAAAGGCAATCCACACCAAAAGTTCACGATGTGACGGCCCTTTTGTCGTTGTCAACTGTGGGGCCATTCCCAGTCATATCATGGAAAGTGAACTGTTCGGTCACCAGAAAGGCGCCTTTACCGATGCCAAAGAAACAAGAAAGGGACGCCTTGAAATGGCCCATGGCGGAACACTTTTTTTGGATGAAATCGGCGAAATAAGCATGAGAATGCAAATCGATTTATTGCAGGTACTCGAAGACCGCGTATTTTATCGTGTGGGGGGTACCCAACCCCTTGAAACATATTTCAGAGTCATTGCCGCCACAAATAGAAACATTGAAGACGCCATCAAAGATGGGATATTTCGGCGAGATCTCTACTACCGTCTGAATGTGATCTCTTTTAAAATGCCCCCGTTAAGAGAACGCAAAGAAGATATCCCCCTTCTTGCCGAACACTTTCTTCATCGATTCTCACAAGAAACGAACAAGCCGATGGAGAAGATCAGCCGCAATGCCATGGATGAAATGATGCTTTATGAATGGCCAGGAAACGTAAGAGAGCTGGAAAATGCCATTGAACGAGCTGTTGTCGTGGGCAAAGGCCACACCATTATGCCCGAGGATTTGCCCATTTTCTGCCGTGAACACGTCTTACCCCCCAAAAACAACTCACTCAGAGAAATCGAAAAAGCTCACATCTTTGAAATATTGAATGAGAACCAATGGAATATCGCAAAAAGTTCCAAAATGCTGGGTATAGACCGCTCCACGCTGTACAGCAAAATCAAACGTTATAAGTTCAGCAAGCCGGCAGGGTAATGTAGACCATTTCACATCACCCAAAACCATCATGATGGCGAATTAATCAAAACCTGTTAAATGCCTGAGAATAAAACTAAATATTATAATTTAGGCCCCATTTCACATCCTTTGACCCGCAACGCCGATACGTTACGAAAAAATATCATCATTTCACCCATAGGAGATCTTGATTCCGATCTTATTCAATGGGTGGGTCAAGAAATCCATCGGATATTCGGCTACCGAACCCAAACAGAGCCACTCATTCAAAATGTTGACTTTGCTTTTGATTCAAGCCGCAATCAGCATTACTCTACACCGATCATCGGAAAACTCGCCGACATGGCACCTCTCCAGGCCATCAAAATACTTGCGATTACTCGGGTGGACCTTTTTATCCCCATTCTGACACATGTTTACGGAGAAGCACAACTGGGTGGAAAAGCTTGCATAATTTCAACCTATCGTCTTAATGAAGGCCTTGGAATGGGCGTTTGGGAACCTTTTGGCCGGCGGGTGATAAAGGAGGCGATTCACGAACTGGGACACACCTTTAATCTCCGTCATTGTCAGAATCCCACATGCTGCATGCATTATTGCCGCAGTATAAAAGACGTGGATCGAAAATCAGAACAACTTTGCCGTTATTGCAAAGTACTCTTGGAAGATGAAATAAAAAGGCTGGCGGAAGAATAATCCACCAGCCTTGGAAAAAATGTCTGATTTTGGCATCCATCTAAGTATGAAGAAAAAGCTTTACCAGCCGATTCCAGCCGACTTGGGGAATACTTCCATAGATATCCTTTCCTAATTGGCCGCCGTCCGCAGCCAGCGGACCCGCTTCATCTTCTATCACCCGATAAAGCCGATGGACTTCTTGTTTAAAAAAATCTTTTGCTTCACTGCCAATCATGAGATTCTGCAAATCCTTGCGAAGATTTTTTGAATGGACCCTCAAAACCCATCCGTTCGCATACGGGTCTTGATTGGCAAGACGTCCCTCGTTTCTCAACTTGGGATTTATGGCAGTAACAACACCATCTACCGGAGAAAGCACCTTTGCCTGGTTTGAACCCCGGCGCATGATGATATCCGCACGATTTTGTTCTAAAGTCCTACCGATAAGCGGCGCGGCGATGCCATCGAGAGGACCCAACACGCGCAGCGCAAAATCATCCAATCCAATTCGGACCTCAGCGCCTTCTTCCACCTTCACCCACGCATGTCCTTTATGAAGATAAAATCCATGGGGGATCTTAATGCCTTCGATATCCATGAAATCCACCGGTCTGACCACCGCATGAACGGTGTACTGATCATTAAAATATTGATCAAATTCACAGTCTCCACACTTGTAATCCCTGTTGCAAGCCTTAAAATCGATGCGTCTTTTCATATGGTGCAAGCATGGACGTTTCCACGGAGGTCGTTGTTTAAACTTATCTTTCCATAAAACCAATCGGCCTTTTCTTCCGGTTGGAATTTTGCCCTGTTTTCGGAGTCTCTTGTTTTCATCGCAAACACGTCTCAAGGCCCTGTCAAAACGGCAGACCGGGCATTCATAATTGCTCAGACAAAACTTGCGTTGAACGACTTCGGCCTGCATCCAAATGCATGGCCGCTGTTTTTCTGTTGATCGATTCTCCAGACGGATGGAATCCATTTTTCCCTGCCTTTCTTGAACGCTGTATCAATATTGATGAGCTCGTAAAAAGTCTTTTGTGAGCGACATCGAGCAATTTTGGAGAAAGATTCATGATGAGTCTGGCGTTAAAAATTGCAAGCTGTTTGAGGGCGTTAGCCCGAGTTCTTGCAATTTAGCCAGGCGAGTCATGAATCCCAAAATTGCTTGCGGAGCGAGCAAAATCAGACTTTTTACGAGTTCATCAATATTGAAGCTCCCTGCAACGCCCGTATTTTCAGCCACCCGGGTGTTTTAAACTCCGGTGTTAGGTCTTGAGAAAAGTTTTCGTCAAATTTTTCCACCCGAGATCCGGAAGATTTCCATAGATATCATCTTGCAAATAACCGCCATCAGCTGCCAAGGGACCTGCAACGTCTTCTATCATGCCTTCCAGCGTATCGATTTCATTGTTGACCCAGCCCAAACTGTCCGTATCTGACATGAGTTTTTTAACAGTTTTTTTGACATCCGGAGTTCGTACCATGAAAAGCCAGCCATCACCATAGGGCTCTCGGTTGGCTATCTCGGGATTTTCTCTAACCTTTGAATTAACCTCTACAATGACGCCGCCAACCGGAGAAAGGATGTCTGCCAGGTTATCCTTCCGTCGCAATCCCCATCCGACACGGTCCATGTCGAGTTCCTTCCCCATTAGGGGAAGATCGAATGCATCGGCCTTTCCCAGAAGTTTGAGCGAAAAGTCGTCCAGGCCGATTCGGATGTATCCTCCGCTCTCAATTCGAGCCCACGTATGCCCGTTATGAAAAAAGTAATCCATCGGGATGTCAAAGCCTTTGACCTTCTGCATTTCAAAGGGAATATTTTTGGTTTTGGTGGTCCATACTTCCTCAAAAAACTGGTCAAAATCGCATCTGGAACAATTATAGTTGAAACCGCAAATCCTATCTTCAATTCGGTGTGTGAGGCTATGCCGACAAGTCCTGTCTATGCCCGGTCTTTTCCGCATGGCATCTTGCCAGCTGATCTGTTTACCTTTTTCTACTTGCATATGCATTCCCAGATCATATTTGCAGGTGTTACAATCAAAAAAATTGTTGCAGTTTTTGAATTTTACAACACCGGCCTGCATCCAAATACAAGGGTTTATTATTTTGACCTCCTTGTCCGGCTTAAACATCCAGACCTGTCCCCCAAAAACCGCCCCGATCTCAGATTCTTTACCAAGATCCTGCCGGCTTCCCTTTCTGTAGGAAGAACCATAACCAAACCGACTTTTTTGAACGTCTCTTATTTTTTCTGCCATTTCCCTGACTCCTTTGTTAAAAGTTTTTGTTAATTCTCTTTTGAAACAGATACAGAGCAAGGGGTATGCCAGATAAAATACAACGTGAGGATTAAAATCATAACCCTATGATGTTACGATTTATTTTGGAGAATAAACAGGGGAAGGCCCGGCTTTGGTTGCAGATCTCGCATGTAGGAATACGCTACAGTTCAATGAACCCATTCGGTGTTATAAACAGATGAATTGATTTTATTCCTTTTATTAACGGTTCGTTATAATTATGTTGAATTTTACTGCAAATAGTCTTGTATTTCCCCACCGGCCTATAGCAGTTCCCAAAAATATGTTCCAATTGAATTGCTTTCTGTCACAATTTCAGTAAGCCGCAGGATGATTCCGTTTCGATTGGGAAGCTGTCTGAGCAAATTAGAGCGCGTTAAAGCGAACAGCATAGAGGTAACCAAATTTATTGATAATTACCATATTCCCACAGGGTAATCTTAACACCTTAGCCCTGTTCGCTTTTACGCGGTTTTATTTGCGAGTTCTTGCCGATGGAAACGGAACACTCCTGCGGCTGAAACGGGCCCGTGAGAAATTCGGGTTAGTCGATTCCATAGGATTTGAGCTTTCTTCGAAGGGTGTTCAGGCCGATGCCAAGACGCCTGGCTGTCTTGGATTTGTTTTGGCCTGACAGCTTAAAGGCCTTGATAATATGGGATCTTTCAATTTGAGCAAGGGGTGCAATATCTTCTGTTACGGACCGGGGCAGACAATCTGATATTGACTTGGACCTTCTTAATTGGGCCGGCAGAA
>JAQBBE010000321.1:0-5075 GCA_032126435.1 Desulfobacterales bacterium | reverse complement strand
GCATGGAAAATAAAGAACCCGAAAGAGGTTCTTGATTTAAGTGGCGCTGATCTCCGTCGTGCAGATTTTTCACGATCTGATTTAAGCCATGCCAATTTGCAAAACGCAAATCTTGAATGGGCTGATTTCCGTTGGGCGGATGTGGTAGGTGCCAATCTTTCTGAAGCACGCCTGGTCCGTGCAGATTTTCATAAAGCAGATCTTAATGAAGCTAATTTGAAAAATGCTGACCTCACAATGGCAAATTTCGATAGGGGCCTTTCACCCCACAAGTTCACGCCCATGGCGGGCGTACACAAAGGCATAAACGCCGACGCCTAAAGGCGCGGGTTATGCCTATTAATATAGAAAATGTAGTTGGTTATAAAATCTTTAAGGAGAATAACTTATGAAAATATCAGCAATTATTCTGTTACTACTAATGCCGATAGTAACCTTTGCACAGAATTATCAGGGTATGAGCGAAGAAGACATGCAGAAGATGACGCAACAGATGCAGAAAATGGAGACTTGTATGCAGAACGTTGACCAAGCAAAATTGAAAGTGCTTGAGCAACGTTCATACCAGTTCGATGCTGAGGTGAAATCTTTGTGTGCTAGCGGAAAGCGCGAGGAAGCACAGGCAAAGGCAATTTCATTCGGAAAGGAAATCGCGAACGATCCCACAATGCAAGCAATGAGAAAGTGCGGCGAAATGATGAAAGGAATGACGCCAAAAATGCCTTTTATGGATCAGCATAAAGATTCTTCCAGTCATCATGTTTGTGATTAAATTGCTGATAATAAAAAGAAATGGGGGTCGCATCTTAATTCGACGTCGTTTCCTTAAATAGCTTTACAGGAGCTTAGAGGATATTGGGGACGGGTATTGATATATTGATAGGATATTCAGTAAAGTGGACGGAAGGAAATTAGAATTTGTGAGATAGGCCAGCCTGTTTGCAAATCTCGTTTGCAGTGATTCGATCAAATTGTTTGTGGCGTTTGACCGGGACCACTTTTTTACCGTTGGTGTATATTGAGTGATTCGCTCCTTCGCGAAGCAGATAAAAGCCGTTCTTTTCCAGATATCGAACCAGATCACGACGCTTGACTGACACTTTCAACCTCTATTGGCAGTTGCTCAATTAATGCATTTCCAAGAGGGATTTCGTTTCCAAGCTGCTTGTATGCAGCAACCATTTCATAGAGTGCATCTCGGAGCATGGCACGGCATTCTTCGAGGTCTTTGCCTTCAGTAACGACCTCTGGCCATTCGATCAACTGCCCCATGTAACCGGAACGGATTTTTGTATATTTTGCAGTATAATTAACCATAAGTACAATTATCTCCTAAGAATTTGAAAGTTACAGTAAACTTTAACTCTTTTAAGTCTCGATGTCAAACTTTAAGCCCATTGTCTAAAACTATTTGTATTTATATGATTTTCTGGATGTGCGGATGTTAGCTGAGGAACAAGCTGTGAGTTGAGCTTGTCGATTTCAATCTGTTGTTCAAGAAGTTCCAATAATGGTGTCTATGATTTTATGAGTTTCGCGCAGCTGATCAAGACGGTTTTATCCTTGCAACCACTCAAATTCGAGGAAAACGTATAAAATCATAAACGCCCCGTTTGTTACCCAATTTTTAGGTGAAAAAATGCTATAGAAACCCACATATGAAGAATTGGAGCAAAGGATTCACAACACCGCCGAAAGACATCAAGCCGAGGAGGATCTGCGGGCGAAGGAGGAAAGATATCGAACTTTACTCGAAAGCATAGAAGAGGCATACTTTGAGGTCGACCTTAAAGGTAACTTTTCATTCTTTAACGATTCATTATCTGTAATCCTAGGATATTCCCGAGACGAATTAAAGGGAATGAATAACCGTGATTATATGCCTCCGGAAAGCGCCAGGGAAATGTTAGACCTCTTTAACCAAATCTACAGGACGGGAAAGCCAATAAGAAAATGCGGCTATGAAGTCATAAAAAAAGATGGGATTCGAGGGTTTCATGAACTATTTGCTTCCCTGATACGGGACGGAAATGGCAATCCGATCGGGTTTCGGGGCATTGCACATGACATCACCGATCGCAAGATGGCAGAAAATGAACGAGAAAAACTGATCGATGAATTGCAAGACGCACTTGCGAAAGCATTAAGTGGATTGCTGCCTATTTGCGCTTATTGCAAAAATATCCGTGATGACAAGGGCTACTGGAGTCAGATTGAAAGCTATTTGCGAGATAATTCCAAGGCTCAGTTTAGCCACAGTATTTGTCCTGAATGTGCTGAAAAATATTATCCCGATTATAATCTTTATGACGAATGACCTGATTGCACGATATGGCATGGAGAACAATCCGGGGAGCGGTGTCAAGGGCTTGAATTGTGATTATAAATTTAAAATAAAAATATATTTGCTGTTATTTCGTTATGCTAATTTAAAGTGTGCCGCATTAATAATTGCGAATTAGACGCCGCTATTCATAATTCAAGATGGACATCATTAGCCCTGTTTCAGGTTCGCCCCAGCTCAATTCTACGTTATCATACATGTGGAGGGTGTGAAATGTTAATGAAATACAGAAATATTTTCGCAATAATCGGAAGTCTTGTCATTGTTTTGGTATATACATCTTTTTTGTATGCTCAGAAACAGGCTGAGGTTCAAGTAGGTGCTGAGAAGCTTGCTGAGAAGCTTTATATGCTTTGGGATTCTGTCGGCATGGGCAATACCATTGTTTTAACGGGTGATGACGGCGTTTTGATGATCGACACGAAAGCCGAAACATCTGTTGATAAGCTTCTCGCTAAAATCGCGGAATTGACCGAAAAACCGATCCGTTTTGCGATTATTACCCACTGGCATTTTGATCATGTAGGGGGGAATGAAAAAGTCGCTAAAACCGGAGCCACAATTATTGCCCATGAGAATGTTCGGAAACATATGGGCATCGAACATGATATGAAAATGTTAAATACAAAGGTTCCCCCTGCACCAGAGATAGCGCGACCGCTGGTTACGTTTAAGAAAGAAATTGCATTTCATCTGAACGGGGAAGATGTCAAGGTGTTTCAGGTGGAACCCGGACATACAGATGGTGACGCTGTAATTTACTTTCAAAATGCCAACGTGATTCATATGGGCGACCTCTATTTTGAAGGGCTCTATCCCTACATCGGAATTTATTCCGGCGGATCAATCAACGGTATGATCAAGGTCATTAATCAAATTCTTCCGATGATTGATGAGAACACCAAAGTCGTGCCGGGGCATGGCCCATTATCAAATAAAGCCAAACTTAAGGAATACGTTTCCATGTTAACCGCAATTCGAGATAATGTCAGCCGGCTCATGCAGGAAGGTAATACCATGGAAGAAGTGGTTGCCGCGAAACCGACTCGGGCATTTGACGAAAAATGGGGAAAAGGATTCCTTCCACCGGATCAATTTGCCAAGTTAGTGTATATGGATCTGTCACCGGAATTGCCATAAGGAAATATGTATAACGTTGATTTTGTCCTATCACTATAGAGATTCGAGGCCAACAAATATAACTGAAAAGCTAAAAACATACATGTAAAAAGCTGAACAATTTGTGGAACTCATTGAGATCAAGCTTTGTCCAAAGGGAATGCAAATCCGACCGATTATCCATTTTGGCATCGGTGTGGGAACCTCATTTTAAAAATATCTCAGTTCTGAAATGAAAATAACATCTCACAGCTCCTCCAACCGGAAGTTTCTGGCCCTCTTCTTTTTAGGAACCGTTTTGCTTTGCGCATGCAGTCTCCGTTATCCAGAATTTTTTCCCGTCCAGGAAGACAGCCCCATGCGAATAGACGGTAAGCTTGACTTTGTCCGGATGGATGATTCCGTTGTCGCGTCAATCAACATCGAAATCGCAGATACGCCAGAAACCCAGATCAAAGGACTTATGGGACGAACCGAATTGGACTACACCGAGGGGATGCTGTTCGTTTTTGAGCGCGTAAAGCCGCAGAATTTTCTGATGAAAAATACGCCGATTTCTCTGGACATCATTTTCATTGGCAAAGACGGGTGTGTGGTCAATATCGCCGAATCCACAAAACCCATGTCAGACAAAGTTTACAGATCCAAAGGGGCGATCAAATATGTGGTTGAAGTAAAGGCCGGTTTTGCGAAATGTTTTAAGATCGAAAAAGGCACCTGCATGAAATGGCGTCGTCTTTAGGCGAAACGGCTATGGGCATCATAAAATAACGAAAATAAAGATTTGCTTATTGCCTTCCAAAGAAAATGAACAAATATATCCGCACCGTAATCGTCGCCCCAATGACCACAGTCGGGAAAAATTTTCCACCCGAGACTCATGCACATTCAAAAAGAAAAAGGGACAAATCGTCATGACCAGATACGAACCATAGATAAAGCAAGACTCATTTACAGATGTATTCAATTCTATACTTTCAAAGGCGACGGTGTCCTTGATCCGTTTATAGGCAGTGGTTCGACAGCCCTGGCTGCTTTAAAGTCTGATAGATATTTTGTCGGATATGATATTAAGTCTGAATGTGTTGAAAATGCCAATAAAAGGATAAGATTAGCTGTAGCGCAACCCAAATTGTATCCACCTTATTTTTCCCGAATTGCACGTTTAAATGCGGATTCCAATTTTTTTTTAAAAATAACAAATAATTAGCTTGCGTTCTTTCTAAATAATGATTATTATATCTTCAATCAATTAAGTCTTGTTTAATCTGCGGGACAGTTTCTTTCTGAAGGAATAATCCATTTGTCAAAGTGGCACCCTCCAGTTTGTAACGTTGAAAATTTTTAAGAAAGGAGGATGTATCATGACCAATGGAACTGTTAAGTGGTTTAACGACCAAAAAGGGTTCGGATTTATTGAGCAGGAAGACGGAGCGGATGTGTTTGTTCATCATTCAGCAATCAATTCAAGCGGTTTTAAATCCCTCAATGAAGGCGACCGAGTTTCCTTTGATATAGAGCAAGGACAAAAAGGTCCTGCCGCTGCAAATGTCACTGTGATTTAACCTTATGTTCTGAGTAAAAATGGCATTCCTTCTAATATTGAGGGGAT
>JAQBBE010000320.1:0-9976 GCA_032126435.1 Desulfobacterales bacterium | reverse complement strand
TTCTCAATCCGGCAAGAAATCATAAAAATAGCGCATGGCATCCGACCGTGTCAAAATCCCTATGATGCGGTCGTTATCCACCACAGGAAGTCGACCGATGTCATGTTTGACCATGAGGCGGGCGGCCTGCATTAGGCTTTTGTCCGGCGAAATGGTCTTAACATTCGTGTTCATAAATGCCTTCACCGGGGCCTTAAGCTGGTTTTTTTTCTTTAACTTTTTAAAATCCCTTCTTGAAATAATACCGACGAGTTTTTCTCCCTTTACCACCGGAACTCCGGTACAGCCCTTTTCCCTTAAAATTGAAGCCACTTTCTCCATGCTAACATCGGGAAGTACCGTGAAAACGGGAAAGGACATAAGATCAACGATCTGCACAGATTCCTGCTGATTTTCTTCGATTCGTACTTTGATCATATCCTCAACATCATCCGGATTAACGGACTTGAGTACGGCGGAGCCGGCAGCCGGATGCCCGCCGCCGCCCATGCTTCGCATGACCGCACCGATATCCAGATCGTCGTTATTACTTCGACCGATGACCATACATATATCACGCGCCTTATTTTCGAATATACCAAAGGCGGCATCTACATTAAGGATCTCTCTGTACATATTCACCACAACGGCCAGGCTGTCCACATGACCTTCTATCTCCACTTTGTTAAAACTGACATTGTATCCGTTCACCGTGTCTCTTTTTGCAGATTTCAACATGTTAAATAGAACCTGTTTCTGCTTTTCTCCGTAGGCCGGACGCAAAAATGTGCTAACGATGCTCAGGTCTGCTTTTCGTTCAAGCAGATATGCGGCGGCATAAGCATCTTCGGCGGTTGAAGCGGGAAACGTCAGGTGGCCGGTGTCTTCATACAAGCCCGTTAAAAACAGTGTGGCCTGAATGGGTGTTAGTTTCTTCTTTTCCGATTTTAACTGTCGAATCATGAGGGTAATATTTGCCCCCATCTCCTCCTGGCATTTCCAGGTCGGCTGGATGTCTCCGATCCCCGAATGATGATCCCATAGATGAATCTCTAAATTTTTCCGGTTTTTCAGCATTCCGATTCGTCCGAGCCGCTCCCAGCTGTTTATGTCTACGACGATCAGACGCTTCACAGCGTCAGCATCGATATCGTCAAAGGTGGACACGTCGAAGACATCTTTATGAATGGATAAAAAGGCCTTAACATTTGGATTTGCACTTCTTGGAAGTACAGGAATCGCTTCCGGGTATAAAATGGTTGCAGCAACCGTAGATGCCAATGCATCGAAGTCCATGTTCTTATGGGTGGTGATAATTTGCATACAACGCTCCTTAAATTTCACATTTATGCTGTATTCTTTATGAAATGCCATGGAATTGTCAAGTAAGGATGTTGACACACGCAGACGCTTTGTATAAATCACATCTTTAAGCGGGATTTTCATAACCGCTGTCAAGTATGCAAATTGTGGAATATTAAATGAAATCATCGATACACAAAAATATATCTGGCTGGTGGATACCTGAAGATAAAGCGCCTGAACTTGGAAAGGATGCTGTAAGAGCGGCGATTCTGAAGGTCACACATCCGATGTATCTGCTGAACCTTGATGGCCGACTGGCGGTTGGCCGGGGGGGTAAGATAATCATCGGCGATAAGATGCCCCAAATCTCGGAAGGGTTCCCGCTGTATGCATACGCGCCCCCTTTGCATCCTGAAAATCTTGGCGACCCAAATTTTAAACGAACACATAACCTGCGCTACGCCTATATTGTCGGTGCCATGGCCAACGGCATTACATCCGTTGAAATGGTGGAAGAAGCCGGGCGATCCGGAATGGTCGGTTTTTTCGGCGCTGCCGGTCTTTCTCTTGAACAAATTGAAACGGCCATCGTAAAACTGCAGCAAAGCTTAAAAAACCTCCCCTTTGGTTTTAATCTGATCCACAGTCCCAACGATCCTGAACTTGAGGCTGGCGTAGTTCAATTGTACTTAAAACGTGGCGTAAGATTGGTGAGCACCTCGGCCTACCTGGATTTGACACTACCCCTTGTTTATTATCGAGTAAAAGGGATCCATCGCGACGAAAGGGATAACATAATTTGTCCCAACAAGGTCATTGCAAAAGTATCAAGGATTGAAGTGGCCAGGAAGTACTTGTCACCGCCACCGAAAAAACTTCTGGGACATCTGGTCGACCAAAAAATGATTACCGGAGAAGAAGCCGAACTCGCTCAATCGGTACCCATGGCTGAAGATCTGACTGCAGAAGCAGATTCCGGTGGACATACAGACAACCGTCCGGCAATTTCTTTATTACCGACCATGATTGCTCTGCGAGATGAGTTGACTGCAAAATACCGGTACAACAGGCCGCCTTGTGTCGGGCTCGGCGGTGGAATCGCCACACCCCATTCAGCTGCCGCGGCTTTTGCAATGGGCGCTGCCTATATTCTTACCGGGTCCGTCAACCAATCCTGCACGGAAGCCGGCACATCGGAAACCGTTCGTCAAATGCTGAGTGAAGCCAGACAGGCGGATGTAACCATGGCGCCTGCAGCCGACATGTTTGAAATGGGCGTTAAAGTCCAGGTCCTAAAACGCGGCACCATGTTTCCGCTTCGGGCAACCAAGCTTTATGATCTTTATTGTAATTATGATCGTTTTGAAAATATTCCCGAAAAACAAAAAGCAATCCTTGAAAGAGACTTTTTCCGGTGCAGTTTCCAGGATGAATGGGAACAGACGAAAACCTATTTTGCCAGGCATGACCCGAAACAGATCCAACGGGCGGAAATAGACCCCAGGCACAAAATGGCCCTTGTCTTTCGATCCTACCTCGGCCAATCCTCCAACTGGGCGAACTCAGGCGATCCTTCAAGAAAAATCGATTATCAGATATGGTGCGGCCCGGCCATCGGCGCTTTTAATCAATGGGTTAAAGGGTCATTTCTCGAAAAACCTGAACACCGGAAAATTGTTGTCGTTGCCATGAACCTTCTGTGCGGCGCTTCGGTGGTAACCCGTGCAAACTGGCTTAGAAATCAGGGGGTTGTACTGCCTGATGGTATGGGGAATTTTCCGCCGATGGCCCTTGAAGAAATATTAGAATTGCTCGAACCGTAACCCGTTCGTTCTTTGAAACTTTTTCGCTTACAGACAGGTTCTTTATGGACTAAAGGAATATTTTGGGTGAAATCGCCGTATAATGCATTCGATCCAGATCCATAAGATTGACAAAATTATTAAGAATATCGGTAATTTTTAGTATTTTAACGATATTCATGCCCATGGTTGACGGCTTTTCCGGCCGCAAACCGATGGGTGTTTGGATATAAAGTTCTTTCATGATTTCAAATCCGTTATAATCGACCGACTCATTGGAGATGATTCCCCTGACCGTGTAAATAAAATCGAACCGGTCATCTTTGCGTTTTCCACCTTCGATCAATAGGATATATTTTTTTACAATTTCATCTTCTCCGGTGCCGGGTAAGATCTTGCCGCTTGCATTAAAGTAAAAACCTTTTTCCGCCAGCCATCCCCGCAAATCTTGGAGGATCTGTTTTGCCTCGGGAATCGTAACCTTCAAATCCGCCACCAGTAGGCCGCCGAGGTAAACCGTAAATGCCTGATCCGGGTTGTACTGTCTGGCGTATCCGGATTGCATTCCCCCCAATGGATCCGGCGGAAGAAATTCCCTGGACCAACGTTTCCACTTTGCAAGATTTATTTCCAGTCTCTGGGAAAGTGCTCTGCTGGTAAAGAATTTTATCATACCCAACCTTGATAAACTTTTTACGAAAACATTAATCTTGATAGCTTGTTATGTTAGCATGTCAACTATAAGGGCTTTTAAAAGGGCCCTGCCTTGCCGGTCCGGTCAAATCCCCATTAAATACTCAATATAAGGCTCCAGCATCAGGTTCAGATTTTAATTCTCGAAAACCTAAATGTTTCCAATCGGTTAAAATTTTTATATTCTTGGAATCAAATCCCGTTTAAATGGAAAAATATTTTTTCCAAGGTCCATATTAGGATTCATTAAAAACGTCTTTAAAAAATCGACACTTTGATTAAACAGTTGTTATGTCAATATGTCAACTAAAAATTTATCACCCATGGCTTGCAAATATTTTTTTCTTGCATTATGATCGATCAACTTGTAAAAAAGTCAGATTTTTCTCTGTTTTCAAAGCGATCCGGTTTTTTATCGTCCATGAAGTTTCCCGCCGCCCCGTAGAGACGGAATCTCCACCGTACTCCGACAAGTGGACGGTGTATTGAAAATCATAACAAATAGTGTGATCATTGAAACTGACCGACAACAAAATAACCTGGGATACACCGGTGGCCATTATAGGGATGGGTTGTCTCTTTCCCAAGTCACCGGGTGTGAAAGCCTACTGGCGGCTCCTTTTTAATGGTGAAAATGCAATCACGGATGTGCCGGAAACCCACTGGTCATCAGAAGATTTTTTTGACGAAGATCCTAAAAAACCCGATCATGTTTACTGCAAAAAGGGAGGATTTATTCCCCCGACCGCTTTTGATCCCACCGAATTCGGAATTCCGCCGTCTTCGCTTGAAGCCACCGATACCTCTCAGCTCCTTGGCCTGATCACCGCAAAAAAAGCCCTTGAGGATTCAGGATACGGAGAAAAGGAAAATTTTAACCATGACAGGACCAGTGTCATACTCGGCGTAACCGGGACACAGGAACTGGTTATCCCGCTGGGGGCCCGGCTCGGCCATCCAATATGGCGACGCGCCCTCGAAGATTCAGGAATCAGCCCCGAAAAAACCGAGGTGGTGGTTCAAAAAATATCCGATTCATATGTGTCATGGCAGGAAAACTCATTCCCGGGGCTTTTGGGAAATGTCGTTGCGGGAAGAATATGCAATCGCCTCGACCTCGGCGGTACGAACTGCGTCGTGGATGCCGCCTGTGCAAGCTCCATGGGTGCCGTCCATCTGGCGGTTATGGAACTCATTTCAAGGAAAAGCGATATGGTGATCACCGGTGGCGTTGATATGCTCAACGACATCTTCATGCACATGTGCTTTTCCAAGACCCTGGTTCTTTCACCCACAGGGGATGCCCGGCCTTTTTCAAAAGATGCTGACGGCACAGTACTCGGTGAAGGGATCGGGCTGTTTGTCCTTAAACGGCTCGAAGATGCTGAAAGAGACGGCAACAAGATATATGCGGTAATAAAGGGCATCGGATCTTCAAGCGACGGAAAATCACAGAGCATATATTCGCCCAGAGCCGAAGGACAGACCAAAGCCCTGAAGATGGCGTATGACCAAGCCGGTGTAGATCCGGCCACCATCGAGCTTATAGAAGCCCACGGCACCGGCACCATCGTCGGTGATGAAGTTGAGTTTAAGGCCTTAAACGGTCTTTTTGGCAAATCAGGCAAAAGCGGAAAGTGGTGTGCACTCGGGTCTGTAAAATCGATGATCGGTCATACCAAGGCCGCTGCCGGCGCTGCAGGACTCATGAAAGCGGTCCTCTCCGTTTATAACAAAGTGCTTCCGCCCACGCTGAAAGTCGGTACGCCGGATCCCAAACTGAATATCCTTCAAAGCCCCTTCTATCTGAACACCCAGACCCGACCCTGGTTTTCGAAAAAAGAGCATCCCCGCCGATCGGGAGTCAGTGCATTCGGTTTCGGTGGAAGCAATTTTCATGTATTGATCGAAGAATATCACAAACAAAAACAGGAAATTTCTTGGGACGGATCTGTTGAAATTGCGGCCCTGTCGGCTGAAAAACATCACGAACTCAACGCGCTTCTGAACAGCTTTAAGGCCACTCTCGATAACCGTTCAACACCTGAAGAAATTTCGGCGGCGGCAGCAAAAACAAGAAAGGATTTTTCCTTTTCGGATCCATACAGGCTTTTGCTGGTCTTTGAACCATCAACAGACCTTACAGCCCTTTGTAACCGTGCGTCCCATGCCCTCGAAACCAACCGTGCTCAGACGGCATGGAACCTTGAGAATATTTTTTATGGCGGTCCTGAACCCTCCGGGAAAATAGCATTTATTTTCCCCGGACAGGGGAGTCAATATGTCGGTATGGGCCGTGACCTGGTCTGTTGTTTCCCGGGCGCATTTAACGTTCTGGAACATGCAAACGAAACATTCGAAAACTTTGGATGCTTGACCGATATTATCTACCCCTTTCCTGCTGAAACCGAAACAGAAAAGCAACGTCAGCAGGAAACACTCAGGAAGACGGATCATGCGCAACCGGCCATTGGTGCCGTCAGTGTCGCAATGCTGAAAATCCTTCAAGGATTCGGCCTCAAACCTGATGCCACATGCGGCCACAGCTATGGTGAGCTTTCAGCCCTTTATGCTGCCGGCTGGATCGATCTGGATACATTATTGTACCTTTCCATCACCCGCGGCCGTTTGATGGCGACGGCAGGTATGGCCGATGATCAGAATAACGGCGGCATGCTCGCTGTAAAAGCGCCCCTCGATGAACTGGATCATCTGATTCAAACCACCGATACCGGCGTCATCCTGGCAAACCGTAACAGCCCCGACCAGGGGGTTTTGTCGGGATCCCTCCATGCCATTGCCCGGGCAGAAAAAATATGTAAACAGAATGGATTTAAAACCATAAAGCTGCCGGTTTCCGCCGCCTTTCACAGCAGTTTGGTCCAAGGCGCCCAAAAGCCTTTTATCCAGGCCTTGGAAAAGATCGACATTTCTCCTTCAGATATCCCGGTATTTTCCAATACCACCGGCGAGCCCTACCCGGATGATCCTGAAACGGCAAAAAAACTATTGGGTGATCACCTGTTATCCCCTGTCAACTTTATAAGCGAAATTAAGAACCTATTTAAAATTGGGGTGCGGACATTTGTTGAAGTCGGCCCCAAATCGGTTTTGACAGGCCTTGTGAAATCGATTTTAAACCATCAAGATTTTCAGGCGATTGCCCTTGACGGTTCCTTGGGAAAGCGATCCGGAATCACAGATCTTGCCAGAACCCTGTGCCATCTTGCATCGCTGGGCCATGCCGTCGATTTAAACGAATGGGAATCGCCGGTCAAGGAAACGAGAAAACCGCTCATGAACATACCGATTTCCGGTGTGAACTATCGAAGACCCGAGACAGGGAACACGGGTCAGAAACCCAAAGTCAAACATCAGAAACCGGAAATCAAGGGCGCAGACCCGGCAGCCGAGAGATCGGCAATTGAAACTGAAAATTTACAACCGAACCCAACATCGGATCAACCTCTGAACAACCCGGAAAATCGAGGATCTTGCTTGAGTGAAAAACAGAAAAATCTAAACACCATGAAAAATACACCTCAACACACCCATTTTATATCGGATGCATTAAAGGTCGTGCACGAAGGCCTGAAATCGATGCAGGCCATTCAGATGCAGACTGCCGAAGCCCATCAAAAGTTTTTGGAGACGCAAACCCAAGCTGCACAAACACTTCAAAACATGATGGAAAACACCCAGCGTTTGGCTGAAGCGTCCATGGGGATCAAAACAGAGATCAAGACTTCGGTTTTCAACGTTGAAAGACCCAAAACCCAGATGCCGGACATGGACAAACCCCTGGCCGATTTTTCTGAGACAGCCGGCAATCTTCAACCCTCCGATCCTCCGATTGCGATAACGACGGCGTCGGATTCGTCTGCAGAATCTGTTCTTTCTGACCCGAATGAAACTGCAGTTGCTTTCGAAGAACCGGATTTAACATCCGCCGGCATTGATTTAATGCCATCGGATGATCGTCAAGAAGGAATCGCGCACAGCTTGCTGGAAACCGTCAGTCGTCTGACCGGATATCCCATGGAAATGCTCGCCCTGGACATGGATATCGAAGCCGACCTTGGGATCGATTCCATCAAACGGGTGGAGATACTGTCCACACTCGAGGAAAAAATCCCCGACCTTCCGCCGGTTCCCCCGGAACTCATGGGCAGCCTTAAAACACTCGCTCAGATCGTGGAATACCTTTCCGGGACGCCGAAAAAAGACCCGGCCGATCAAAAAACAGCTCCCACAACTTCGCCGGGTCACGTGGATACCGTGGAAGAATCTTTGGACAGGTTACCCAAAGACGATGCCGGCTTTTCCCCGGAATATTTAGCCGCCAATATCGGCAGAAAGGTGGTATCCATCGTCGACAGCCCCCGGGTTCAAAACAACCGTTTAACGCTGCCGGCCACCGGCACCGTATATATTACCGATGATACCACCGGCCTTTCACAAGCGATTGCCGATGGATTCGCATCGCTGAACATCAAAGCGAAGATGATATCCGATGAAATGCTATCCGATATCGTCAACGGCGAAACGCGTTTAAAAAATGCTGCCGGCCTGGTCATCGTGTCGAAAAATATGCTGCACGATCACCGTTTCCTTAAAGATGCTTTTGCACTGACCCATCGTATGGCATTGGATCTTCTCGAATCCGGCGCACAAGACGGCGCCCTGTTTGCCACCATCACCCGACTCGACGGCGCTTTCGGCTTTAAAGGCCGGGGTATCGCCGATCCCCTGCAGGGCGGTCTTGCCGGTCTTGCCAAAACCGCAGCGATGGAGTGGGAAAATGTCTGCTGTCGTGCCATCGACATTGCCCCGGACTGGAAGGAGACGATCCAAATCGCAAAGGCCGTTGTGGCTGAACTCCTCAACTCCGATGGCTCGGGCCCGGTTGAAGTCGGCCTCGATGCCGGATCACGATGCACATTGGCCCTTGAAGCCGCACCGTATCGCCATGGGGAAATCGCCCTCGACCCGGGAGATGTTGTTGTGATCACCGGTGGCGCCAGGGGTGTCACCGCTTCAGCAGCCTGTGCACTTGCAAAACATTCAAAACCGACCCTAATCCTCCTGGGCCGTTCTTTGCATCCAACACCCGAACCTGAATGGCTGACGGCCATCCACGATGAAGCTGCCGTTAAAAAGGCCATCCTTGAAAACGAATTCAGGGACAATCATCCAACACCGATTCAGCTGGAAACGGCGTACAAAAAACACCTGTCAAATCGTGAGATCACCCAAAACCTGGAAAAAATCAGAAAGGTCGGTGCCAACGCGCACTATTACTCGGTGGATGTTCGCGATTTGGATCGCGTCAATTCCGTTCTAAATGATGTTCGATCCGAGTATGGTCCTGTTAAAGGGGTTGTCCACGGCGCAGGCGTCCTCAAAGATCGCCGGATCACCGAAAAAACCGCCGAACAATTCGACACTGTTTTCGATCCCAAGGTCCAGGGGCTGGAAGTTCTTCTTGAGGCCACAAAAAAAGATCCCCTCAAATACCTGGTGCTGTTTTCGTCGGTTACCGCCAGAATCGGAAACAAGGGACAGGCCGATTATGCCATGGCCAATGAAGTTTTGAATAAAATCGCACAACAAGAATCGATCCAGCGCCCGGATTGCAGGGTTGTTTCCATCAACTGGGGGCCCTGGGACGGGGGAATGGTCTGTTCGGCTTTAAAACAAAAATTTGAAAAAGACGGCGTCGAACTGATTCCCGTGGATGCCGGTGCCATGTGCTTGATTTATGAGATGATGGGAGACACCCGTTCTCCAGTAGAAGTGGTTATCGGTGCAAATATTATCCCGGAAAAAGCCAAAGAACAGAGCGAACCTGACGGTTCGGCTTTAGAACAACCCGTTATCTTTAATAAAAATGAAAAGCTTTCCCTGACCTTTCAGCGTGAAATCGATCTGGATCGGTTTCCGATCCTCGGCGCACACATCCTGGATGGAAAACCGGTGGTTCCGTTTGCCCTGATTGCCGAGTGGCTCGGCCACGGCGCGCTCCATGAAAATCCGGGTCTTTCTCTTCAGGGTTTGGATGATATGCGTATATTTCATGGCATCATTCTCGAGCAGGAAAAGAAGCGGATCCGTCTTATGGCCGGCAAGGCCAGGAAAAAAGGTTCGACGTTTGAAGTGGATGTTGAAATCAGAAACGGCATTAAAGACGGCGTGGA
>JAQBBE010000319.1:0-4138 GCA_032126435.1 Desulfobacterales bacterium | reverse complement strand
GCCGCCATACCGACATTGATGATATCTCCTCCATGGTCGTTGATGATCTGCAAAACGTCTTTAAAGCCCCCCGGCTCATCACCAACGACCAAATCGATCCGTGAACTTGCGGTAAGAAAGCCCATCATATCAATAAATGCGCGGAGAATATCCGTTGCCGTTATGATGCCCACCAGTTTGTCGTTTTGCACCACCGGCATCCCGCCGATTTTGTGTTTGTAAATCAGTTGGGCGGCAATCTCGATATCATCATCCGGCCTTACGACAATCGGATTCTTTATTATCAAATCTTTAAGGGAAACGTCTCCGAGCATGGAGGGTATGAGGCCCTGTTTTAAATCAGCAAGCGTAATAAACCCTTTCAGTTTGGCATCCTCTGCAACCACAGGAAGGTGCCGGATAGAGTTAATCTTCATAAGCTCGATGGCCTCCTGTATGGAGGCGTTTTCGGTGATCGTAATCGGATCAGGAATCATTAAAGAATTAATTTTCATCGAATCTTCCTTTGGTCAATTTTTAAAGTCGGCGGCTTTATAAACCCCCCGAATGAGCAAGGGGCGAGGATGCCGATTTATCGGAGAGACGGAGTATCATCGGTTTATCCGCCTCTGGAGGGCTTTCCGGAACGGTAAAAGCCATTTACCGAATGGATTTATCCAGTGCATTCAATACCAGTGTGATCGGCCTGTCCTCTTCACTTTTGCCGGCAAATCTTATTGGACCCGGCCTTCTATAGTTATCGTCACCCGGCCATGCAGCGAGCCAATTCTCTCTTAACCTCTTGACAACTCTGAAAGAAGCGGAATTGACATCAACAATACTTTTTTCCAAAACAAGGGCAAGCCTCCCCTTTCTCTCTTCAAGGTGCATCAATGGAGCAATTGGAATTCCAAGGGGTTCCCATGCCGAAAAATCCTTCTCCAAATTCCTTATGGCCGCCATCTGACCCGTTGCGCCATTGGCGATAAGGCTGAAAACCGTCATCCCCAAGTTGTAGGTATAATTACAGTCAAAACGGGTTGGATCATTTCCTCTCCCGTCATAACCATAAAAATGAATCTGCGTTTTGAACTTGGGTACGGATTTGTGATAAATTTTTTCAACCGGAGAAGGAACCTCTTCTTCTTCCGATATCACCTCCGCCTGTTCAAGGGCCTGTTTGAGCGTTTTAACGGAAATTATGGAAGGTCTGATCAACAGAAACTCGGCATCATTGTAATTCTTGAAAAGAATCGGGCCAAAGTAATCCGGGTCGAGTCCGCCTTTCTCCAGGATCCTCCGGTAATAGGATTTTTTTATTCCGATCTTATACGTCCCGTTCTCCTTTAAAATATTAAGATAGTCTTTGACCAGCCCCATGAGGACCGCCTCTGTCTTGACTTGTGAAAACTGAAAATTCCCGTGACTGTCTCTTTCCATGAGAAGACCTTCCTGGAAAAATTCAGGAATATCGTTGAACAGATCATCATCCCGGGTATTCCATATGGAAAAAGAACCGTCTTCCCTTGAACGCCTGGCAAGTCTCCGTAGATATTCCAGCTTGTCTTCAAGGGTTGGAAAATCCATATGGAAATCGGTGTCGTGGGTTTCGTTATACTCAGCTATAATTGTATTTAGCTTTAAGATAAAAATCTGTATTTCATTGATAAATTCCAGAATCCCCTCTGGAATTATGACGACACCATAGTTTTTACCTACCGCAGCCCTCCGAACAATGCCGTCACAAATCACACGAGACAGATGTCTTAGGGTCATTCCATATGCATTATAATCGACATCCCCCGCTTCTATGGCGGTCTCCATTCTCTTCGTGTCGATATAGTCGCAAAGGTCCTCCCCGATAAGTGTCATATTGGCATGGGTCTGCAGCGCAACTTCAAGGGCCAGGTGGCTGGCAACTCTGCCCATAACTTTGCAGATATGCCAATATTTTACATCTGAACTGCTGTCTGTGCAAAGATTGCTGATTGAACCGGCAAATGCCCTGGCGGCGGTATGAAATCCAAACGACATGGCGCATAAAACATTACCGTCCGCGTCTCTGACCTGTATATCCCCGTCAATGGTTTTGGGAACTCCGATAACCTGGATATTATCTTCGATCATTTCCTGTGCGAGAAATGCCGCATTGGTGTTCGAATCATCACCCCCGACAATGACAAGGGCGTCCAACCCCAGATTTTTGCAGGTCTCTTTTGAAAGGGCCATCTTCTCTGAAGAGTCTATTTTTGTTCGGCCCGTTTTGATCATGGTAAAACCGCCAAGATTTCTGAAGGCATCGACCAGGCTACCGGTTATCTCAACGGCTTCATTTTCAATGATACCGTCCGGACCGAGAAGGAAACCGTAGAGGATCGTCTCAGGGTTGGCCTTTTTGGCAGCATCATATAATCCTGCTATGACGTTATGCCCTCCAGGAGCAGGCCCCCCTGAAAATACAATGCCGATGTTGCGTTTTTTGCAGTATCTTTCTTTGAAAGATTCTTCAGGTGAATCCAGACCCGTAATCGTCTGAACCTTATTGTTTATAATGCCCGGTAACTGTTTTCTTGCTTCCCGATCAATCGTGAATTTAAAACGATCATTATCCTCCAAAATAGTATAGGCACTTTCAAATATTTTGCATTTGGGTGGGACGTATCCTCTCCTTTCAATCAGCTCCGGATTGATACTGCGGGTCGCTCTTTGAACCTCGGGAATTTTAAGCAGGTCTTCAGTGCTGATGGGATCTATATCTTTCATCGTACCTCTCCCCAATAGCGATTATTGAAGTTAAACAATCGCTTCGTGATTCCATCTAAAGCGGCTTTACCGCTTTAAAAAAAATCCAATGCTATGGAGTTTTTTATTCTATCGTAGGGACAACACATTATATTTTATAAGCTGATAATATCTGCTCTCAAACGGTTGTGTCAAGATTATTCGGTTTCCCCATGGCGCTCACGTGAAAAACGGTTTTGTAAAAAATCTTGATTTTTCTAAGCCTGCTTGTTATTAAAAATACGAGGGTCAGGGTCAGCAAAGTACCTTTGATAAATCCATCCTTCATGCCCTCAACTAGGGTTTCACGATACTGTCAGGATTAAAGAAAGATTGAATATGAAAAAAGGGTTACCAAGGATATCATTGGCAATTATTTTGCTATCCTGCTGGGTCTGTGCATCCGCCATCGGGGCGGATATTGAACTCGCAAAAAAATCGACCCTTGAAACAATCCTCAAAAGAGGTGCGCTTTGGGTCGGATTCGACTCGGGCTACATGCCCTTTGAAATGACGAATCAAAAGGGAAGATATGTCGGATTTGATATCGATATGGCCAAAGAAATGGCCATGGGCGTTAAATTCGTTCCGATTAATACCGCATGGGCTGTCAGAAAAACCGACCCTGATTTCCTGAACTGGCTCAACAACTTTTTAAGACAGATCAAAAACGATGGGCAATATGACAAAATTTACAATAAGTGGATAAAAAGTACGGACTGGATTAAAAATGTTCAACGACTCGACTGAAGTTATCCAGTTCAAACCGACCGCCGACGTTTTTTTTAAAAGTGCTTAACATTTTTCCCTCTGAAAAAGGAATATACCCATGAATGTTAAAAAGAAGGCAAAGGTAATCGAAAACAAAACAAAACGGAAATCCCATGAAAGGGGCGCGGTTGAACTGATATGCCTCAAGTGCCGGCGCACCGAGATCCATTATCTGTCTACCGAAGAAATCCCCAAATGTTCGGACTGTGATGTCCGTATGGTAATCAGGGAAGTTTTGAGAGAAGGAAAGTCATACTGACCAAAACTTGAAAAATCATCAATCTTGGCCGCTAAATTGACAGCCAAAAACACCAACGGAGGAACGCATTATGAAAAAAAATTTTATTTTTGGAATTGCTGCGATCTTTGTCATGTTTTTTTGTCTCTCCACATCTGCACTGGCCGCCGATATCGGGCTTGCCAAAAAATCGACGCTGGAATCGATCCTAAAGAAAGGTGAGCTACGGGTCGGTTTTGAAGCCGGGTACATGCCGCTCCACAAACGCTAAGTCCATCAAAAATAGTATGTTCAAAGCGCCTCCCTGTTCTCTGGCACCCGATTCCCTGATCCCTTTTAATACTCCTCATTCTGGTATCTCATGCCAAG
>JAQBBE010000318.1:0-4495 GCA_032126435.1 Desulfobacterales bacterium | reverse complement strand
GACAGGGGTTACCACCGGTTATGCTGAACTTCGAATATCTAAAACTGGGATGGTTCGGACAGGTTCAATGAAGTCTTGAAAAAAATTCCGCTCAGCGGAATACAGGGAGAGTGTTGCCTTGAAAAAGGGGAGAATTTTAGTTTGATTTTATTCTGGTACTCTGCAATAAAATAAAACTATCAAGGAAGTAGGGTACATTAGTTTATAAGTTAACAAGGATGAATTTGCGGGACGCCCCTCAAAATATAAGTTTCTATTTGCCAGCTTGGGTAATTGGGATCGCTGATGAAACAAGAAGTTTTTAATAGCAGAAACATGGAATGGTATATATGGCTGATCGGGTTTGCCCCCACTGGGTGGGATATTTATTGATAAATCCCTTGCGGAAATTGTTTGAAAACCCGAATAAGATTTTAGGACCATTTGTTCAAGAGGGTATGATCGTCCTGGAAGCGGGTTGTGGTATGGGTTATTTCACCCTTCCTTTGGCACGGATGGTGGGTCCAAAAGGCCGGATAATCGCTGTGGATATCCAACCTAAGATGCTGTCGGGTTTGAGGCGCAGGGCTCAAAAAGCCGGACTCTTGTCCAGAATAGAGTTGCGCCATATTAGAGAGGATGGGCTTGGTGTAAAGGATATTTCAGGTAAGGTGGATTTTGCAGTCGCGCTTCACGTTGTTCATGAGGTGCCTGACCCATCCTCTTTTTTTACCGAGGTATGGCAGGCTCTCAAACAAGGAAGTAAACTTCTTGTTGTGGAGCCCAAAGGTCATGTCTCTCAGGATCAGTTTTCAGAATCTGTGGCTGCCGCAGAAAATGTCGGTTTTGTATCCGAGGTACTGCCAAAAAAAGTGGGTGGCCGGGTCGCTTTGCTAATTAAAAAGACAAACTAAAGATTACAGGGTATCCCTTTCGGAGCATACCGCATTTCAGCCAAGGCAACCTCCGGGTTTTGGGTTTGGGAAATCACGCGGTCGTTGAAAACCTCCACCCCTGGAAACAAATCTGGAAAAATTTGTTCCAGATTCTTCACGACTCCAGTGGCATGGCCCTCAATTTTTTGTATGGGGTAAACCAAGACAGATAAGAGTATCAAGAACAAAAAAGCGGTGCCCAGAAAAGAGGGACGGGGTGAATTTACGCGTTTCTTTTTTTGGGTCAATAGGGGTTACGTAGGAATTGGGGGGCGTCCATAAATATATAAATTGATTAAATTTAGGTACAGTGTTATAGAAATTGCCTGTACCTAAGCTGAGCGTTTCATATTTTTAAAATGGTTAATTTAACAATATTTTTAAAGTATTGTGACATTTTGAATTTCAATAATTTGAAACCCAACGGGATTTCCAATTTTAATTTTTTGCGGAGGAGCTAATGCCAATTTACGAATATGAGTGTAAAGACTGTTCTCACTGCTTTGAAGTACTCCTGCTGTTTTCCAATGATCCACCCCCCCAATGCCCCGAATGCCAGTGTAAGGATGTGGCGAAACTAATGTCTTCGACCACCATGAGAAAGCGAGAAGAGTATACCGGGGCGGGTGGTATGCTTGATCCTTTCGTCGGCCCGTCTTTTTCGGGCGGATCGGGCTAAAGGGAAATAAACGGAACGTCTATGATTTCATGCGTTTTGTGTAGAATTTAAGGGACGTTCTTAACATATAAAGTTGCTCCGCTTTCAAACTGAAGCAGAAACCGGATAAAATAGGCTACATTCTTTGCTGCGAAATGGATACCTGCCCGCCGGGCAAATCCACGATCTGCCGTAAAAACCGGTCCTCCTGCAATTATTTTTGTTTTTGACGGGAGGTTTCTGCTTATCATTAAAATGTTTTCCTCTGAATCAAACTGGAGTACGGTTAATCCTAATAAATCAGGTTTGTTTTTTTTACATGCGGTTATAATTTTTTCAGGCGTCACCAGTAGTCCGAGTTCAATGATGTCAAGACCAGCAGCTTCAGAAAACATCCGGATAACTTCGAGTCCATGGCCCAGGCCATCGTCAAGGGTTGCTGTAATCATCAACGGAGGTATGTCCCACAACCCCGAACCACCTGTTTTCATTTTCCACTCACGCAAATCTCCGGCTGCTTTTTCAAGCCCTGACCTGGAAGGCAACCCCTTTGATTGCCATTTTCTTGACAGTCCTTCCAGTTTTTTCCGTAATTGTTTTCTGTAATCAGAAATCTAATTCACCCTTTGGGGATGTTAAAAATTTGAAATATATAATATGGTAATGAAATATTGTCAAAGGTGAAGACCATTCAACATCCATCACCTAAAAAAATGAAGGTTGGCAGAGGATCTGGGGCATCACCGCCAAAGGCTGGCAAGCCTCGACTTTCGCTCAATTGAGATATGATTAACATGAAAAAAGAATTTGGATCAAATTATGCGTCGATTACAGATGTTAATTTTACAGCCAAATACCGTGCAAGTTGCTACTGCGATGCGGTACAATATGAAGTGTGCTCTGATCCTGTAGATGCAAAAATATGTCATTGTTTGGCATGTCAAAAGCTGCATGGGGCCCCGATGCAATGGGCAGCTATATTTTATAAACATGACGTCAGAATTACGGAAGGTATCGATCACCTGAACTTTTACAACAGTGAACTCAATAAACACGAGAGGATTCTTCCTTGTAAAGTCAGTTGTTCTTTGTGTGGCACCCTCATTGCTGATGAAGGACGCAATATGTGGCTTGCATTTCCATCACTTTTTAATTTTGGGGGTGTATCAAAAGTTCCAACGAAATTCAAACCAACGTGCCATATCTTCTATGGTATGCGGGTTATCGATATAAACGATGATCTGCCGAAGTGGTCCGGTCACAAAAATCATTCAGAACTTGAAATATAATGGGGTCTGCTCTTGACCGGAACGTTCCCCGCCGCCCCGATGAGCGGGATCGTCATAAAAATATGATGTTCCAGCGGTGACCCTGCCGGCGGAGAAGAAACTGCCGGGAAGCTTCAAATAATTATGGTGGAGAAATTATGAATCTGGTTGAACAGTGTAGAGGCGGAAAGATCCATACTAGGAATATTGAAATTTCAACTTATGAATACGATGAAGAAAACATTGTCATAGAAGGCAGACTGAAAGACGATATTCTGATACCCATCTATGTCTCGAAAAAAGAAAAAAAGCCCCACTCACCGCACCACATGGTTATCCAGATACTCATCGAGTGCTCATCATTTACCATCAAGGATATTCATGTGGAGATGCCCGTTATCCCATACGATTGGTGCAGGGAAACATCCGACAGCCTTGATCCTGTCAAGGGGTTGAAAATAGAACCGGGATTTACATCTAAAGTCAAAAAAATTCTGCGTGAAAGCAAACGGTGTTTACATCTGAAGACCCTTCTACTGGCAATCGTGCCGACGGTGATGCAGGGCTACTGGACGTATAATGCCAGAAAACCGGGTGCCGGCGAGGTCCCGTCCGGCATGATCGAAAACTATCTGGTCGATACCTGCTGGGTCTGGAGAAAGGACGGCCCGCGAGTGAAAAAGCTTAACCGCTCAAAGGCTTAACCTCGACCGCCGGCCGTGTAAACGGGAGCGGGTCGTCTCCCAGTTAAATACAAGCAACAACAGAAGAAAAAAGAAAAAAGAAAAGAGGAAAGAGCAAAGAGTAAAGGGTCCCCGGTTAAATCCGTCCCAGTTAAACAAAAAACGGACAGGTTTCACAGGATAAACTTCGCTCCTCACTGCGTGAATTGAACAGGGCACAGCGGGGCAGGCGGGATAAATCTTAGTTATTTGATAAAAACATAGATTAATTTGCGGGTCGGATTCTTCCTTGACGCTGCGAATCTGGCGCATTCTCGACTTTCGTTCAATTAGGTTCAAATCGGCAAACTCCGGGGGTGAGGTTAAACTGCAAAGGCCCGAAAGATAAATCATGGATAACGATGACACACGACGTTCTGCGGCCGATTGGTTTAATGAAGGGTTAAGATGTTTCAACAAGCCGGACGGTGTTGGGGCTGTTCGAGCATTTGAAACAGTTGTTGAGATAGATCCTGCCTATCGCCATAAGGACGGCGATAATCCCCATTTTTATCTGGGTAAGATTTCCGAGATCGAAGGACGGTTTAACGATGCGATTCTGTTATACTCGTGTGCTTTGGCACTGGACCCATACGATGAGGAAAGCCTGATAGGGCGGGGAAGCTGTTACACGGTCAAAAAGAATCACGAATTTGCCGTAGCCGATTTCAAGAAGGTGCTTGATATACCCCCTGAAGTCAGAAATGCACCGTTAAAGCATGTACTATATGCCATTGCGGAAAATTACCGTCAGCAAAAGGATTGGCCAAACGCACTTTACTGGGGAGAAAAAGCGCTTGCAGAAGATCCGGACAATTATCGGCATCAGGAACTGGTCTCCGAAGTTAAAAAACAGATGAAGCGAGGACTTCAGGGACGTTCTTAACATATTAAGTTTAGCTATTTTCCATCCATAAATGGCCCTTTTTGCCC
>JAQBBE010000317.1:0-9117 GCA_032126435.1 Desulfobacterales bacterium | reverse complement strand
TTCCGTTTATTTTTGGACTGTTTGTAATGGGCGGAATTATCGGTGCCGGAGCATCCACTGCTGATGGAGGGATATTAGGAGTATCCACCGTGTTGGGTAGGAATATAATTCAGAAGAATATACTCCGAAGATGGGGAAAGAAAAAGGTTGCTAAAGACAATCCTGGCGAATCTGAAGAGATTGTACAGGCTACGACAATCTCCGACCGCAAGCTTCTCATTATCAGCCGGCTCATGGCGATACCGGTGGTTGCTTTTGCAATCTATCTGGCCATTGTAAAACCCGAGCCGGGAATTCTGCTGGTTCTTGCCTTTGACGTGGTGTTTGCAGGATGTCTCGTTCCACTGACACTGGGCCTCTATTGGAAGAAGGCCAATACGCCCGGGGCCTTGGCAGCAATTATTATTGGTTCTGTACTTCGATTGATTCTGTTCTATACGATTCCCGAGCATTTGGCCGGTTTGGATACTATGATTGCTCCGGTCGTTGGTCTTATTGCCATGGTCGTCGTCAGCCTGATGACTCAAAAGAGTCATCCGCCAAAACATCATGTGATCCACGAGGTTCCGGATGACGCCTACGTGATCGCAGGTATATGTTAAAGCCTTTTTTGATAGATAAAAATATCTATGGGTTGCTTTGGCAATTTGTGTAACCGTTCGGTCGCGAATTGTGACTGAACGGTTACGGTAACCTGTAGGGCATTCCTTAAATTACCGGCCCCTCGGCGCTTTGAGCGACGGGGGTCGGTTTTACGGAGTTGTTTGCCAATTAATAATAACTGCTTCCATCCCAGCAATGGGTACATAATTTTTCTTTTGGAAGCCCGATGGCTTTTACGAGATTTTCCAATTTTTGATACTTTAAAGAAGTGAGTTTCAACCGCTGCCGTATTCTGTCCACCATTGCCGCATTTTTTTTGGAATTTGACGTTGCATATTCATCCAAAAACACATCTTCTCCTTTTTCGATTTCCGATATTGCTTTGCGTCCCGCAAGATCCAATGTCGATCGAGAGGTTGAAAAATTTAGAAACTCACAGGGATATATCAGCGTGGGGCAGGCCGGCCGCATGTGCACTTCCAGGGCACCATAGTCGAACAATACCTGGACATTATCCTGCAATTGAGTCCCTCTGACGATGGAGTCTTCACAAAAAAGGATCTTTTTCCCCTCAATTAATTCTTTGATGGGGATCAGTTTCATTCTGGCAACAAGATCTCTTGTGCTCTGATCCTGAGGCATAAAGCTTCTCGGCCATGTTGGTGTATATTTAACAAAAGGTCTTGTATATGGGATCTTTTTCTCATTTGCGTAGCCGAGGGCATGTCCGATTCCAGAATCTGGAATTCCTGAAACGCAATCTATTTCAACATCGTCATTCTTTGCGAGGGCCGAACCGCACCGGTATCGTACGAATTCCACATTAATTCCTTCGTAGCTTGAGGCGGGAAATCCGTAATACACCCAAAGAAACGCACAAATCTGCATTTTTTCATTGGGTTTTTTTCGCTGCTCATATCCGTCGGCGGTCATTAAAACGATTTCTCCCGGGCCCAGATATTTATCAATTTCAAAGCCAAGATTCGGGAAGGCAGACGTTTCTGAAGACGCGGCATAGGAACCCTCTTTCTTGCCGATAACAATGGGCGTTCTTCCGAGTTTATCCCGGGCAGCATAAATACCATCTTCCGTAAGTAAAAGGAGAGAACACGAGCCTTTAATGGTTTCCTGGGCATTTTCTATGCCGTCCTCAAAGGAATCTTCCTCACAGATGAGTGTTGCCACAATCTCGGATGGGCTAAGATTTCCACCGCTTGTTTCATAAAAATGGATTTTTTTTCGAAATGCTTTCTTGGCAAGTTCCTCAATATTGTTTATTTTTCCAACGGTAACAATACCGAATCTTCCCAGGTGAGATCCAAAGATCAACGGTTGAGCATCGTAATCACTGATAACGCCGATACCTTTATTGCCATGCAACTGGGGAAGATCTGCTTCGAACTTGGATCTGAAGTAATTGTTTTCAATATTATGAATGGAACGTGCGAATCCTTTGGAATGTTTGGTGGCCAATCCCCCCCGTTTCGTGCCGAGATGAGAATGATAATCGGTTCCATAAAACAGATCCTTGACACAGTCCTCTTTAGATGTATTGCCAAAAAACCCCCCCATACGTAACCCCTCCTTAAATGGAATACGACCGATTTTTTATCGGACAAGTGAGTTGAAAATTTCCGCATTCAAAAACGTCAGCACCATATCACGGACGTTGAAGGTGTCGCAAGCAGAAGGTTATTAATAACATAGAAAACTAATTTTAAAAGGGATGTCAGTCTGCCTAACCACCCGGAATTTAACAAATTATAGCATGACGGATGAACAAGGAATGAAAAGGCAGGGTGAAAAACCCTGCCCATCCATATTTAAAAATTTCCGTTAGTCTGAACGTATCAATTTGTCAAACAAGACCTTGATCCAGCATGGCGTTCACCACCTTTATAAAACCGGCAATATTGGCACCGGCCATATAATTACCCGGCTCATCGTAATCCGCAGCCGCATCCAGACAGGTTTGATGAATGTTCTTCATGATAATTTTAAGACGGCGATCCACTTCTTCCGCAGGCCAGCTCAACCGCATGCTGTTCTGGGCCATTTCCAACCCTGATACCGCCACACCGCCGGCATTGGATGCCTTGCCGGGTGCATAGAGGATTTTCTGGTCCAAAAAAATGTTGATGGCTTCCGGAGTGCTCGGCATGTTGGCACCCTCACAGACCAGTTTGACCCCGTTGTTCATAAGGTTCATGGCATCTTTTTGGTTGATTTCATTCTCCGTGGCGCTGGGGAAAGCGCAGTCCGCTTTATGGTCCCAAAGCGGATTATGATCTAAAGACGTATCCGCTTCCGTGTAAACCGCTTCAGAATACTTATCAATGTATTCATAAATTCTGGCGCGGTTAATATTTTTTAGCCGTTTTACAAAGTCCAATTTGCCGGAATCGATTCCCTTTTCATCATAAATATAGCCGGAAGAATCGGAAAGGGTAACGACTTTGCCGCCCAGTTCAATAATTTTTTCAGCCGTGTATTGGGAGACATTGCCTGAACCGGATACCAGGCAGGTTTTGCCTTCAAGGGTTTCGTTTTTAGTTGCCAACATTTCTGCTGCAAAGTAGACACTGCCGTATCCGGTTGCTTCCGGGCGAATTAGGCTTCCACCCCATCCCAAGCTCTTGCCGGTCAAAACGCCGGTAAATTCGTTACGAAGTTTTTTGTACATGCCGAAGAGATAACCGATTTCCCTTGCGCCCACACCGATATCACCGGCCGGAACATCCGTGTTCGGTCCGATATGTCGAAACAGCTCGATCATGAAACTCTGACAAAAGCGCATGACCTCATTATCGGATTTGCCTTTGGGATCGAAATCAGAGCCGCCCTTTCCGCCGCCCATGGCAAGGGTTGTCAGCGCGTTTTTAAAAACCTGTTCAAAGGCCAGAAATTTCAAAATGCTCAGTGTTACGGATGGATGAAAGCGCAATCCCCCCTTGTAGGGGCCGATAGCACTGTTCATTTGAATCCTGAAACCGCGGTTGACCTGTACCTGTCCCTGATCATCCGTCCAGGGAACCCGGAATATGATCGTACGTTCCGGCTCTGTAATTCTTTCCAAGACAGCCTCTTGACGGTATTGAGGATTTCTGTCCAAAACAGGAAGAACTGACTCAAATACCTCTTCCACAGCCTGATGAAATTCTTTTTCGCCCGGATCTTTATCCTTTATTAGCTTCAAAATGTCCGTCATAAACACCCTCCTGTATATTTAATTGTTCATTGGCAAATTTGACTGGTTATATGTTATTTAATCAATGATAAAACATCACACATTGAGATTCCTTGACGTCAATTTTAAGGGTAAAAGGTTTATCCAATCTAACATGTCGTAGATACGTCGTCTCCTGAATAACAGGTTGTGAATCTACCCATTCCCAATCAAAATAATCGTCAGAGTCTTCAGTAATCGTAATGTAATGAATACCCAGAGACGTTATATTTTGAAAAAAGTGCGATCCCTGGGAAGGATCAGCCTTTAATTTTTCATTTCTAAGTTCAATCATGGCGCCGACCCCTGAAATATTGCGCCACTGTACCGGTATCCCAAGCCATCGATCAGCGGACCCCCACCGTCCGGGGCCAACGAGAAGATAAGGGCGTTTTTCTTTAAGTAAGCTATCATTTAACCCACCAATTTCTTCTGCCATTCGTATAGTGGCTTCGAGTTTAAAATCATCAGGCTTAACATATACAATATCTGCCATTTCCTCATTCTTTCCATTCCCAAGGGCCTGTTTGGAACGGCAAAATGCTTTTTCAATTTCTTGACGGGTGATTTGAACCTCAAACCTTTCTCCACCGGCAACCATCGGTCGCATTTGAAGAAAAAAGAACTCGCTTTTCTTCTTTTTATCGGAACTCAGGTTTACCGAAAATTCAATCTCTACAGGGCATCCCATACCCTTTCGCCCCAATTCGAGCATGTCTGACAATAAATGAGGTAAAGGGAATATGTTGTACTTTAATACCTGAGTAAAAGTTAAAATCTTTGGTCCCGGCATATAGCCTGTATCACGAATTCGATGTTCTTCCGGCACATACGTACTGGCGAGCAGCTGTACAGGATACTCCGCTTCGGCATCGTCAACCTCCCTTTTTACCAGATTTGAATATTTCAGGAAGTTGAGTTCATCGGGATAATTTCGAATTTGTAAGGCATAAAAAAAACGCTGGGCGTTTGCCAGGATATCATCAACCATGGAAAATTGGGGCATAACACTTGGATATTTTGGAGAAAAGCGTATCGTTCGGCCACCTTCCACAACGATCCTGCCCAATCCCAGAGCAATATGGGCAATCCCCTCTTCAGGTTTCATTTTGGAAATCGGATAAAAATTATGAGACTGAACCACTCCGGAAATTGCTGGATAGAAATAATCTCCATATTCTTCTCCGGTAAGTTGCTGGATGATAACACCCATCGCCTCTTCCTGGGGCTGGTTTGATGTACTGCGGGCGAATGCCTTAGCCTCTTCATAATAGGTAGAAGCGAACACCAGTTTTATGGCGGTAATAAGATGTTCAAGTCGCTTCGAGAGTTTGGAATGATTATTGGGAATCATATAAGTTTCGTAAATTCCGGCATACGGTTGGAACTGTGCATCTTCAAGAAGACTGGAAGAGCGCACCGACAGGGGGTATTTCACTTGGGCGAGATAAGCTTCCAAATCTTTTACCAGCCACTCGGGCATTTCTGCCTTTAAAAATGCGTCCGTAATTTCTTTATTCTTAAAGGTCTGGGTGGCTAAGTATTTTAGGCCGTTCAGCGTAATAAAAGAATCAAATCCATCCGTGCTCATAACCAGGGTTTTTGGAATTTCGATGTTTATTTCGGGATAATTTTCGTAAATTATCGGATTCTGATGGAGCAGGGCGGACATGAAGGCCAAGCTCCGGGCCTTACCCCCCAACGATCCTTGGCCGATTTTAACAAAGTCCATAATATCTGCTTCGAAATTATGCCTTTTGAACTGAGCGACCACACCTTTCTGACGCCATTTCCGTAACGCATGGACATTGGCGATAATATAACTCCGCATGTCGTGGGCGCTTGAAAAATCAGAGGCTTTGACCTCACGGAATTTGGAAGCAAGGGGGATTTCCGAACGAGACATAATCCAGTTGGAAAAGTGATTGCGCTTGGCATGATAGCAAAGCGATTCATCCGGTATCTTAGCAACCTTTGCCTCAAGCGCACGAAGGTCAGACGCTCGATCAATTTCCGTACCGTCCGGCATGCGGAAAACAAAATCGCCAAATCCTAAATTGTTGAGAAAAAAATTGTGTAACTCTTCAAGAAGGTTTGGAGAATTTTTGTCCAGAAAAACAGCCGGGATTTGATCTGCTTTTGTTTTATTGGATGATTTCGAACTCATCAAAAGAAGGGGAAGATCAGGAATTTCCTTTCTCATTTGTGAAAGTAACACAAACCCTGCATCATCGACCATCTTTCCATTTCTAGGAATGCGGGTATCCGAAATAACGCCGAACAGAAATGACCGGTATTTCTGGCACAGCTCCATGGCCTCTTCATAGTTTTCCGCTAACAGGATTTTGGGCCTGGCCCGCATTGTGAGCAACCGATGTTCCTCGTTGATACCAACTTCAAGGACAGCCTGGGTTTGCTTAACAACTTCTTTGTAAATCAGAGGCAGAAAAGAGGAGAAATAAACGGGAGAATCCTCAACCAGGATCAGTACTCGGACCATTGCTTTCTGGGTGTCGCGTTCAACATTCAGTCGGTCTTCCACGTTTTTAACCAGCGCGAGCAACAGATCGGAATTGCCGGACCAGATAAAACTTTTGTCAATCCCTTTAAGATCTTTGTTTTTTGTTAAGGGATAAATTTCCCTGGGGTTGTGAGCCATTAGAATAACAGGAAGACTCGGATTAATTTTCTTAATTTCCAGGCCCAATGAAAAAGCATCCATGTCATCTACATTCGGCATGGTTAAAACCATGTCGAATTTTTTCTTATTTAGGTGAAACAATGCTTCCCTGGCGGAAGACGCCCGAGTCACCCTTGGGGGCAAACTAAGATTTAATCCACTGTATTCATTTATAATTCTTGATGCAGGGCTGCCATCTTCTTCCAATATGAACACATCATAGGGACTGGAAACAAATAAGATCTCACGCACCTTGATTGACATCAACTCGTGGAAAATTTTTAAATGTGAATAAAATTCACCGGGTATTTCATTATATTCTTGAAGCATCCTTTTTTCCGATTTGATGTTGATCAGAATAGTAGCGAGAAAAATATTTCCAGGGGTAGATAGGAGCCACCAGAGACAATTTTAAAACGTCTCTGGTGGCAGCCTATCGTAATTTAAATATTTTTTCAAGAATCGATTATCTGGAGGGCTTCCTCCCGATAAGCGTCCATTACGTATTGGGTGCCTGTGATTTTGGCACACTCTTCGGTCAGTGAAAATATGTCATTTCGACTGATGTATTTGACGGCCCAGTTTCTGGACCCGGCCATTATTTGTTGAAGTCCAACCTTGATTTTATCAACGGCACTAAAAATTCCGACTGCACCCAAAGGAAGACGTTCGGTCTCAGAACCGTATTTTTCTTTTAAGACTTCATAATTCATGAATATTTCTTCTTTGGTGGATCCAAATCTCGATACTGTCGAAGGAAGTCCACCGTCTTCTCCACGCAGCCATTTTTCAGTGTTTTTACCCACCATGCCCGGGATCATTAACGCACGGCCCATGCATACGGCCTTACAGTAAGGTGCGCCCAAGGCCAAAGCCTTAAACACGTGATCCTCTGAAGAAAAACCACCGGCAAATGCTATGTCCGGGGGCCGTTTTCCTCTTTGGGCCAAGCGTTCACACAACTCATAGGCCATGGAGTGAAGATATATCGATGGAATACCCCACTCATTCATCATTCTCCAGGGGCTCATTCCGGTCCCTCCAGGCGCACCGTCAATGGTCAAAAGGTCAATGCCGGCGTCGCTGGACCAGCGTATGGCCATGGCCAGTTCTCTCATCGGGTAGGCGCCTGTTTTCAGTGTTATACGTTTGGCACCGAGCTTTCGCATCCTTTCAACCTCATTCATGAAGCCTTCCTGGTCAATGAATCCGAGACGCGAGTGTCTCTCAAATTGCTTCAGAGGACCGGCTTTAAAAGCGGCTTGAAAAGCGGGTTTTTCCGGGTCCGGTGTAACAATATAGCCACGTTTTTTCAATTCCAGTGCCCGGCTTAAAGAGTTGACTTTAATTTCACCACCGATACACTTGGCGCCTTGCCCCCATTTCAGTTCGATGGTTTCCACCCCGAGTTTATCAATCACGTATTCCGCAACACCGTTCCGGGTGTCCTCAACATTCATCTGAACAAGGATATCCCCGTAGCCTTCATGATAACGACGATATTCTTTTACACGGCGGTCCATTTCCGGAGATTTTGTAACCTTGCCGTTACCGTTGAGTTCCAACTCAGGGTCAATTCCGCATACATTCTCTCCGCACACCAGGGTGATACCGCTAATTGCAGCCCCTATGGCAAAATGTTCCCAGTTTCTGCGGGCAATATCTGTACTGCCGAGGGCGCCGGTAAAAATAGGCACTTTCATCTTCACTTTGTCTTTGACACCAAAAGATGTTTCGGTATCTACTGCCGGGAATGTCGCCTTATCTGGATCGGGGGCCACGCCTTTCGCCCCCAATGCGTATCCCATAATATTAAGGTGAGAGTAATCAACTGGATAATCCTTATCGGCACCGGCAGTGACTCTTCCGAAGGGCTCCGGATAAAGGAGCTCGCGCCCACGAAAGGTAGCCCTGAACAGATCGCAATTGCCCTTACAGCCATCAATGCATCGGCTACAGATACCGGATTGGGGGGCAACGTCTCGAGATCGGTTTTTTGTTTGTAAAGCTTCATTGGCATTCGGTTGATGTAAATTCATAACTATTCTCCTTGTACAGTATTAATTAAAACAAAAAGGCGTCTTTCCCGCCGGAAAAGACGCCTTTGTCTTCGATATTGGAAAATTCCGCACACCATTGTGCAGAACTTAAAATTTGCTAAATTCGTACCCAGTGTTTTTAGCACTACTTATTAATATGTCAAGAAAAATTTTATTTTAAATTAAAAATGATGTTGTGATGTAATTTTGTCTAAATTAATACCTGCAAAAATGATCCGATGAGTTTGGGTGCTAAGCATCTGTTTTAGTCTCTATAACAAATGGTTATGATCTAATCCCGAATATTTTTTGGAAGGTTTGAGGCATGGGAATAGGATTTTAGACTGGGCCCGGGATTGAATTCGATTACAAATCCTCGTCCGGTTGTTTATGCAAGTCGGGGGAAAGGGTGCCGAATACGGTATGGTTTCTCTCTACCCGATCAATTTTGGCTGGAACCGTCGTATTTATAAAATTGTCACTCCCGTTTACACGGACAGGGATATAGTTTGATGTTATTCCCTTTAAAAAACCTGTTGATTCGTCTCTTTTGCTTTCAATGAGAATTT
>JAQBBE010000316.1:0-5147 GCA_032126435.1 Desulfobacterales bacterium | reverse complement strand
CGAGAAATCACGGCCATGCTGATAAAGCACCATCTCGCTTCCGTCCGGGGTCCGGGCTGTCGCTATTTTTACATTCGGTATCATGGTGGCATCCTATGGGTGACAAGTGGCAGAGATACCGGCGTCACGTTCCGGTTGTTGGCAGCCAAAGCCTGCGCACACTCTTTTCGGAGCGTTCGGCCCTGCCCAATGCCTCGAAAGTCGGTTCGGGTGGCTTGCGATCGCCTCTGCAGTGACTGGCGGGCGCCCAGCAATTCCGAGGCGGCCGGCGATCAGGGTTCGACATCCGCGACCCAGTCGATTCCGTCCACATACGCCGACAGCCGGGACAACTGGCCTTCCAGATCTGCGATCCCAGCTTCGCCCGCCGAGAGGTCGCCCGCCCTGCCCATCGCCTCCAGCCGAGAGGCAGCGGCAGAAACATCGCCGGCACTCAGGTTGGCGGCAGACCCTTTCAGGGTGTGGGCATGTTGCTTCAGCGCCTCGGCATCGCCCTGAGAAAGGGCGACTTTCATCGACGCCACGTGGTCCGGTGCCCGCTTCAAAAATTCCTGGAGTATGTTTCCCAGAAAAGTCCTGTCGCCCATGGCCCGAGCGGTGGCCTCGGCAAGATCCATTGGGACGCGACCCGGGCTCTCCGCCAGGGCATCGCTTTTCGCCCCCTCCGCCCGTCCTGCGGGTTGGGTCGCCTGCTCAACCGGAGCCGCCCACCGCTCGATCTTTTCCAACAGCTTCTGGGGATCGATGGGCTTGGACAGATAGTCGTCCATCCCCGCCTCCAGACACCGCTCGCGATCCCCTTTCATGGCGTGGGCCGTCATGGCGATGATTGGCACATGGCGGATCCCGGCATCCAGGTTACGGATTTCCCGCGTGGCAGTAAAGCCGTCCATCACCGGCATCTGCACATCCATGAGCACCATATTGTAGGACACCATCCTGATGGATTCCACTGCTTCCGCGCCGTTGGCCACCGCATCGGCCCGGTACCCGAACTTGTTCAGGATGTTTAGGGCCACCTTCTGATTCACCACGTTGTCCTCGGCAATCAATATCCGAATACCGTGCTTCTGCTCCTCGGAAAGGGAATGCCGGGTGACAATCGGCTTTGTGGACGCCGCTTCGGCTCTCGCCTTCCGGCCGGTGACGGAAACCAGGCAATCGTAGAGATGGGACTGCCTGACCGGCTTGGTCAGGTAGGCGGCAAAGCCTATCTGCCGCATTCTGGACGCATCCCCACGCTGGCCCATGGAACTGAGCATGACCATCAACGTGTCTTTCAAATCGGGATCAGCCTTGATTTGCCGCCCCAGGGCCTCACCGTCCATTTCCGGCATCTGCATATCCACGATGGCGATATCGAAGGGATCGCTGTCTGCCAGGGCCTGCCTGAGCATGACCAGGGCCTGCATTGCCGATTCGGCCTCCTCGATACGGCACCCCCAGAACGTGAGCTGCTCCCTGAAAATCAGTCGGTTGGTTTCATTATCGTCCACCACGAGAATATATTTCTCGCAGATATCTTCGGGATCCCCGGCATCCATCTCCCGCCGGGGCTGCTTGCCCAGGTCCGCCGTAAACCAGAACGTGGACCCCCTGCCTTCCTGACTCTCCACCCCGATCTCACCGCCCATAATCTCGGCCAGCTTCTTGCTGATGGCCAGTCCCAAACCCGTGCCCCCGTGCCTGCGGGTGGTAGAGGCATCCACCTGGGAAAACGACTGAAACAAGCGGTCCATCCGGTCGATGGGAATACCGATGCCCGTATCGCTGACGCTGAAACGCACCACGGCCCGGGTTTCGTCTTCCGTGTCCAGGGAGGCCCGCAGGATCACCTCTCCTTTTTCGGTAAACTTGACCGCATTGTTCGCCAAATTGATCAGGACCTGGCGCAGCCGTCCCGGATCGCCGCGCACCAGGGCCGGCACATCGTGGTGGATCAGGCAGGCCAGCTCCAAGTCCTTCCGGTGGGCAGTCACCGCCAGAACATCGGCCACATCTTCCATGGTGCTGCGAAGGTCGAAATCGAGGATATCAAGTTCCAGCTTTCCGGCCTCTACCTTTGAATAGTCTAAGATGTCGTTGATGACGGTCAGCAAGCTGTCGGCACTGTCACGAACGGTTTCGGCAAACTGTCGCTGTTCGCTGCTCAATTCCGTATCGAGCAGCAGTCCGATCATGCCGATCACCCCGTTCATGGGCGTTCGGATCTCATGGCTCATGTTGGCAAGAAACTCGCTCTTGGCCAGGTTGGCATCCTCTGCAGCCTTTTCGGCTTGTTTCCGTTCATCGACTTCCTTGACCAACAGGTCCCTGGAAACGGTGGTCTTTTGAAGGTCCCGGATCATTTTGCCGAACGTGTCTGCCAGCTGTCCGATCTCATCCCGTGTCGTGATATCCAGCGGATGTATCAATTCCGTCCCTTTGTCCCGTATTTCCTGAATAACGCTGACAAGCTTTCTCAGTGGGTTGGTGACCAGAATAGACAAGGCCATAAGCGAGATGATAACGGCGGAAAAAAGCAACACCAAACCGATCCCGCATGAATAGATGAGCAGTTCCCGGCTTTTTTCCGTAATTATTCTTTCGGGAAAACCGATCCGAGCAGCGGCAATGGGTTTCTTATGACTGCCGAGAATCGGGACAACGACATCGTAGTATTTTTCATCCTGCCGGTTGATCTTTTGAATGCTGCTCGATCCGGACTGAATGGCCTTCAATATTTCCGGATCTTTGTCGAGGGTCCCGTGTCGGGACGGATCGCTGTGGAAGAGTATTTTCCCTCCGGGATCGATGATCATGGCATAGGAGATGTCCGGATATTTCTTTACCGTGTCCTGGCACTGTTCTTCAAAGCCCACGATATCACCGATGGGTATTTTCAGCCTCAGCAGCCTTTCCAGCTGAAGCTTGAGATCCTGGGCGATAGCGAACCCCTTGGTTTCGAGGGCTACGGAATACTCTTTTGTAAAGACATAAATACTCGTCAGGGTGTTCGCGCCGATGGCAAGGAACAGTATCCCCAACGTAATACAAACGATTTTTGTCCGGATGCTGATCCGCATTTATTTCTCCCAGGAAAACTTTTCGACAACCTCTACCGTGAGCAGGATGCCGGATTTTATCTTAATACCCAGGCTGTTGGCTCTAGCAAGACTGATCACGGCTTCGCCCTTGACGGTAGGTTCCATCGGGTAGCTCGAGGGGCTCCGGCCTTCCACGAGGATGCCGCGCGCCATTTTACCGGCCGCTAAGCCCTGCTCATAACCGGAAACGGTCACGGTACAAAGGGTTCCATGGGCAATCCGGTCCTTCCAGAAACTGAAATCCGGCAATCGGCTGTTCTCCGCCGTCCACTTCAGCACGTCGAGGTAGGGAACATTGCTGCCGCTGGCATCCCGGAAGGTAAATATACCCAGGAGACCGATGGCATCGACCTGGTCCTGATAGTCCTGTATCTTCTGCTTGTACTCTGCAAAGGTGTGAATCACGTCCCAGCCGACAATTTCTATATCGGGCAGTTGATCCAGTCTCTGCTTCATTCGCCGGGTGACACCCGGCCAGGTGTTCCCCTCGTCAAAGATGATGGCGATCTTTTTGACGCCCGGCGAAATCATCTTCAACAGTTCCACGGACTCGACGAAGTGTTCCTGTTCCAGGATGCCGGTGACGTTCCGGCTCCCGGTAAATCCGTATTCGCCGGGGTCCGCATTCACGCCGCTGAATACAAAAGGCGTATCGCTGTTGACATAGTATTTCACGACATATTCCTGGGCATTGTCGTCACTGGTGAACACCAGGTCCGGTTTCCAGGTGCCGATTAGTTCTCTGGCTTCCCTGCCGACGTTTTCCTTCCACTCGGCCGAACTCTTTCGTTTGGTGTCCATCTGGAAAACCTTGTATTCGGCATCCACACCTTTCATGGCATCCTTGAAGCCGGCTAACTGGTCGTCGGTCCATTTCCAGGGCGCATGATAGCTCATGATGTGAAGGATCTTAAATTTTTTCCCGGATGACACATCGCCCGCGGCCCCCGCGTTCGGTGCCAAAAGAAAAAGAGAGCCCCCCGCAAAACATGCGGCCATGAGCACTGAAACGATCGCTATCCTGTTGTACATCATCCGCTTTAGGCATTTCATCACTGTTCTCCTTTTTGATAGGGTAAACGATTCGCCAGGCCCCCCGTTCAATTGTATCAAGGACAAGAATTCGCTTTTTGAGGCCGGATCAAGCATAAAACCCAGAGCTGATAGGGTTGTGTGACGTTTGGCAATGTGTAATAGGAGACGTTCGTGCAGAGCGAGTGTTCACAACTCTAAATTGATTTTAATAGGGAACGTTCGTGCGAGCGTTTACAACTCTAAATTAATGTTAGCTATAACCTGTTTCCTCCGTGTTGATATCATTCGCGTCACCCAAGAGTTCGTAACACCAAGATATCTCGCAACATCAGCCCCGGAATAACCGAGTTCCTCGACACCGATCCACGACATTGCGCGCCTGGCTTTCATTACTGTACCTCTTCGACCCCCTGACCGAAGTTCAGCAATAGAAACATTATACCTTTCAGACACCTTCTCTGCAAGTGTTTTAATATCGATTCGTTGTCCAGACTCTCTTAAATTCTTTTTAACAATATCATCAAGGCCCGATATGACCTGCTTGACAAAATCTCCGTCACCGAGTATCCGCTGATCAGGATAAGAAATGGGATCAAGTCTGCCTTTGCCCCTTATTAATACTGTCTTGTATTTTTCCTATCTGTTTATTAATTTTCTTGTCACATCTTTTAAGCCTCGAAACTCCTTGATAATAGCGTCAATTCTACATTCGACTCTTATCGTTTATCTCCAAGGGTCGAACATTGATTTGACCCCATTTTTTTATTTTTTCTGGATCATCTCCCGATTAGTTGTAGTTATTTAAGATGCTTAGAAATATTTGAATGAGATTTTTATATAACAAAAATGTAATTCTTTCAACTTTATGTTTAAATTAAAGGGTTATGCCGATTCGGCATAATTTAAAAATCGAAAAATCTGAGACACCTTTAGTCCAACGGACTGATTATCCCAAGCCTGTTTTTGCTAACAACATGCGTGTAAATCATCGTCGTTTGGAGACTCGAATGACCCAGTAAATCCTGA
>JAQBBE010000315.1:0-3475 GCA_032126435.1 Desulfobacterales bacterium | reverse complement strand
ACTTGTAGAACAACTCAGTGGCATGCAGTGGGGTACGGAGGTTATCGAACAGCAATTTGAACGTCGGTTCGAATAGTATTGGAGGCTGAATTTTAAAAGCGTAAAATTGACTCGGATTTTAGACCCGTTAGAATCGATATCGTTTTGTTTTGACCGTATGATCCATGTGTTTCATGCGAAATTCGAGCAAGGGAGTTTTTTTAACATGGCTGAAATATTTATTACCAGAAAAGTGTTCGGAGAAGTTATCGAAATATTGGAAAAGGAAGGACATACCATTGACATAAACAACACAGACACAATCCTGCCCCCCCGGGAACTTGTCAAAAGAGCTCGAGGAAAGGCAGGCCTGGTCAGCTTACTGAACGACAGGATCGATTCACAGGTGATGGACGAACTTTCATCTCTCAAAGTAATCTCCAACATCGCGGTGGGCTATGACAATATCGATATGGATGCCGCAACCCGGCGAAACATCATGGTGACCAATACGCCGGGCGTGCTGACAGAAACGACCGCCGACCTTGCCTTTGCTCTGCTGTTAAGCGCTGCCCGAAAAATACCTGAAGCAGACCGCTATATCAGGGCCGGCAAGTTTAAAAACTGGCAGCTCATGCAGCCGCACATGGGGGTCGACATCTACGAAAAGACCCTGGGCATCGTCGGTATGGGCGCCATCGGACAGGCTGTCGCCAAAAGAGCGCACAGAGGGTTTGACATGCGGGTCATATACTTTAATTCATCCAGAAAAGAACTGGCCGAAAAGGAATACGGTGCAGAATTCGTCGAGTTCGATGAACTCCTTTCCAATAGCGATTTTATTAGCATTCACGTGCCCCTCACCGAAAAAACAACGCATATGTTTTCCACGAACGCCTTCAAAAAGATGAAAAAAAATGCCATCCTCGTCAATACCGCAAGAGGGCCGGTGGTTGACGAAAAAGCCCTGGTTTCGGCCATCAAGGATGGACAAATCAGAGGGGCGGCCTTGGATGTGTTCGAGGAAGAACCCAAGGTCCATCCGGAGCTGATAAAAATGGCGGAAAACGTGGTATTGGCGCCCCATATTGGCAGCGCTTCCATAGAGACGAGATTACGGATGGCAAAAATGGCCGCTAATAATATGGCGGAGGGCCTTAAGGGTAATAGACCTCCCAACTTGGTTAATGACGCGGTCTTTTATCCCTGAGAAGCGTTATGAAAATACATTTGTATCTACAAAAAAACATAGAAAACTAAACACTTATAATATTTCTTCCAGTTTGTTTACGACCAATTAAGGAATTAGAAAAAGGCAACGATATGACCATGAAAGCCTTTCAAGATTACTATTCGGATAATTTCGCAAGTTGCTTTGGATGTGGAAGACTCAATGAACACGGCCTGCACATAAAAAGCTATTGGGATGGAGAAGAAAGCGTATGCCGATTTCAACCTAAGCACTATCATACCGGTGGTTTTCCAGGGTATGTATACGGCGGATTGATCGCATCCTTAATGGATTGTCATGGCGCCGGTACAGCTTACGCGGCAACATATCTTAATAACGGAAGTAAAACCGATACGGATTCGCCCCTGCGCTATGTCACGGCCGCTTTACATGTAGATTATTTGGCCCCGACGCCGATGAATGAAACCTTGGTACTCCGTGGAAAAGTGAAAGAAATTCGGGGCCGTAAAGTGATTGTTTCCATGACACTCTCCGTAAAAGAAAAGGTATGTGCAAAGGGTGAAGTGGTGATGGTTCAGATACCTGAAGATTCTTTGTCTGAATAAAAACCGTATTTCCCACCGGTCAGAGCGGCTCTGATACCAGGCATTTGGGGTAAACGAACAGACCTAAAATATCAAAGCCGGCTATGGGTACTCTTCATCCGACTCTTCGGCCTTGAGAACCGCTTTCGATCGCTTGTTTTTGACCATTATAAAACAGACGGTGACCGTAAAAAATATTGCCATTGGAAGAAAAAGTTCCGCCAACATCATCTGGCCTTCACCCTGACCGGGTTCTACCGACTCAATCCGTGTGATCTTTTCCGGGTTGCTCACCCTTGAGTGAACGGTTATCACCATTGCGCCAATATAAATTGCCACAAATACAATGGCAAAAATACACAATCTTTTTTCAAATTTACTCATCCCTATATAACCTTCGGCAAGAATTTTTTACGGTTTTCCAAAATGCATCCAAGCCATAATATTGGTTTACTAATGGGAAAATCAAGATAAAGTTTAACTCGCAGTTTTGGGTCCTGATTTTCTATTTGCTGCGAACTTTTTAAACTTGTAATCTGACATTCTCTGTCAAATTGACGTCTCTCTTTCATTGATATCCCCTTATCGAATCTTTAGGGCGCTTCTCCAAAAAATACTCATAAAATAGCCTCTGCTCCTTCGGATGAGAAAGTTGTGGGTGTGAGCTGACGAATGGAGATGCGGTCCTTTAGCTATATTGGAATGCAACAGGCTTTCTTCTGTCCCAATATTTTCCCCTTCTGTCGACGCCGCTTCGCCTTTCAGGCCCTGTTTGCTGAGCACCATCGGTCTGCCTACGATCGATAACTTCAAAGGTTATACCAACGGGTACTCTGCTATTGCGCCTTTCTTTACCGCTTCTGGCATTTTTCCGATGGAGAGAATAGACATTCATTCTTGATCTGTTAGTTTCAGGTGGAAAATCGTCCGTCTTTTCCATAACCCCGGCCCGCTTCCCGTCACGCCGAACAGGTACAACGTTGCCCTTGAACCGGTCTAAAAGTATTTCTTGGGTCTCTTCCTGAAATCTCTTTTTTCCCTTTGTACGTTTTGCATGAAGGTTAATCCATGCCCCCAAGAGTAACACCAATGCAAATATCAATAGGTAATTCATGTTGCACCTTCTTCCTTCTATCAAGCGCTTTCAGCGTGTCGCTGTAATATCTATCCCTCTTTTGCTTCAGAGGGCTTACAAAGACCGAGAAATCCCATCTCTATAAGAAATTGAGGATTATTGGTCAGTTCATGGCAACCTCGATTAAAGGTTATTTTTCAGGTTGTTACACTTATCCAGCAGGGCTTTTATGGCTGCTTCAATGAGGACGGAAATGGATTTTTCGGTATCTAAACTGCGGTGCTTTAGTTCTTTCAGAAGATCAGGATCATTTCTCGTTCGCGGACATCTTTTTATCAGCCATGTTTATTTTATATAAAAAAATCTTGATTGCAAAGAAATTTTTAACATACAACATGTTATCATGTTATAATTTAAACATGAATACAGACCTAAACCCACAGCAAAATGAAAAATGAATGTTTAAACACAGCCATGGAAGACACCTGCAGCAATGACCTTGTGGGCGGTGATACCGGGAGGCCACTATGGAATTAAAAATTACCTACACACACTTCGACATCAGAAAAGTGAGTGTTTATGATGGACTTGAAGCGGATTTAAAGGCTTGCCTCGCAGATAACGGATTTGAACTGACAGATGATG
>JAQBBE010000314.1:0-4726 GCA_032126435.1 Desulfobacterales bacterium | reverse complement strand
GTTTGATATCGAGGTCACGGCTGAAAAAATGTATGCCTTGTTTAAAAAGAAGGAGGGACTTGAGATTCAAAGAATCCACAACATGGTAAGCTTTTTTGAAAGCGATGAATGTATCAGCAAACAGCTTGCCGAATATTTTGAAGAACATCTTGAAAAAGAACGCTGCGGGCATTGTTCATTTTGTAAAAGCGGGAAAGCGGTTTTGCAACACACGACCGAACTAAAGCCTCTCGCCCATTTTGATTTTAAAACGATTACCGGTGAATTTATGCAAGCTGTCGGCGAGCAGTTTACCGAGGTAAATTTAACGAAGTTTCTTTGTGGTATTTATACGCCTGTCTTCTCGAAATTGAAAATAAAGAAACTGCCGTATTTCGGTATTCTTGAAAATTATCCCTTTTTGGAAGTAAGAACCTGGATTAAGGCTAATATTTTGCCAGAAAAGCTTATCCCTGATGAAATACTCACTTCGGGCATCCATCAATAACGCTGATAACAATCCCCAAAAACAGCAGAAATATCTTCAGGAAATTTTACAATACCCGCCCGGGCTATTTGGCCGGAATTACATTAATTTTGTTCCAGAAGCTTGCCCCGGGTGCTGATGACAACGTCATTCACGGGTAAATTCTGCCCGGATGCTTCCAGTCCCTTTTTTACGATCATGGGAAGACCCGAACAGCACGGAACTTCCATATAAACATTGGTAATGCTTTTGATACCCGCAATTTTGAAGATTTCTGCAAATTTTTCGATGTATTCCTGCGCATCGTCGAATTTGGGGCATCCCATCATCACCACTCTCCCTTTAATGAAATCCCTGTTCAGGGTTGGAAACGTTGTCGGAACACAATCCGCCAAGACCAAAAGATCCGCACCTTTAAGAAACGGGGCTTTGGGTGGGATGAGTCGTATTTTAACCGGCCAGTGAGAAAGGGCTGACTCGCCCTCGGCACCGGTTACTTTCGGAATTTGGACTTCCGGATGAGATTCAATGGGGACAAACGTCTGGATTTGGGTGGACGGACATCCGCAGGGCATATTCTGTTGCGCTTTGTGAACTGCTTTTTTTTGTTTTGCCAGATGTTCTTCAACGGCTTCTTCATCGAACTCATCTGATTCCCGATCGATGACCCTGAGCGCACCGGTGGGACATTCCCCCAAACAGGCCCCAAGCCCGTCACACAGTTTATCGGCAATAATCCGTGCTTTGCCGTCAACAATTTGAAGGGCGCCTTCGGCGCAGGAGGGGACACACTGCCCGCATCCGTCACACAATTCTTCATCGATTTCAATTATTTTTCGTAATGTTTTCATAATTAACCTTTTGTTTTTATCGGTTTTTTTGTTCCACCAAATCCGCCTATTTAAACATACTTTATAGTATACAATTTTTTTGGACACAGATGGACACAGATTTTCATGATTTTTAAATAAAAAAATAAGAATGTTATCTGTGTATATCTGCGGAAATCTGCGTCCGATTTAACTTAACAATGTCTTCTTAGCTTCTTCACGTCCGCTATCCGTTAAAAACGACTTTTCGATGATGCTGATCAGCCGGTCATTGTCTATTGAATTTTCTTTATGTTTTTCTTCAAGGTTGGTAATGAGATCCGCATCGTACAGAACCTTAAAGTTGAGCGTTTCTTCGGATCGAGGATGATGGTGATGTCCGACGATATCACAAACCTCTTCGATCAATTCTTCTTTTGCGCCCAGCTGGATCATGATGGCTCTGGCAATGGGCGGCCCTTCCTGCTCCTGATATTTTGCTGCCGTACTGTTATATTTTTTTTCAGCCTCATGGATGCCGATGTCATGCAGATACGCTGCGGCCAGTATGACCGCCAGATTGCCCCGTTCGTTTTTGCCGATTCTTTCGGCATACCGAGCCACCCGGGTTGCATGGCCGATCCGTTTGAAATCACTTTTAAAATATCGCTTCATCTCTATGGCAATGCGATCTTTTAAGAGATCTTCTTTTTGGGCCAAAAGTTCGGGCGGCAGATCCCCGATGCACTCTTTTGCATACTGACAGTATGAAGCACACCCGAAATCCATTTTGGGGTTGGCGAACTTATGCTCGCATTTGGGGCACTTCCGGGTGGTATCGTCTTTGAAAAACTCAACCAAATGACCGCATTCCGGACATTTTTCCTCAAAAATGGCACCTGGTTTCCAGTATCGGCTGTCCTGTCCCGGGCATTTCATTCTTTTATCCTCCTCTGATTAAGGCGTTCTTTTGACAGGATTCACAAGACATATTCTAATCATCGTGTGAATCCTGTCGAGAAAGAATTATCCTAAAATCGCTTTTAGATCTTCATCCGGTGTCTGTATCGGCATAATATTGAATTTTTCCACCAGAACATTGAGGATGTTCGGCGAAATAAACGCCGGCAGGCTCGGCCCGAGTCTTATATTCTTGATGCCCAGATAAAGCAGGCTCAACAGAATGGCACAGGCTTTCTGCTCATACCAGGACAGAACCATGGACAGGGGAAGGTCATTCACCTCGCATTCAAAAGCATTGGCCAGCGCCAATGCAATCTGGACGGCAGAATAGGCGTCGTTGCACTGGCCGACATCCAGCAGTCTCGGAATTCCACCGATATCCCCCAAATCCTGATCAAAGAAACGGAACTTGCCGCAGGCCAAGGTCAGGACCACGCAGTCTTCCGGCACTTTTTCCACAAATTCGGTATAGTAATTCCGTCCGGGTTTGGCACCGTCGCATCCGGCCACCAGGAAAAAATGGCGGATCGCTTTGTTCTTGACCGCTTCGATCACCGTACCCGCAACCCCCATGACCGCATTTCTGGCAAATCCGACCATGACCGATTTACCTTCTGTATCTTCTGCAAATCCAGGCAATTCCAGTGCCCTTTCGATCACGGGGGCGAAATTCTTGTCCGCAATGTGCGCAACGCCGGGCCAGCCCACCAGGCCGGTGGTAAAAATTTTATCATTGTAAGAATCTCTGGGTTTCTGAATACAGTTGGTGGTCATTAGAATGGCACCCGGAAATGCGTCAAATTCTTTGGCCTGGTTTTGCCAGGCTGTTCCGTAATGCCCGTAAAAGTGATCGTATTTTTTCAGTTCAGGATACCCATGGCAGGGGAGCATCTCGCCGTGTGTATAAATGTTGATTTCCTTTCCCTGGGTCTGCTTCAGGATGTCTTCCAGATCTTTTAAGTCATGCCCTGAAACTAGAATGGCCTTGCCTTTTTTTGCACCCAGAGGCACCGATGTCGGAACCGGATGGCCGTATGTCCCCGTGTTTGCAGCATCCAGAATTTCCATGGCAACAAGATTGATCTCACCGCATTTTAAAACCAGGCCCACAAGATCGTCTGCGCCAAGATCCGTGTTCAAACTGGCGGCCATGGCTTCGTGGATAAAATCGAAAATCCTGTCATCGGTTTTTCCAAGAATCTTTGCATGATCCGCATATGCGGCAACACCTTTGAGGCCGTATATCAAAAGCTCTCTGAGGGAAAGAATGTCAGGATCAATATCCGGGTCGGATTTAACCCCGACGGTTTCTCCCTGGGCCACAAGATCCGTTAAAGTTGAGCCCGGCGTAAAGTTGGCAGGACCTTCCGGAAAACCGGCCTCGCCGGCTGCCGTTACCTTTGCCTTGAGTTCATCTCTAAATTTAACGGTTTGATGGATCAGTTCGACAAATCGATTGGGGTCAAAATCGACATTTGTCAACGTAGAAAAGATCGCTTCGCAAGCAAAATGATCGATTTCCGGGTCGCGTATCCCTGCTTTACGAGCTTCAACGGCCACCAGAGACAATCCTTTGACCGCATACATCAAAAGATCCTGCAGCGCTGCAACCTCCGGTTTTTTTCCGCATACGCCGATCTTTGTACATCCTTCGCCTTTTGACGTCTGTTCACATTGAAAACAAAACATGATGTGCCTCCTTTTTGTTGATTACGCCCGTCTGTTGTCGGACGTGTTAATGGTCTTTTATGAATCGGTTTCGATGGATGTGTAAATCGTTTCCTTACCTTTGATACGCATAATATATTACAAACGCGCCCAATGCCTTGACTTAAGTCAAAAAAAAATGATAATTTTTTAATAAAAAATAGGAAATTATGAAAAAAATTCTCCATATCATCGCAGAAGCGCCTCTTTTCAACGGCTTGGCCGAAGATCAGTTGAACCAAGTTAGGCAGATTGCCGTGGACAAGTTTTATGATAAAGGCAAAACGGTTTTTTTAGAAGGAGATGATTGTAACGGTTTCTATATCGTTGCAGACGGCAAAGTAAAAATCTATAAAGTCTCGTTCGAAGGCAAAGAACATATTCTTCATATTTACGGCCCCGGGCATCCCTTTGGTGAAGTTCCGGTGTTTTCCGGGCGCCAATTTCCGGCCAGCGCCCAGACCCTCCTCAAAAGCCATCTTCTGTTTTTTCCACGGACAGCTTTTGTGGCTCTGATATCCGGCAATCCTTCTCTTGCGCTGAATATGCTTGCCGTGCTTTCCATGCGCCTGCGCCAGTTCACGGTCCAGATAGAAAATCTTTCGCTAAAGGAAGTTCCGGGCCGGCTGGCTTCGTATCTTTTATATTTGACAGAGGAACAGGGTCGACCCGATTCTGTGACCTTAAATATTTCAAAAGGTCAGCTTGCCAGCCTTCTGGGTACCATCCCTGAAACCCTGTCACGAATTCTGGGGAAAATGAACCAGCAGCATCTCATCGA
>JAQBBE010000313.1:0-42624 GCA_032126435.1 Desulfobacterales bacterium | reverse complement strand
CCGCAATTTTTAAATCCCCCGCTTGTTCGACCCCCAGCATCCCCAGATACGGCGATCTCCCCATGAGCACCACTTCAATGACGCTAAACGGAAAATCCATTGGCATCATCTGCGGAACAAAGGCCAGGGTCTGGGCCAAAGCTTTGCGGGTATAGTTTTTGAGGGTTCGGTCCAGTATCTTCAATCGACCCGTTTTCGGTTTAAGAATCCCCGCCATTATCTTCATCAATGTCGTTTTTCCGGAACCGTTCGGGCCGATGATAATGAAAAAATCACTTTTGTTGACCGAAAAACTCAGATCCTTTAAGGCCGGAATATTTCCATAATAATAGTTCAGGTTTTTGCTCTCTATGGCCATATTACCGTCGGGTTCTTTTCAATAAATAGATAAAGAGCGGCGCACCGATCATTGCGGTAATGACACCGGCAGGTATCTCCCCCTGGTCCGGAAGCGTCCGGGCCAGAACATCGCAGAAAACAAGATAGGCGCCGCCGCCAAAAACACATGCCGGAACCAGGACCCGGTGGTCCGGCCCAAAAAGAAGTCTCAGAAGATGGGGTACGACCAGTCCGACAAATCCCACAAGCCCGCAGTAAGAAACCGTGGCACTGACCATAAACGAGGTGACCACCAGCAAGGTCACGGTTACCGCCTTTACATTGACCCCCATGGTCTGGGCCAATTCTTTGCCCATCAGGAGCAGATTCATCGAATTTGAAAACCAGAACAATAGGAAAAAACACGGTAAAAGGATTGCGGCAAGAATTCCGACCTGGGGCATGTCGACCATGGAAAGATCCCCCATGAGCCAGAAAATAATATTATGGAGCCTTGCATCCTGGGTCAATGAGACCAGGAACATTATGACGGCCCCGCAGAAAGCATTTACCATTACGCCTGAAAGAAGCAGGGCATCTTTTTTCAGAATTGTTTGTCCGGAGGACATGACAAGAATCAGCAAAAGTGTGCCGATACTTCCCGAAAAAGCCATAAGACTGACCCCTGGAAATTTGGCGAATCCGATCAGAATGCCGATAATCGCACCGATGGCCGAACCCCCGGAAATGCCCAAAATATAGGGTTCGGCCAGGGGATTTTTCAATAGGGCCTGGAAAACCAACCCGCCCAGGGAAAGGGTCCCGCCCACCAGGGTTGCCAGCAAGATCCGTGGAAAACGGATCTTCCAGATGATGGTAGCCACCATGGGATCATGGGGTCCGATGCCCAAAATATTTTGGAAAACAGCCTTTATTCCGCTCTGGCTGGACCCTAAAGAAAGGCCGAGAAACATGGCCATAAGCAACACCAGCATCATTGAAAAGGAAACAACCAGCAGACGTTTTATCAGCAATGGTTTTTCGGTGTTCACTCTGCTTCCTTAAAAAGTTCGGGATGGATCAATCTCACCAGCAGTTCGAGGCCGTCCACAAGCCGGGGCGTGGGGCGATCGAAAAAATTGGAATCTTCAAGGAAAATACGCTGGTTTCGCACCGCGGGCAGATCGGGCCATTTTCGCCATTCCGCTTTGACCTGCTCGAATATCGCTGCCCGGGCCATGGAAGTGATAATAATCACTTCCGGCGACAGGGCCAGGACCTGTTCGCGACTGAACCGGGGATAAGTGGTTGGGCCTTCCGCAAGATTAGTCCCACCGGCAAGAACAATGAGTCCGTGAATAAATGTATGGGTCCCAACCGATACGATGGGGGAGACACCGATTTGGAAAAAGACCCGGGGACGATAGGTAACGTTTGAAACGAGAGACTTGACCTTTTGAATCCTGAGATCCATGTTCCGCACCAAAAGGTCTGCTCTTTTTTCGGCATTGATGAGCTCACCGATTTCAAGCACCGTTTGCATGATCGTTTCTAAATTTTTCGGATCTACGGCATATACGGGTATTTTTAGAGATTCGAGGCGCCTGGCGACATCTATAGGATTTCCGTCCCTGATGGCAATACAAAGATCCGGTTTTAATGCCACGATTTTCTCCAAATCGAGGTGAACATATGAACCGACCTTGGGAAGTTTTTCAGCTTCAGGCGGAAAATCGCTGTACCGGGTAACACCGATTAAACGACGTTCCTGACCCAGGGCAAAAATAATCTCCGTGATATTCGGTGCAAGGGATACAATTCGCCGGGGTTCATCCGGAACCGTGACGTTTCGTCCGAGCTGATCCGTCATTGTTCTTGCGAGAGATGGTGTACCCAAGAAAATAATAAAGGACGCCGTCGCCACCCAAAAGATCGCCATGGATCTGTAATTCAATATGTCGGAAATTCTAAAGGCCATTGAAGCGCGTTGAATTGTATTTTTACTCAAAAAAAACCGGACCGAAACAGATCGATCCGGGGATGTCCCTTTTCTATCCTCAAGATCACCCCCTGCCCATATCCTCGTTAATCTCATGCGAGCACCCGAACAGGATTCTTCAAGTAATTAAAAAATAACAATAAAGTCAAGAAATTTTATGGTGTCCCTGGTTTTTTGATCGCATTTGTTTCCTTTACAATACTTGAGAAAAAGTGATAAACATCAGGGTATCCATAACGTCCTTGAAGCCTCCCAAATGGTCACAGAGCGAACAAAACGGACTTTTTTTGAGGCCATCAAATTGGATTTGTTAGGGATGTTCTCGATTTTGTTTACGCTCATTCAGGATAAGCGGTCGATCAAGGGGTGTAAGTAAAATGTACGATTTCATCATTATCGGTTCTGGATTCGGGGGAAGTGTCAGCGCACTTCGATTGGCTGAAAAGGGTTACGAAGTGGCGGTTCTGGAAGCCGGCAAGCGATACCGGAGTGAAAATTTTCCCAAAAGCAACTGGAATATTTTCAAGTATCTTTGGCTCCCGTTCTTGCGCTGTTTCGGCATTTTACGTATCACGCTCCTTTCCGATGTTTTAATTTTGAGCGGTGCGGGCGTGGGCGGAGGAAGCCTTGGCTATGCCAACACGCTGCTTGAACCTCCGGACGCGTTTTACGAAGATCCCCAGTGGTCCCAGATGGGGGATTGGAAATCGATTCTCGCACCCAAATATGAGACGGCCAAAAAAATGCTCGGGGTTACGACCAGCGAAAAGGTATATCCGGCGGATGAACTGCTCCGCGAGTTGGCCGAGGAGATGGGCAGAGGTCATACATTCAGCCTTCAGGATGTGGGGGTTTTTTTCGGCGAGCCCGAGAAAACCGTTCCCGATCCCTACTTTGACGGAAAAGGGCCGGATCGTACCGGATGCTGCTTTTGCGGCGGTTGCATGGTCGGTTGCCGGTATAATGCAAAAAACACCCTGGACAAAAATTACCTCTACCTGGCTGAGGCACTGGGTGTGAAAATTTTTCCCGAGACAAAGGCGACCCTGATCAAAGAATATCCCGGTGGCGGTTATCAGGTGGATACCATACGAACCACTTCGCTGTTTTCCAGTGACCGGCGAACATTTCTGGCGAAGGAGATCGTTCTTGCCGCCGGTGTTTTAGGCACCGTCCCGTTGCTTTTAACGTGCAGAGAACAGGGAACGTTGCCCGGACTTTCACCCATGCTCGGTTCGCGGGTCCGGACCAACAGTGAAACGTTAACGGCCGTGACTGCAAAAGACGACGCGGTGGATTACTCCAAAGGGATTGCCATTACATCGAGCATATACCCGGATGAATTCACCCATATAGAACCCGTGCGCTATCCGGAAGGTTCTGACTTAATGAGTTTTTTAAGCACGATCTTCACCGAAGGCGGCAATCCGTTCACACGACCCTTGAAGTGGCTTTTAAACATCATTCGACACCCCATTCATTTTCTACGCGTTCTTTGGCCGTTTGGCTGGGCACGACGGTCGATCATCCTTCTGGTCATGCAGACGTTGGATAACAGCGTCAAGGTCAATCTTAAGCGTCGATGGTGGTGGCCTTTTAATCGCTCATTGATCTCAACGCGTGAACAACAGCGGGAAAAGGTGCCGGTCTATATTCCGAAGGCTCAGGAAGTGACCCGGGCGCTGGCCAAGAAAACTGGCGGCATTCCGCAGAGTGCCGTAAACGAGGTTTTTTTGAATACCGGCATTACGGCACACATTTTAGGCGGATGCCCCATCGGACCGGATTCGAAACGCGGCGTTATCGACGGGAAGAACCGGGTTTACGGCTATGAAGGTCTGTATGTTGTGGACGGATCGATGATACCGGCCAACCTGGGCGTAAATCCGAGTCTGACAATTACCGCCATGGCCGAGCATGCCATGAAACATATTCCATCCAAAAAGGGACGGGAAGCAAAGGAGTAGGCGGGCCATGCACGGTCTTAAAATCTACACCGGTAACCACATGGAGATCCTTGCCGAGCAGCTGGCTCGAATCGTCAGGGAACCGCTTTCCTCTCCGTTTGCTCCGGAAATTATCGTTGTTCAGAGCAGGGGTATGGAACGCTGGGTCTCTCTGGAGCTCGCCCGACATAATGGCATTTGTGCAAACTGCCGTTTCCCCTTTCCAAACGTATTTTTAGAAGAAATTTTTAAAAACCTGGTCAAAGACCTTCCCGATGAATCCCCCTTTGACCTCGTTACGATGACCCTCAGGATCATGAAGCTTCTCCCGTCATGTATTCATTTGTCCGGTTTTGAAAGTCTGGAAAAATATCTTCTGGATGATATAAAGGGATTGAAGCTGTTTCAACTTTCAGAAAAAATTGCAGATCTTTATGATCAATATCTGGTTTTCAGGCCTGACATGATGTTAGGGTGGGAAAAAGGCAAGGAAAATCACTGGCAGGCACAACTCTGGCGACAGCTTTCGCCCCCTGAAGAAAACCGGCATCAAGCCAGGCTCCGCAAGATCATTTTTGAAAAGATCAGAAAACAGCCCCATCCGACAGAAAAATTTCCCGGGCGGGTATCCATATTTGGAATATCCTATTTACCCCCGTTTCATATAGAAGCGTTCGTTGAAATATCACGGCTTTCTCAAGTGAATCTTTTTCTGATGAACCCGTGCAGAGAGTACTGGGCGGATATTGTTTCCGATCAGGAGACCGTAAAGATCAGAAAGCGGCATGTCCAATCCGATGATGTCACCCAAAATCTTTACCTGGAAGCGGGAAATCGGCTTTTGGCCGGCATGGGCGCATTGGGCCGGAACTTTTTTTCAATGATCAGCGGACTCGATTGCCAGACATACGAAGTGTTTGATGATCCTCACGGCCATACCCGTCTTTCCAGGATCCAGTCGGATATTTTAAATTTAAAGAACAGAACGTCTTCCCGGCCCCAAAATGCCTCGGCCCCTGAAAATGACCCCGATTCTTTACCACGTTATGATTCTGACGGCTCGGTTCAGATTCATTCCTGTCACAGTCCCATGCGGGAGATCGAGGTCCTTCACGACAACCTTTTGGCCATGTTTGAAGAAGATCCGGGACTTTTGCCCAAAGACATCGTGGTCATGACACCCGATATTGAATTGTATGCACCGTTTATTCAGGCAGTGTTCGATGCACAGACCGATGAAACGCTTCGGATTCCTTTCACCATCGCCGACCGGAATGTCGTAAAACAGAGTCGTATAATCGACGGGTTAATGTCCATACTTGATCTTAAAAACAGTCGGCTGGGGGTAGCCTCTGTTATGGCATTGATGGAACTGTCCGAAATAAGAGACACCTTTGGTTTGTCTGAATCGGAAATCGAAATTGCAGAACGCTGGTTCAAAGAAACCCATATTCGTTGGGGGATCGACGCAAAATACCGCCAAGAAAAGGGACTGCCCGGTTTTTCTGAAAATACCTGGAAAGCCGGAATCGACAGACTCCTTTTGGGATATGCCATGCCGGGTTATGACCGTAAAACATTCTCCGGAATCCTTCCGTATGATCATATTGAAGGGGGCGACGTAAAAACCTTAGGAAAATTAATTAAATTTTTGGACAGGGTTTTCGCATGCGTACAATCTTTGGACACGGCACGAACGTTCAGCGGCTGGCATATATTTTTCGATGAAATTATCGCGCAGTTTTTTTCTCCGGATGAGGATTCCGAACGGGACATCCATATTTTAAGCGGTATTCTGGATGACATGTCCAAAAAAGAAGCGTCTTCCGGCTTTGATGCGCGGGTGGAAATTGAGGTTGTCCGGTCCTATTTGGAACGACGTCTTGAACACGAGCAATTTCACAGCAGATTTTTTTCAGGCGGCGTGACATTTTGCGCCATGCTCCCCATGAGAAGCATCCCTTTTAAAATCGTTTGTCTCGTGGGGATGAACAGCGATGCGTTTCCGCGCAAGGCCCAAACCCTGGGGTTCGATTTGATGGTCAAAAACCCCAGGATGGGCGATCGTAACCGAAGAAATGATGACAAGTATCTGTTTCTGGAGGCGCTTCTATCCGCCAGAAACAGGCTGTACGTCAGCTATGTGGGGCAGAGTATCCAGGATAACACTCGGATTCCGCCATCGGTTCTTGTCAGTGAACTCATAGATTATATCAAAGACGGATTCGGTATTTTAGAAGAGCAGATCGTAACCCTTCATCGGCTTCAAGCCTTTTCCCCCGAATATTTTAAACCCGGCGGCAAGCTGTTCAGTTATTCCCAAGAAAATTTTTCAGCCGGTTCAAGACTGCATGACCCAAAAGAAGCTTCCACCCTGATTGCCGCCAAACTGCCTGAACTTTCCCATAAATGGAAGACGCTCGACATTGAAGACTTAAGCACCTTTTTCGGCAATCCAAGCAGGTTTCTTTTAGAAAAACGCTTGGGCGTGTATTTTCGTGATCCGGAAGCCGTTGCCGATGAAAGAGAAAATTTCGATTTAGATCATTTGGAAAAATATTTGATCGATCAAGAACTTGCGTCAAAAAAAATGTCAGGATTGAACTTAAAAGATTATTATTCTGTAAAAAAAGCCTCCGGACAGCTTCCCCATGGAAAAGTGGGCGAATTTGTTTTTAATGACCGGAGTCTGGATGCGGAAGATTTTGTCAGAAAAATTGAAGGCCATATCAAAAGCAAACGTTTGGATGATCAAGGGTTTAAACTCGATATCGCGGGGTTTCGCCTTACCGGTCGCATGGCTGATTTTTTTGAACAGGGACTGATTCAAATTAGATATGCAAAAATAAAAGCTAAACATCTTATAAATACATGGATTTATCATCTTGTACTTTATGCTTTAGATGAAGTTGATAACCCGGATCGGAGCCTCCTGTTGGGCAAAGATGCCGCCTGGGAATTTAAGCCGGTTCCAGACGCCACGGACCGGATCAGTGATCTTCTTCGGTTCTATTGGAAAGGAATGTCGGAGCCCTTGCACTTTTTCCCCGAATCGTCGTTGGAATATGTTCGCCAGATACAATTGATGAACCGGACGAAACAGGCTGCGATACATGCCGCACGAAAAAAATGGGCCGGCAGTGATTTTGCCCGAGGGGAATCCGAAGATCCCTATTTTGAGCGTTGTTTCGGCAAGATCGATCCTTTGGATGAGGTTTTTGAGAACATCGCAACGGAAACCTTTCTCCCTTTATTGAATCACAGCTCTGAAATCGTATTATAATGAAACCTTTCTGGATTGCTTTGGGCATATTCGGACTTCTTTTTTCGATTCTATTTTCTTTTCGACTGGACGTGTTTAATAAATTCCATTCGGCGCCTGCAACGTTGTCTCCATCCTCCCTGAACACCATGCCTGAAAAAGACGCATGGATGAATATATGGCTCAATGACCGTAAAATTGGATCTTCACATACGATATTTTCAAAAATTAAAGCCGGATACCGCCTCGAAGAAACGGTCTACATGCGGCTCAACACCATGGGGCTCACTCAGGACGTGATTCTTAAAACCGCCGCCCGGCTCAATTCAGATTTTACGCTGTCTTCGTTCGATTTTGAGATGGGTTCGGGACGGTTCCATTTTTCAGCTCAAGGGTCTGTTTCCGGAAATGTGCTTTCCATAAAAACACACAACATCGGGTCAACCAAAGATATCCAAATCAGCGTCAAAGAAAAAATATATATCCCTTCCGGGATACTGAACGCTGCGGTTACATCTGAAATGAAAACCGGAGACGAATTTGCTATTCAGGTTTTCGACCCTGTGAGTATGGCCAGTGAACCTGTCATAATCAAGATGATGGGTCCGGAAAAAATCGTCAACATGGGACTTGAAAAAAATACGAAAAAGATGGCCGTGTCCTATAAGGGGACAACACAGCTGGCCTGGATCGGAGAAAACGGTGATGTCATCAGGGAGAAAGGGTTTCTGGGAATCCGTCTCGAAAAAACAACCCGTGACGATGCACTTTCCGGTTTACAAAAAGAATCCGATCTGGATCTCACAGAGGTTGCCTCCATATCGTCCAATATGCGAATCGACGATCCCTTTCGGCTTAAAGGAATGGACGTTGAAATCAGCGGTGTAAATTATAACACGATCCGGCTCCAAGGGGGGAGACAACGCTTAACAGATAATATCCTTACCATAAAGAAGGAGAATATATCAGGCCTTCCGGATGTTCTTGATAAAAACAAAATGGGTGAAATCGAGAAGAGATTTTTAATGCCGTCTCTTTTTATAGAGTCTGATCATCCCAACATACGGAATCTTGTAAACAAAATTGTGTCCGACGATGACAGACCTTTAATAAAAGCGAACAAACTGGTTGCCTGGCTCCATGATAATATTGAAAAACGTCCGGTTCTTTCCCTTCCCGATGCCCTTGTCACCCTGGAAAATAGAGTGGGTGACTGTAATGAACATGCCGTGCTTCTGGCAGCTCTTGCAAGGGCCTCGGGTATCCCCGCCCGGATTGAAGCCGGACTCGTCTATTTGAATGGCAGGTTTTATTATCATGCCTGGAATCTTCTCTATATTGGACAGTGGATAACAGCAGATTCGGTTTTAGGTCAGGTGCCGGCAGATGTCACCCACATCCGTTTTTCAAGTGGAGCCATGGAGAAACAGCTCGATTTGATGAGCATTATCGGGAAAATAAAATTAAAAATTACTGGATTGACAGAATGATAGAACTTAAAAATCTGAGCAAAAGATACGGCAATCTTCTGGCCGTGGATCATCTTGACCTCAGGGTGCCGAAGGGGGAAATTTTCGGATTTATCGGTCCGAATGGTGCTGGAAAAACAACCACAATCAACATGATGGGCGGTGTACTTGCCCCCACCTCCGGTGCGGTGATGATCTGTGGAATAAATATGGCGGATCAACCGGAACAAGCCAAAAGAAAAATAGGGTTTATTCCCGACAGACCCTATCTCTATGAAAAACTTACAGGAATGGAGTTTCTGAAGTTCATTGCCGATCTTTACGATGTGGATGAAGATACGTTTTTAAAAAAATCTCAAGAAAAACTGGACATGTTTTTTCTGTCTGATCGGTCGAATGAACTCATCGAGTCCTATTCTCACGGCATGAAGCAGCGTCTGGTCATGGCAGCAGCGCTTTTACACGATCCCGAAGTGATTGTCGTCGATGAACCCATGGTGGGTCTCGATCCTCTGGCGATCAAAATGGTCAAAAACCTTTTTAAACATCTTGCAGATGAAGGTGTCACCATTTTTTTGTCGACCCACACCTTGAAAGTGGCCGAAGACATTTGTGATAAAATTGGGATCATCCATAAGGGAACCCTAATTGCAACAGGCAGTTATGAAGATTTGAGGCGAGATGTCCATGCTGAAGGGGCCGATCTTGAGCAGATATTCATCAGGCTAACAAAATCATGAAACACGTTGTCACACTTTTGAGGCCGAGGGTTTTTTCTTTTAAAAATAAGGGCCTTTTCAAAAACGACCGGGGAAGGCGGGTCAAGCTTTTTCTGTTCGGAACCATCGGCATATGTTTTTGGGGGGGAATATTTGCGGTATCACTTCGGGTTCTCATTTATTTCAAAGAAATTTCAGAACTGGGTGATATTCTTGCGCATAAACTGCTTTCAATGATTCTTCTTACGTTTTTTTCCCTGCTTATTTTCAGCAGTATTTTAACAGCCATTTCCAAGCTGTACCTCAGCAGAGATCTTTCTCTGGTGCATTCCATGCCGGTTTCAAGCTTCAAGATTTTTATTGCCCGGTGGATCGAAAGCACCATCGACAGCTCTTGGATGGTTATTGTCTATACGCTTCCAATCTTTATATCGTATGGAATTGTTTATCAGGCCGGATTCTTTTTCTATTGGGATATGATCATGGTCATTTTATCTCTGGCGGTTATTGCATCGAGCACCAGCGTTATACTGGTTGTCCTTGTTGTGAATTTTGTACCGGCGAACCGTATGAGAAACATGTCCATATTTTTTGGCCTATGTCTTTTTCTGATACTCTTTTTTGCGTTTCGATTTTTACAGCCGGAGCGCCTGGTCGATCCCGAAGTTTTTTCAACCACCCTCGTTTATCTTAAATCCCTAAAGACACCTGCTCCGCCATACCTTCCGAGCACCTGGGCTTATGACAGCCTAAAGGCTGCACTGTCGGGTCATATTCAACAAGGGATGTTTCACACAGCGCTCTCCTGGACCTGGGCCGGCGTCATGGTTTTTATGGCGATCATTCTCGCAGATGCCGTATACTTTAAAGGGCTTTCAAAAGCCCACACGGCGCAAGTCCGGCTTTTTAAAAACAGGTTTTCAGGAATCCGTTTCCAAGGATTTCTGCCGGGTCCTGTGAGGGCATTTATCACCAAGGAGATTCGAACTTTTTTCAGGGATCAGACACAGTGGTCACAGCTGTTTCTTATCGCTGCACTGGTTGTCTTATATTTATACAATTTCAATGCACTCCCCCTTGAAAAAACGCCGATAAAAACCGTTTATCTCCAGAATCTCCTTTCTTTTCTTAACATGGGTCTTGCGGGGTTTGTTCTGACTGCAATTACGGCCAGATTTGCGTATCCTGCGGTCAGCATTGAAGGGGAGGCGTTCTGGCTGGTTAAATCGGCTCCAATAGCGTTGAGAAGCTACCTCTGGATAAAGTTTTTTATCTATTTTCTCCCGCTGCTGATCTTAACCGAAATTTTAATCATCGCAACAAACATCTTACTTAAAGTGACACCATTTATGATGGCGCTTTCAACAGTCACCATCTTTTTCCTGGTTCCGGGCGTCGTTGCGATGGGGATCGGCTTTGGTGCGGCATATCCTGATTTTAAAGCGGACAATCCGGCTCAAACCGTGACGAGTTTCGGAGGGATTCTATTCATGATGGTGTGTGCCGGCTATATCGGTGCAGTCATCTTCATAGAAGCCGGACCTGTTTACAAAATATTTTTGGCGGATATCAAACAAAGGGAATTGACCCTTTTGGAATGGACCTGGGTCACAGGATCCTTTGTCATAGCCTTTGTGCTCAGTATTGCCGCCATAATAATTCCCATGAAATTTGGGGAAAAAAAGCTGTCGGAACTTCAGGGATAGCCCTGCTGCCGAACTTTGGAGTCTCGGTTAAGGATAAGGCTTTCCGCCCAGAAGGGCGAGGGGTGTTGATCCGGCGGAAAATGCGGAGAAAATGCCGGCCAATAATGGATTTTTTTTGAGAATTCATCAAGATAGACATTGTCAAAAATGAATTATGTTTTATAATATTGCTTATTGATTCAAGATTGAAGATCCTCGCAGTCCCGTTGAAATGGGCATCGCCCTTTACTGCCGTGAATTTCACCGGGCACAGCAGGGCAGGCGGGGCAACCCTCGCTTCAACCCCGTTTAACGGGATCTTCGACAAGCTTACGGGAGAACGCGGACGCTTTTGCATTTCAAAATAAACGATTATTTACAACACGATCAAGTAGATACAGATTTTAAATAAAAGTAGCAACAGGAGAACCAATGGCTGAAACCGACAAAGATGACCTTATCAGCATAATTGATGAAAATGAAAAGGATGCACCGATACCGAATACGCTTCCTTTGATTTCGGTACGAGATATCGTAATTTTTACGGATATGCTTCTGCCGCTTTTTATCGGGCGCGAAAAATCGGTTCGCGCTGCCGAGGAGGCGGTGGAGAAAGACGGATATCTGTTTTTAGCTGCACAAAAAGATCCGAACATCGAAAATCCGAATCCTGATCAGATTTATACGGTGGGTACCGTAAGCCGGATTTTGAGGATGCTCAAACTTCCGGATGGACACGTAAAGTCCCTTGTACAGGGTATCGCCAAGGCCCGGATCGTTAAATACGTTTCAAAAAAATCTTTATACCGTGTAAAAATAGAGATTATTCCGGATAAGCCGTTTGAGAAGATCGATCTGGAGATTGAGGCGCTGATGCGGAATGTCCGAGAACACTCCGAAAAAATTTTGGCATTGCGTGGTGAAATGAACAATGATGTCAGCGTTATTCTTGAAAATATCAATGACCCTGGGAAACTTGCCGACCTCGTGGCTTCGAATCTTAAATTAAAAATCGATGAATCTCAGAATTTGCTCGAATTGATCGATCCCATGGAACGGTTAAAAAAAGTCAACGATCTGCTGTCCCGGGAAGTTGAATTATCTTCCATGCAAGCGAAGATCCAATCGGATGTGAAAGAAGAAATTTCCAAGAGTCAGCGAGACTATTTTTTAAGAGAACAGGTCAGAATGATCCACAGGGAACTTGGCGAAAGCGATGACAGGGCAAAAGAGATTCAGGATTATAAAAGAAAAATAAAAAACGCCAAGATGCCGAAAATCGTGAGTAAAGAGGCTTTAAAGCAGGTGAAACGCATAGAACAGATGCATCCTGACGCTGCTGAAGCATCGGTTGTGCGGACATATCTGGACTGGCTGGTCGATATGCCATGGAGCAAAACCAGCAAAGATGTCATCAATATCAAGCACGCCAAATCGGTTCTCGATAGAGACCATTTTGGGCTTAACAATCTTAAAGATCGTATTCTTGAACATCTCAGCGTACGTAAGCTTAATCCTAAAATGAAAGGCCCGATTCTTTGTTTCGTAGGTCCGCCCGGTGTGGGGAAAACCTCCCTGGGCCAGTCCATTGCAAGCGCCCTGAACCGTAAATTCATCCGTATTTCTCTGGGCGGCATCCGGGATGAAGCCGAAATCAGAGGGCATCGTCGCACCTATATCGGTTCATTGCCGGGGCGGATACTGCAGGGGATAAAACAGAGCGGTACAAACAATCCTGTTTTCATGATGGATGAAATTGACAAGCTTGGATCCGATTTTAGAGGGGATCCTTCGTCCGCGCTTTTAGAAGCTCTCGATCCTGAACAGAACTCAGTTTTTAGCGACCACTATATTAATTTACCCTTTGATCTTTCAAAGGTCATGTTTATCCTCACAGCCAACCTGACCGATACCATCCCCTCAGCGCTTTTTGACCGGATGGAGGTTATTACACTGTCCGGATATACCGAAGAAGAAAAAAAGACCATTGCCCAGCGACACCTAATACCGCGCCAGATAAAGGCGAACGGTTTGAAGAAAAAAACGCTGTCCATCAGTATGGGTGCACTGGTTAAGATCATATCAGAATATACATCCGAAGCCGGTTTAAGGAACCTTGAACGTGAACTCGGTTCACTGTGTCGGAAAGTCGCGCGTAAAATTGCCGAAGGCGAAAAAGGACCCTTTAAAATCACAAAAAACAACCTGGAAAAATACCTGGGTGTCCCGAAATATTTCCCTGAAATGGATCAGGAAAATAGCCAGGTGGGTCTATCTACCGGTCTGGCTTGGACACAAGCCGGTGGTGAGGTTCTGTATGTGGAGGCATCGTTGATCGGCGGAAAAGGGGAGTTGATCATAACCGGCCAAATCGGAGATGTTATGCAGGAGTCCGCCCGGGCGGCTCTGAGTTATGCCCGTGCAAACCTTCGCAGTTTGGGCGTCAAAGAAAACATTTTTGAAAATAAGGATATACATATTCACGTCCCGGCAGGCGCAATTCCCAAAGACGGACCGTCTGCCGGTACTGCAATGGCCACAGCCCTTATCTCTGCGTTGACAAATAAACCGGTCAATCGAGATGTTGCCATGACCGGTGAAATCACGCTAAGGGGCAGGGTTCTTCCTATCGGCGGTTTGAAGGAAAAAGCTTTAGGGGCCCTGAGGGCCGGAATCCGCACCATCATCATTCCTGAAAAGAACAAAAAAGATTTGAAGGAGATTCCCTTGAACGTAAAGCGCAAGATCGACTTTGTTCCCGTTAAAAATATGGATGAAGTTCTTTCCCTTGCCATGGACGGTAAAGTTGTGGACGGCCGGTGATATGATAATCCTCGCTGTCGATACAGCTACCACAAGCTGCAGTGTTGCCATTATTGATAAAAAGTGCGTGTTGGCGGAAGTTACACTGCTCAGAGAGGAGACCCATACAAAACATTTAATGGATATGATCCATACGGCCATCGGTTTTTCAGGACTTAAACTTTCTGATTTGGATGGTTTTGCCGTTGTCAGAGGGCCCGGATCTTTTACCGGTCTGCGTATCGGGATAACGACCGTTAAGGGGCTTGCGGCGGGATTAAAAAAGCCGCTGGTGGGCATTTCGAGCCTTGAAGCACTTGCAATGCAGGCATCTCATTCGCCATATTTGATCTGTCCGCTTTTAGACGCTCGCCGAGGGGAAGTCTATTTTTCCAGATACAGGTTGATAGAGGGCCGTTTAAATGAGGAGGCGAAGGAGCAAGTCTGTGCCCCTGAAAATGCGATACGCGACATTAATGAAGCATGTATTTTTGTGGGCAATGGCGCCTTGCTTTATCAGAAGATGCTATCGAGCATGATGGGCGATTCAGCATTTTTTGTACCGATGCCCCAAAATACAATCAAAGCTTCAACCGTAGCCTTTCTTAGCTTGAATAAATTTCAAAATAAAGATACGGACGATATCGATAGATTTATACCCCATTATATCCGAAAATCCGATGCAGAACTGAACTTGGTAAATACATAGAGCGTCTTTTCCGCCCGTTAATCCCCAAAATGCACATAAAAATTACCATAAAAAACTTCAATAAAAACAAGATGCGATTTTCCATCAATGATAATTCAACAACAGCGCGAGTGAGACGAGCAGGGAAAAACGATCATCATTGCGGTTATTATTGACAATTTCAGATCGATATTGATATAAATTTAAGTTTAGGCTTTTTATAATCATAGAACCCTAAACAGTTTATATATTTATTTTTTGATTTTCTCAATTTTGTTTGCCCGAATTTAGGGTAAATCAAAGCGCTCTGCAGCCAGTTAAACAAGGTAGATTAGATGCATAATTTTTCGAGGCCAGACTCGCCCAGTCATACCGCTTTTCCAGTGGCAAGTGCCGGGTATCCTTTTATATTTGCTTCTGTATTTACGACGATTGTATTCGCCCTTTTGGAATTGACCACCCTGGCCCTGATTGGACTCGCTGCCAGTTTTTTCATCTGTTATTTTTTCAGGGACCCGGACCGTGTTGTTCCCAATTTAAAAGGCGCTGTGATTTCGCCGGCCGACGGCAAAATTATCTCAGCGGGTCCGGTGGACGACAGCCGGTTTTATGAAGGATCATGCATTAAGATCAGCATCTTCATGTCGATTTTTAATGTTCATGTAAATCGTATTCCCCATGAAGGGCATGTGAAAACGGTAAATTATTATCCTGGGAAATTTTTTTCAGCAAATCTTGACAAGGCTTCGAGCCAAAACGAGCACAACGCAGTAACTCTGGAAACCGAAGAAGGGAAAAAAATCTGTACGGTACAGATTGCAGGGCTGATTGCAAGACGTATTATTTGTAAAATTCAGGAGGGTGACATTGTTGCCCGGGGACAGCGTTTTGGCTTAATATGTTTTGGGTCACGTCTTGATGTTTACCTTCCGCCTGACACAAATTTAAAAGTGACTGTCGGGGATAGGGTGAAAGCCGGAACATCTGTTTTAGGAGATTTGACATGAAAAGAACCAAAAGATTTAAAAAAGAAAAGTCGCGGCGTGGAATTTACATATTGCCCAACATTTTTACATCGCTTAACCTTTTTTTCGGCTTTTATGCTGTTATCGCTTCAGTAAACGGAAAATTTATTGCTGCGGCGGTGGCGATTATTATCGGCGTCATCTTTGATATCATGGACGGTAAAATTGCCAGAGCTACGAATACTACCAGCAAATTCGGTATTGAATACGATTCTTTGGCAGATCTAATATCTTTTGGTCTTGCCCCTGGATTAATGGTATATTTGTGGGCTCTCAAGCCCCTAGGAAGACTTGGCTGGCTGGCAGCATTTCTTTTCTTGGCTTGCGGGGCGCTCCGCCTGGCACGTTTCAACTCCCAAGTGGGCACAATTAGCAGCGATCACTTTGTCGGTCTTCCGATTCCGGCCGCAGCAGGCATGGCGGCAACAACCGTTTTATTTTGCCATAAATTTGGCATAGAAGGGAAAATAAATCCCATATTCATTCTTGTTTTGCTGTACATTCTTTCTTTTTTAATGGTTAGCACAATAAAATATAACAGTTTCAAAAAGCCTGAACTGTTTAAAAAAATGAATTTCAATGTTCTGGTGGCGATCATCCTGATATTGATTTTTATCGCCGCTCAGCCATCCATTGCGCTATTTCTGTTAGGCCTTGCGTATACCGTTTCAAGTCCTATCTTGACCGTTCGGCATCATCGAAAAATAAAAACAAAATTGACTGGATATAACGGGGCAAATGAGCACGGATCAAGCCCATTTAGCCATAATATTAACAAAAGTTCTGATATTCGCTGATTGGATTTATCATTATGTCAAAAAATTATAACATTTCCGTAATTCCGGGTGATGGAACAGGACCGGAAGTTGTTGCAGAAGGTATCAAAATTCTCAAAACCGTATCCGAAAAAATCGGTTTCAGCCTGAATTTTAACCATTATGATTTGGGCGGGGAGCACTATATGGCTTCAGGAGAGATTCTTCCTGATAAAATTCTGGAATCATTGTCTAAAACAGACGCAATATATTTGGGTGCCATTGGGCATCCTGATGTAAAACCGGGCATTCTTGAAAAAGGTATTCTTTTAAAACTCAGGTTTTATTTTGACCAGTATATCAATTTGAGACCGGTTAAACTCTATGAGGGCGTGGAGACGCCGATAAAAGGCAAGGGGCCGAAAGACATAGACTTTGTTGTGGTCCGGGAAAACACTGAAGGTCTTTATGTAGGAGCTGGTGGATGTTTAAAATGGGGCACGCCGGATGAAGTCGCAATCCAAGAATCGATAAATACCCGCAAAGGCGTGGAACGCTGCATCCGATATGCTTTTGAATATTGCAGAAAAAGAAACAAGCGAAAAAAGCTGACGCTTTGCGGAAAAACCAATGTATTGACCTTTGCATTTGATTTATGGGAGCGTACTTTTAATGAAATTGCAGAGGAGTACCCTGATATCGAGACAGATTATGCACACGTTGATGCTATCTGCATGTGGATGGTGAAAAACCCGGAGTGGTTCGATGTTATCGTTACGGATAATATGTTTGGAGATATAATAACCGACCTGGGTGCCATGATTCAGGGGGGGATGGGAATTGCCGCCGGAGCCAACATCAACCCTGAAGGAATTTCAATGTTTGAACCCATCGGTGGGTCTGCTCCAAAATATACCGGCAAACAGATCATTAACCCAATTGCCGCCATTTCCTCGGCTCAGATTATGCTGGAGACCCTGGGTGAGTTAACGGCTTCATCCTTGATAGAAGCGGGTGTTATTAAAGTGCTGCGGGATGACCTCAAAGATGTTGCCGCAGGGAAAATGGGGTATACGACACAAGAAGTTGGAGATCTTGTGGCAGATTATATTATTGGGAAGGCCGACCATGTCGAATAAAAAATTTAATGTCGCCATTGCGGGTGCGACAGGTGCTGTGGGAAATCAGATGATAACCTGCCTGGAAGAAAGGAATTTCCCGGTTAAGTCTATTAAATTTTTAGCATCCCGGCGTTCTGTCGGGCGTAAGCTTGATTACAAGGGCAATGCCATTGATGTTGAGGAATTGAAAGAGGATTCTTTTAAAGGTTTCGATATCGCCCTTTTTTCGGCCGGTGGCGGTACCAGTGAAAAATTTGCTCCTTTTGCGGCCCGGGACGGATGCGTGGTTGTTGACAATTCAAGCGCGTGGCGGATGGATCCCAAAGTTCCCCTGGTGGTTCCCGAAGTGAATCCCCATGCAATTGCACAATACACCCATAAAGGTATCATCGCAAATCCGAACTGTTCGACCATCCAGATGGTTGTTCCATTACATCCATTGCACAAGAAATATGGGATAAAACGGATTGTGGTTTCAACATATCAGGCTGTTTCAGGAACCGGGAAAAAGGCGATTGATGAACTCGATGCTCAGACCCGCTCGATTCTCAATTTCAAATCGTATAAAACGGAGGTTTACCCACACCCCATCGCTTTTAACTGCATTCCCCACATCGATGTGTTTCTGGAGAACGGCTATACCAAAGAAGAAATGAAAATGCTCCATGAAACGAGAAAGATTCTGGAAGACGATACCATAGGGGTTACAGCAACCACCGTTCGTGTGCCGGTATTTTTCGGTCATTCAGAATCGATTAACATTGAAACCATTGAACATGTTTCTGCAGAAGAGGTGAGAGCTTTGCTGGAAGTAACTTCCGGAGTTAAAGTCGTTGATGATCCGCACAACAACATTTATCCTCTTGCCATTGATGCTGCCGGCCAGGACTTGACACTTGTGGGTCGTATCCGTGAGGATGAGTCGATTTCAAACGGCATCAATATGTGGGTTGTGGCCGATAATATCAGAAAGGGCGCTGCAACAAATGCGGTTCAGATTGCAGAAATCTTGGCAAAGGACTATTTATAGGGAGTTTAGAATTGGAACGCGTACCCATTACAAAAGAGGGCTATCAGGCCCTGAAGAAAGAACTGGATTATCTTAAAAGAGTTGAACGTCCCAGGAATATAAAGTCAATCGAAGAGGCCCGTGCTCACGGAGATATCAGTGAAAACGCAGAGTTTGAAGCTGCCAAAGACAGACAGGCATTTATTGAGGCGCGGTTAAATGAATTGGCATACAAGCTATCCAGAGCAGATATCATCGATCCTCAAAAACTTCCAAAGGATCGCGCTTTATTTGCCAGTTCTGTAATGCTTGAAAATACCGATACCGGGGAAAATGTTAAATATCAGCTTGTGGGACCTGACGAGGCGAATATTGAGGAAGGACGCATTTCTGTGTCTTCACCCTTGGGGAAAGCCGTAATAGGCAAAAAACCTGGAGACGAAATTTCTTTGGAAGCTCCAGGTGGAAAAAGATACTATGAACTGGTAGAAATATTGTAAATTGACCATTTATTATCAAACATTTTAAAATGATTAATGATATACATATTAACGGAGGTTTTTCATGGCGCGTATAACCATAGAAGATTGCTTGAAAAGGGTAAAAAACCGGTTTTTACTGGTCAACATGGCGTCCAAGCGTGTAAGGCAGATCCGTGAAGGATCTGAATACCTGGTAAGTTCACCGAAGAACGAAGATATCGTAGTCGCCCTGCGCGAAGTCGCTGCGGGAAAGATCACAATTAAAGAAAAAGAAGAAAAAAAACAGGAACTCGTAGAAATAGAAGAAAATCTATAGGAGGCCGACACTTTTCTTTTGCCAAAGTACAGCTATGCCTACAAGGTGCTAAAAAGGAATATTGGGAAGGCGTTACACCGGTATGATATGATCTCTGATGGGGATCGAATTTTAGTCGGGCTTTCAGGAGGCAAAGACAGTTTCACTCTGATGTGGATGTTAAATGAACGACTGGAGCGCATCCCCATAAAATATGAACTGTCTGCAGTGTATATCGATCCCGGATTTGAGGAAGGTTTCAGTGAACCCCTGGCCGAATATTGGGATGGAACAGGCCTTGAACTTAAAATTGAGCATACGGATTACGGAATTTTGGCCCATAGCTCTCAAAATCGTGAAAATCCGTGTTTTTTATGTTCCAGGTTGCGCAGAAAACGCCTTTTTGAAATTGCGGATGAACTCGGATGCAACAAGGTGGCTCTGGGGCACAACAAAGACGATATCATCGAGACTTTGTTTATGAATATATGCTATGCCGGAGAGATCAGTACGATGCTGCCCTCTCAGTCTTTTTTCCAGGAAAGATTTACATTGATAAGGCCCCTTGCTTTTGTTGACGAAGATGTTATAAGACGATTTGCAAAAGAGAAAGGTTGTCCGGATTTAATCAATCCATGTCCGAGTGCAAAAGTATCCAAACGGCAGGAAATTAAGCAGCTATTACAGCAGCTTTACAGGAGCAACAGAAAAGTTAAAGGGAATATTTTCAGAGCCATGAGCCATGTGAAGACAGATTATTTGTTAAAATGAAAGACATCCAAAATCAATTCGATCATCGCAACATTCCAATCGACAAAGTCGGCATTAAGAATCTTAAATATCCCATAACAGTGCTCGACCGGAAAAACAACTTTCAGCACACCGTTGCTTCCATAAACATGTATGTCGATTTACCCCACAACTACAAAGGGACTCACATGAGCCGTTTTGTGGAAATGCTGCATTTGTTTCGTCCGGAGGTATCTTTAAAGAAAATTGCCGTTATTCTTGAAGAGATGAAAAAATATTTAAATGCAGCTTCGGCCAACATCGAAGTAACATTTCCCTATTTTATTGAAAAAAAATCCCCCATCAGCAAATCCCTCGGTCTGATGGACTACGTGTGCAGTTTTTTGGGCTCAAGCGACCCCGGCGGCAAGATCGATCTCGTATCCGTGGTCGTTGTTCCGATATCTTCCGTCTGTCCATGTTCAAAAGAAATCAGTGATGTAGGCGCCCATAATCAACGCGGTCAAGTCATGCTCAGCACCCGGTTTAAAAAATTTATCTGGATCGAAGATATGATTGAGCTGGTAGAGGGGGCTGCTTCATGCGAAGTATACTCTGTCCTCAAACGTATCGATGAGAAACATGTGACGGAAACAGGCTACAATAACCCTAAATTTGTTGAAGATATCGTCAGAGACGTTGCTGAAAAGCTGAAACAGGACAGCAACATAACCTGGTTTTCCGTGAGTGCGGAAAATTTTGAGTCGATCCATAACCACAGTGCATATGCTTCAATTACCAGCGGGAAGGCACCAATTTTTTAATCCAGATTGCGCAAGAGTATATCCATAATTGGTTTCGGCGACTTCCCCGGGGTATTTATCAGCACAACAAATGAATACAACTTTCCTTCTTTATTTTCTATATAACCGGCCCGTGTATTGATCCCTCTGAGAGTTCCCGTTTTATAGAAAGCTTTCCCCATTTTGCGCATGAGAAAATGATAGGGCGCAAAAACTGTGAGTATTTTGTAAAAACTTTCCGCTGACATCCGGTTTTTTCTCGATATCCCTGAACCTTCCACAAGCCGGAACTTATCGATTTTAAGAATGTTTTTCGCATATGCTGATGCTGCCTGAACTCCATTTTCCAGGGTTCCCGGAGGCCCGTATGCTTTTGCACCGCACGTGATGAGCAACTGATTGGCCATAAAGTTATTTGAATATTCGAAAAGTTTTGATATGACTTGCATCAATGAAAAACTGGAAACATATCTGAAGATGAGTTTGTCATTGTCTTTTTGAACCTTTCCTGTTCTTATTCTACCGTCGAACTGTATCGCTTCTTTTTTTAAAAAATATAGAAGAAGATGACCCGAATAAAGTGTGTTTTCATTTCTTTGTGAGGAAAGTAGAATTCTGCCGTGATCCAAATGAGAGACATCGATTCTTTCTTGAACATACGGCAATAGGGGCGTTTGGGGCTCGGCACTGACAAAAATGCCGTTAGGGTTGCGCTTGAAATTGACTGTGTTGAAATTTACACACAGCGCGCCGATGGGGGCGTCGTAGGGTTCATTTGACAAATTAACCCCGGGGATCGCGATGGGGGTTTTAAAGTATGAATCATCGAGAACTATATCGTTAATATGATTAAATTCAATATCCGGTATGGATGTGAGATCGAGTGCAATTCCCGCCAAAGCTTCTGAAATGAGAAGGGGGTCTCCATATCCTTTTACTTTCAGATTTGAATGATGATCTTGATAAAACTCGGTGACAAATCTGTAATCCGGACCCAGATAATGGAGGGCCACAAGCGCCGTAAATATTTTCAGGGTCGATGCCGGGACAAGCTGAAGGTCGGCATTTTTTGAAAAAACAATCCGTCCTTGGGGATCCGCAACCAGAATTGCATCCCGATCTCCGATAAAAGGATTTAGATCAGCGAGTTTTTCGGCATAAAGATGTTGGGCTGTCCCGAAATTCAATAGACAAAAAAGAAGAAGAAACCGGCATGTGGCGGCTGTAAAGGATGGTTTTGATTTTGACGACAAATGCATGGAGTAGATTTTTTATGACGGTTACTTTATGACGGGTTTTTGCCCAAAATTAACAGAGGACCACGGGCGCAAGCCCGAAGGAATCTACCTGCTGTCCACAATAAGGGTCACCGGCCCGTCGTTGATCAAAGATACATCCATCATGGCTCGAAATCGACCGGTTTTCACAGTAACGCCCTTCTGGCGGACCTGTTCAACAAATATCTGGTACAGTCCGGTAGCATGATCCGGAGCTGCGGCTTGAACGAAAGAGGGGCGTCGGCCTTTTTTGCAATCTCCCAGCAAGGTGAACTGGGAGACAACCAGCATTTCGCCGCCGGTATCCACCAAAGAACGGTTCATTTTGCGATTTTCATCTTCAAAAATTCTTAAATTCACGATCTTGTCTGCAAGGTATTCGGCATCATCGGTATTATCGGCTTTTGCAATCCCTAAAAGAACCAAAAGACCTTTGCCGATTTTTGCGACCCTTTCATTTTCGACGGTTACAGAACTGGATTTAACCCTTTGTATTACGGCACGCATATTTAAACATCTCCGAAAACCTACAATTTGTTGGAAATAAAGGAGGTTTTACCCGGGTGTTTTTGTTTTGATCCTATTCCCCTAAGACACATTATTCAAGCATTTTTCCAAAAAAACGATTTAGAATTGCCTTTTTTAAAACGTTCGCTGCCGGCGTATCGGATACCAAAGTTGATGAACTCGAAAAAAGTCTGATTTTGATAGATGTCGCTCACAAAAGATTTTTTACAAAGCCGTCAAAGTTGATTGTACAGAAATCCCCTAATTTCAAAGCGGCGAACCCGCGTATCGGAGCGTCTCGAAGGGATTGTATAACTTGAGACTTGATTTAATGAAGATTATTATTTTATGATTCTCACAATCTCTCTTTTTTTTAAGAACAAAATATCCTAAATTTAAAAAACTGATGGTCTCGTAAAAAGTCCGTTTTGCTCGCTCAGTGACCATTTGAGAATGATCAGATATCGCTCACCAAAGACTTTTTACGAGTTTGTCAAAAAGCTGGGCATGCTTCAAAAGGTAAGGATCTTATGGAGAAAATAACCAAGGAACTGCCGACCGTTAAGAAAAAATTTCATATTATATTGGAGGCAATGTCAGAAGGAATTTTAGAAATAACCTCTAAAGGAAAAATTGTTTTTGCCAATCCCGCGGCAATTTCTTTGTGCAATACTCCTAAGAAAAAACTGTTAGGGTCAATTTTTACCCAGCTTTTTTCAGGAGATGCGGGTCAAAGCGTGGCAGACCTTTTAAAAACGCCCAGGGAAAAATTGGAAACCGTGACGGTCGATTTTCCTCTGGCTCTGAACGAATATCTGGTTAAAATAAAAATATTATCTTGGGATAAGGAAGAAGATACACGGGTCGTTATTTTAAGTGATATTACCGAACAGGAACGGGCGAGGGAAATCATCCGATTGCGCAACCGCGAGCAGCGGTTGCACACCCAGACACGCCAGGCATTTAATTCAAGCCTAAATTTGGATCAGGTTATCGTTAGTGTTTTGGAAGAAGTCCGCCGATTGATGGGCGTGGTCGGCAGCTCAATATGGTTGATCGATCGAGACACCGGGGAACTGGTCTGCGAGCAGGCCACCGGCGATTATGGCGAAACTTTGCGCGGTTGGCGATTGGCACCTGGAGAAGGTCTGGCCGGATGGGTGGTGCGCCACGGTGAAAGCTCGATTGCTCCAGACACATATTCTGATGAGCGGCATTATAAGGAAGTGGATCAGGTCATCGGAAAGAATATGCAGTCCATCCTCACAGTCCCTTTACATGTCAAGGGAGATGTCATCGGCGTGCTCCAAGTGGTGGATACAGAAACCGGGCGATTCGATAAAAACCATCTCGCCTTAATGGAGTCCCTTGCAGGATCAGCGGCCATCGCAATTGAGAACGCTCGACTCTACGAAAAAGCACGTCAGGAGATTTCCATCCGCAAACAGACTGAAGCGGCCCTTCGTGAGAGTGAAAATAAATATCGGACCGTTCTAGAAGCAAACCCTGATTCTGTAATCGTTTGTGACATGGAAAGGAAGGTAACTTATTTAAACCCAACATTTACGAAGGTTTTTGGATGGACCTTAGAGGAATGTTTGGGCAAGAAAATGGACATGTTTGTTCCTGAAGAAAATTGGCCTGAAACCATTGAAATGATAGAGAAAGTGCTCGCCGGAGAAAATCTGTCGGGCATTGAAACGTTCCGGTACACTAAAGCTGGAGATATTGTCCCTGTAAGCATCAGCGGCGCTATTTATCATGATCACGACGGAAATCCTGTGGGTAGCGTGGTTAATTTGCGAAATATTTATGAACAGAAAAAGCTGGAGGCTCAAATCCAACAAGTACAAAAGATGGAGGCCATCGGCACCTTGGCCGGTGGTATTGCACATGACTATAACAACTTGCTTATGGGAATCTTGGGGAACGCATCTCTCATGACTTTTGATCTGGATCCCAATCATCCGCATTATGAAAAATTACAAAATATCGAGAAATACGTTCAGAGCGGTGCAGATCTTACAAAGCAGCTTTTAGGGTTCGCAAAAGGGGGAAAATATGAAGTAAAATCCATTGATGCCAATGATGTGGTCCGACAAAGCTCAGAGATGTTCAGTCGAACAAAAAAGGAGATCAGAATTCATCAAAAATTTCAAAAAAATATATGGCCGGTGGAGGCTGATCCGAATCAGGTGGAGCAGGTGTTGTTGAATCTCTATGTGAACGCCGGTCAAGCGATGCCAGGAGGCGGAGAGCTATATCTTCAAACAGAAAACGTCACACTTGATGACAGCTATACCCGACATTTTTCCGTCCAAGCCGGAGATTATGTGAAAATATCTATTGCGGATACGGGAATAGGTATGGATGAAAAAACCATAAAACGGATATTCGACCCGTTTTTCACCACAAAGGATATGGGCAGAGGTACAGGTCTCGGCCTTGCCTCTGCTTATGGTATCATCAAAAATCACGGCGGTATCATTAACGCAGACAGCATCCTTAATAAAGGGACGACGTTTAATGTCTTTCTTCCGGCTTCTGACAAAAATATCGTAAAAACTAAACCCTTGAATCAAAAAACGCTAAAAGGCGTTGGAACCGTACTGCTTGTTGATGATGAAGAGATGATCATTGATGTTGGCAGCCAGATTCTTGAAAACCTTGGCTACAGCGTCCTATCGGCCAGAAGCGGTACCGATGCCATCGAAGTCTATCGGGTCCATCAAGATGAAATCATTTTGGTCATATTGGACATGATCATGCCTGATCTGGGAGGTGGGGAGACTTACGACAGACTCAGAAAAATAAACCCTGAAATCAAAATTCTCCTCTCCAGCGGCTATAGTATCGATGGTCAGGCTTCTGAAATAATGGATCGGGGGTGTAATGGCTTTATTCAGAAACCTTTTAACATAAAACAACTGTCTCGTAAAATTAGGGATGTCATCGATTAGGGAACGTTATTTTAGCTCGACTGAACGGTGCCATCCACAAAGGTTGAATCAGGCAACAAGTAAAATTCTTAGATCCATTACATTGGTATTGGTGGGGCCCGTTATTAAAAGGTCGTCGAGTTTTTCAAAAAAATGATACGCGTCATTGTTTGCAAGGAAATGATACGGATCCAACCCCATCTCTTTAGCCCGCTCCAACGTATAGGTATCAGAAAAAGCCCCGGCCGCATCAGTAGGCCCGTCAGTACCATCCGTGCCTCCGCTGAGAACGACAACATTTTTGTGACCCGAAATATCAATGGCTGTTGATAGAGCAAACTCCTGATTCCGTCCACCCAAACCATTTCCTGAAATGGTTACGGTTGTTTCCCCACCGGAAAGAATACAGGCGGGTGGAGATATCGGGTTCCCGGTTTTAATGATTTCCTTGGCGATGGCGCCGTGGATTTGTGCAGCATATCGAGTTTCACCGACAATCATTGAGGACAGTAGAATGACGTTGTATTCCAAGCGTTCGGCTTTTTCTTTGGCAGCCATTAGGGATTCAATGTTGCTGGCGATAATCAGATTTTGCGTTCTTTTAAAAGCAGGGTCGCCAGGTTTCGGCGTTTCTGATATTTTACCGGAAATTCCGGATTCAATATGATTTAAGATGCTTTCGGGTATTTTGTCTTTGATGTGGTGTCGTTTTAAAATTTCCATGCAATCGGCAAACGAGCTTGAATCCGGCACCGTCGGACCTGATGCGATGATATCAAGGTCATCTCCCACCACGTCTGAAAGTATTAGGGAAATAATAGTGGCAGGATATGCCGCTCGTGCAAGCCTGCCGCCCTTTATTTTTGAAGTATGCTTTCGCAGGGTATTTATTTCATGAATGGTGGCGCCACAGGAAAGCAACACTTTGATGGTGTCCTGTTTATCCTTTAGGGTAATGCCGTTGAAAGGAAGTGGGAGCAGGGCCGACCCCCCGCCTGAAAAAAGGCACAATATCAGGTCGTCCTTTCCTGATTTTTTCGCAAGATTCAGTATGGCATTTGCCCCATTTTCTCCGTTTGGGTCAGGTAAAGGATGACCGGCTTCTACAAGATTGATTCGTTGAAGGTCGGCAAGATGATCATATTTTACGGTGATGATGCCTTCTGAAATCCTCTCCTCAAGAATATCCTCTAAAGCTGCCGCCATCGGAGCCGTGGCTTTTCCTGCGCCGATCACATACAAATTTTTATATTGAGGGAGGTGATATGTCCGATTTCCAACCAAAAGGGATTCACCGTCAAGCTTGCAGCATCGCTTGATGGCAGCTCCAGGCTCAACAGCTTGTAAGCCTTTGTAAAAAATTTCAGCTGCATCCTTTTTCATTGCGGAGATACTTTTTGAATGAATACCCATAAGTGCTCGTTATCGCCGGTATGTTCACTTAGAGAAATATCTTAATATGGATCAAATATTGTAAAAATTATATGTTGAACAGTTCCAACTGTCAAAAAGAAACTGCTTGCGTTTGTATTCTTGACAAAAACCGGAGATAAACGTATTCCTTAACAAAAAAGCATCGCATCGTTATACAACACTTGCTTCAGCGCACTCACTTGGCGCACACTCGCGAGGTGGCGGGTCAGTATACCGCCCCTAAAAAAAGGTGATTCCCAATACGTCGAAGACGTCTCTTTGGAGGCAAAATATGGAAAATAATTCACCGGATACTTTTAAAGGTCAGTTTCTCATGGCCATGCCTTCGCTGCTGGATCAGAATTTTTACCAGACCGTTACCTGTATTTGCGAATATGCTCCGGCAGGGGCTTTGGGTATTGTTGTAAACAGAGTTCATCCTACCTTGTCTGGAAAGGATATTTTTAATGAGCTTAAAATGGAGTCTGCATCTAGCGCGGAATCCATTCCCATTCACATTGGAGGACCGGTTCATATGGGTGAGATCTTTGTACTCCACGGACCCCCATTTGCTTGGGAGGGGTGTCGTATGATTACCCCGAGGCTTGCCATAAGCAATACCAGAGATATTCTGGAATCGCTTGCCATGGATAGAGGCCCCAAATCATTTATTATTGCCCTTGGGTGTGCCGGCTGGGGACCCGGGCAGCTGGAGTCGGAAATAAAAGAAGATGCCTGGCTGACATCTCCTATTTTTGAAGAAATTATATTTGATATGCCGATTGAAATACGCTGGGAAGAATCTTTAAATAAGATCGGTGTAGATCCGGCCTTGCTTTTGAGCACATCCGGTCATGCATAATATATCTTAGGTATTAAAAAAAATGTTAACAAATGTTTATACCAGCCGTTTCCCCCTTTTTATTCCGCATCAAATACCGTTTTTCTTAACACTGCGATAAGATATTATTTCGATTTTGGTTTCTTTTTCGGTTTCTTTTTTTTAAGACAAACTTTGTCTTTCCTTACAAATGCACAGAGTTTGGGATTGTAATATTCTTTGCAATTTAAGGGATTATATAGGGGGCATTCAGGATGTTTTTCTGACATGGATCAAATTTTCCCTTCATCTATTGGTTTCCGTCTTAAAAACGGTCTTTGATTGCATAATAAAACGATTGAAATCATTAATATCATAAATTTTCATATCTTACAACCCATTATGTCCATAAGGCAAAAAATGAAACATTTCGATTTGCAGAAAAAGGGAGTCCATCCGATCACCGGTGTTCCGAACACGTGTATTTCTGGAGAACCGTGAAATGCTGAATACGGAATACGATATTTTTTTCCCAAAGGCGATCAAGGGAAATCACTTTGACAATTAATTTAATACATTGTAATAAAAAAGCGCCGCTACGCATTATGCCTTGAATTTAACGGCCAACGGAATCATGAATGCCTGGATGGGGTGTTAATATTTTCTATTCTAAAAAATTGAAGGTTTTGCAAAGATGATTCCTTGTCCGCAACCCAAGCATTTTTTTAAAATGGATACCCATTAAAGATTTTTAAAAATCTGTCAACATTAGAAATTTATGGTTAAAATGACGACATACAACTCAATTAAAGAAGATATTCTTCAGATAAATAAAGATATTTCTGGTTTTTTCCCCGATGCCCGATCGATCATCGGAGCGTCAGACCCTACGTTTGCTGACTGGCAGAAAACTTGTGACGCCATTAAAAATCAGATGTCCGGAGAGATTATTCGCGTTGCGGTTGTCGGCCCGATAAAATCCGGTAAAAGTACATTTATAAATTCACTTTTTAAAGGCGAATACTTAAAGCGAGGGGCTGGCGTTGTAACATCCATTGTTACACGCGTTCGCAAGGGAAAAAAGCTTAAAGCAAAACTGCTGTTCAAATCCTGGGATGAAATTAACTCGGATATGGAGCAGGCGTTGATTCTGTTTCCCTCCTTAGAGTGGCGCAATGAAAATTACAGGTTTGACATCCGGCAAAAAAAAGAGCGGATGGACCTTGAGAAGGCGCTCATCTCCCTGAATTCAGAACACCTGATTTCCAACGGTGCCCGCAATGTGAATAATATACTTCTGACATCCTACCTTAAAGGATACGAAAAGGTAAAAGATTTGATTTCACTTGAAACACTGACAAGTCAATACGAAAACGAGCTATTTTCCGAGCACTGGACTTTCGTGGGAGATGGGTCCATGGCGGTGTATCTGAAAGATATTCAGCTGGAAATCGACTCCGGAAATATCGACAGCAATATCGAAATTGCGGATTGTCAAGGCAGCGATTCCCCGAACCCGCTTCACCTTGCCATGATACAGGATTATCTGCTCTTAACGCATCTTATTGTATATGTCGTCAGCAGCAGAACCGGACTTCGCGAAGCGGACATAAAATTTTTATCCATCATCAAAAAAATGGGGATTATAGACAATATACTTTTTGTAATTAATTGTGATTTCAGTGAACATGAATCGATAAATGATCTTAATTTTCTGATTAAAAACGTCAAAGAAGAACTTGAATTGATCAAACCAGCTCCGGAAATTTATTCCCTTTCCGCACTGTTTAACCTGTTCAAAGCTCAACGTGCGAATCCGTCACAAAAAGATCGGCTTAGACTGGAACAATGGGAAAAAGAACCGGAACTTACCGCTTTTTCAGACTCAGAAACAGCGCGGTTTGAATCATCTTTTTACAGCAGGCTGACCCGGGGAAGTTATTCCCTTTTGTTAAAAAATCATCTTGAACGTCTTCGTATAATTTCATCCGGAATGGAGCGTTGGATAAACTTCAATCAGAACATGCTTACACGAGATGCCCACAGTGCCAATGAAATCGTTGAAAAGATAAAGAAGCATCAGGAAGGGATAAGTCAGATCAAGTCGGTGATAAAAAATACACTGGCTGGTTCCACGAAAAAAGTTAACCGTGATCTAAAAACGGATATTGAACGTTTTTTTGATATCCGGTCCGGTGATCTATTGCAGGGTATTATTGAATTTATTAGAGATTATAAAATATCTTACCAAAAATATGAAGAAAATCTTAAAGCTTCTGGTTTCCAGAACACCCTCTATCTGGTGTTTCAGGAATTCAAGCAAGCGCTCGACACTTACATGACCGAAACAATAAATCCTGAAGTTATCCGTTTTATGAGAGAAAAAGAGAAACGGATTCATGAACATCTCGAGTCCATCGCAGATCCATTCGATGCCATGGTACAGGATGCTATTGTTGGCTATAACGGCATGATGGAAAATTTTGGGATCATCCGTTCTAATGAAAGCCCGAAAAGGATCGATCTTCCGGACGTCGATACGATTAAAGCGATCACAGGGTTAACCCTTCCGGCGGCAGTTGCATACATGCGCTATACGGCTAAAATAAAAACCGAAGCTGTGATGCGTCTTGGTTTTTACACAGTTGTTAAGTTTTTTAAAAAATTATTAAAAAAACCGATTGAAAGGGAAAATGAAGAAGGAATACTCGCGCTGCAGGCGGGTGTTTTGCGTATGAAACGTGAAACAGAAAGATCGATGGCTTTTTTCTTCAAAGATTATCAAGAGAACATCAAATTCCAATATATGTATAAAATTGTTGAGGCGGTATCAAACAGCCTTTATGAGTCGCTGATCGATCGTTTTCAGGTGTATGCCGCAGATCTTTCAAATACCCTTGAACTGATAAACGACAAGCTGATTGACAAGGAGCAGGCGTCGACAACACTTCAAGAGATGGCGGTTGCTGCCGGAAAAATCGAGGAAAAGATAAACACAGTATGCGAAAATATCAGGACATTCGCATTGGCCGATGTATAAACAGTTGTCTGTGATGCCTTTGATCTGGGGCGTCCTCGACGTTCGTTCAATTAGGGCAATACCAAATAACCGATGACAACAGGGGAGGTATTAATTATGGGTGATAAGCAGACCAGAATCATCGCTGTGGCCAATGAAAAAGGCGGCGTTGGTAAAACCGTAACCGTCATTAACCTTGCAGCGGCTTTGTGCAAGGAAGGGAAAACCGTTCTTGTCGTGGACATGGACCCGCAGTTTAATGCGACACGAGGACTCGGCGTCGATGTTAAAGAAGGTATGTTGACGGTGTATGATCTCATAAAAGACCATCAATCGATTAAATCGGCGGATGTAATTGTACCGACAGGATGGGATGGGCTCGATCTTATACCGTCTCATGTGGATCTTGCCGGTGCGGAGATTGAACTTGTTGATAAGGTGGGACGGGAAAACAGGTTAAAAGATGGTCTTGAAAGCCTATACGGCATATATGATTTTATAATTCTTGATACACCTCCCAGCCTTTCACTGCTGACGGTCAACGTATTGTCCTATGCCAAAGAGGTTATTGTGCCGTGTCAGACGCATCCGTATGCTTATTCAGCACTGGATGAGCTTTTTGATACCATTTTTGCCGTCCGGGAAAACATTAACACGGATCTTAGAGTGATCGGTGTTGTTGCGACATTATTCGACTCTCGGACCCGAATCAGTCATAGCATCTTGGAGAAACTGAAAAATGATTCAAGATATTCTGATTTGCTTTTCGACACGGTAATAAGGACGAATACCACCATTGCCGAAAGTGCCGGAGCCGGCAAGCCTGTAATTTTTTTCAGACCGAGCAGCTTCGGTTCAGAAGATTATACCCGTCTCGCACAAGAGTTGCTGAAGCCGAATTGAGCCTAAATAAACGTCTCGGAAATTCTACAACTTAACGAAATCACAAATTCTTTTATGGCAATCTGTTTATATCATCGGAATGGAAGAATGGAATGCTGGAATATTGGCCGTAAGAGCGGAACTAACCTCTTTAAATAGTATTTTTTTTTAAACCCATCATTCCATTATTCCAATTGGAGCGAAGCCCCTAAGTTCAGAAATGATCGGATCAGTTCCGCCGCAGCTTTACCAAATTATCTCTTGCAAAGTCTATTGATGGATCCATTGCCAATGCCGTTTCATAATATTGTATGGCTTTTTCTGTTTGTCCCATATCCCGGTAATTTGAGGCAATATTCGCATAGTCAATGGCCGAACTCGGATCGAGCTGTAGAACTTTTTTGAAATACGCGATGGCCCTTTCGTGTTCCTTGAGTTTAAAATGGCTGAACCCCATTAAGTTGTAAATATCCGTTCTTTCTTTGTCATACTTTTCAGCCTGTTTTAATGCGGCGAGGGCTTCACGGTATTTCCCCATTTCATTTAAGCAGACGCCCATGTAAGAATAGATGCTGGGTATATCCTGTTTTGTCGGGTCGAGTTCCAAAGCCTGGGTAAAATATCTGAAGGCTGTTGCCGGGTCATTGAGAGCGAGGTGGCATGAGCCGAGATAAAATTTGACGTAATATTTCCCCTTGAGTATATTTTCGATCCGTTTAAGTTCTTTGATGGCATTTTCGGGTGTTTCGTTTTCCGTGATAATTTTGCTCGAGAACATCCCCACACTGGTCCCAAGGGATCGCTCTCTAAAATGTGCCCCCGGTATTATGGTATAGAACGCCGGTATTTCAAGGAGGGGGTGCATGGTGTTGACGACGATGACTTCCAACCCTTTTTTTGCCAAAGCAGATATGCAGTTTTCCACTTCAACTTTGATATTTTCGTTTGAAAGTTGGGGTAGGCTTTTAATATCTGTTTTGACGTCAGGATTGATAATATAATCCGCATCCTCAATTTTCGTGAATTTGGGAAGGCCGCTGGCCACATAATTGGAGGCGGTATTAAAATCTCCGGCAAGTTGAGCCACTTCTGTAAGGGCACGGCTTAACGCCTTTTGTGGATCAGGTGTAGTTCCGGCTGTCCACACAATTTCACTTTTTTCCGGAAATGTAGACGGGTCATAGGCCAGCGCACCCACGGTAGGGATTCCCATGTCCAGGGAAAAATCCGAAAGGTATACTTCAACCCCGGCGCGTCTGTATTTTTGTATCATTTCCACAACGATCGGATCTGTCGCTGAATCTAAAGAAATTGCGGGTACTTTCAGCCGGTTTTGACTGATAATGGAAGACACATGCCTTTCCACGATTTCACAGATTCCCTGAGAAAGGGCTTCCTCAACGCAATTGCCGGCAGATGGACCATTGAATTCGTTGATTGTAAAAAACCAGTTAAAGGGAATAACGACTTCTTGATTTCGGGTTAAATTAAACCCCTTTGTCCATTTCAAAGGCAGGGTTTCAAATATCTTTCGGGCCAGGTCCAAATCTTCTGAATCATCGTGAACAGATTGAGCGATCATCTCAAACGGAATTGCGTTTTCCGTAACATTACAATACTGTTCAACAAAAAAGTTTTCAGAATCTTTGCAGAAACTAAAGAAGCTAAACCGTTCTGCCAGCTCCATCACAGCGCTGGCTTCAGCCTGCTGGGGGGTGGCTCCTTTTCCCATCTGTTTTTTCGTTCCAATAATTTCCACTGCATCCTTGCCGCAACTGCTGAAATAAATCGGGATATCCAATCTTCCGTTATCGATCCTTACGGTATATTCAAGGATGTCCATATCCACCTTTCTTAATTTCTCCTTAAAGTGTTTTACCGTTTCTTCAGGCGAAATTATTTTGTCCTGGTCCAGCGTAAAGCGCTTGAAAGCGTCCTTTAAAACAATCTTATGTGTCATAGTTTATCCTTTTTTGAAGATTTTGGTCCGGATATTTTAAATTGCAACCGCTCGAACAGTTGAATTTCGGGGATTCATCAGGGCGAGCGCATACCCTAAACTGATCGGTTCCAGGTTCTGGGTTCAAAGTTCAAGGGTTTCAACCAATTGAAACTGGCCAAAATATTAATCAAAATCCGAAATACCTGCCATAACCTATTGAGTGGAACGGTTTTGAAACCACGATGAAGCCGGCATCACATTGACGCAACCTGTTTGAGGTTTTTCCAACCCTGAACCCTGAACCGCTCAACCTATGTACTTATATTAAACATTAACCCTGCGGGTCAATTATTTTTGGCCGTTCAGTTTGCCGGAAGGTTTTTTTGCCGAAATTTTTGAATTGACTGCATTCTTTCAAATTGATATGGTCCACAAAATATCCTGTGGGGATGTAGCTCAGTTGGGAGAGCGCGGCGTTCGCAACGCCGAGGTCGAGGGTTCAAATCCCTTCATCTCCATACCGAGAAAATCGAGGACTTGGAGGTTCTATCTCCAGGTCCTTATTTTTTTGTCGATGAGATCTTTTTAATTGATCAGTTGTTTTTTTTTGTGAAACTGTTATAGTATAAGAACGTTGGATGGTGAATCGGTATTTCTTACATCAAATTTTACCACAACCCCAATGGAGATAATTTTATTTGCGATCCGTTGTGATATTACTGTAAAATCCAGTCAAGGTGACGACTCTTAAAAAATAAGGATCAATTATATTATGGAACGGACGGCTGAAATTAAACGGGATACCAAAGAAACCCAAATTTGTGTGAAGCTAAATCTGGACGGAAGTGGAAAAGTCAAGATATCTACAGGCATACCTTTTTATGATCATATGCTGACACTTTTTGCAGTTCACGGTTTTTTTGACCTCTCCGTTGATGCAACGGGAGACATTGATGTCGATTATCATCACACAATAGAAGATTCCGGGCTTGTCCTTGGGGATGCTTTTAACATGGCTTTAGGAGACAGAAAAGGCATCCAGCGATTTGGTCATGCTGTTATACCCATGGATGATGCACTTGCTTCTGTTGCCGTTGATTTGTCAAAACGTCCTTTTCTGGTTTGCAATGTCCCTCCAAAAACGAACATTGACGGAAATACGTTCACCGCTCTGACCAAAGAATTTTTAAGAGCATTTTCAAACCGATGCGGGATGAATCTTCATGTCAATGTTTTTTACGGTGAAAATGAGCATCATATTAATGAATCGATTTTTAAAGCTGCCGGAAGGGCTCTGGATCAGGCCGTTTCTATTGATGTGCGGATTAAAGATATTCATTCATCAAAGGGCACATTGTAAATCTAAAAATTCCCTCAATAGTAAGAAGTTCTGGTAAAGGAATCACCCTCAAAAGACGTCATGCTTAAAAAAACCGACCCGGAAAAAAAACCGAAATTGCTTAGCGCTTTTCTTTTTGCGCTTATGCTTCTTGTATCGGCATGTGCAAACAATACCGTCGTTAAAGATCGGCCCCCCCTGCCGTTTGAGGTAAAAAAAATTCTGATTTTTCCTTTTGAAGATATGGCCGGAGTGTATGGACAAAATGTTGATGCCCGTTGTCCGGTCTGCGGCAAAGTGTTTATGACCGGCCCGGTAACTGAAAGCGCTTCCCGCATCTTGACGGATCAGGTGTTCATTTTACTAAAGGAACGAAAAGATATTGAATTCATACCCGCCAGTCAGCCCCGGGGAGTTATGTCAGACTTTCAGGCAGAAAGTAAAAATGCCTTGTCAGAACAAGATTTATGGATCGAAACAGGACGCGATCTGGGTGCCGATGCCGTAATCGTTGGGCATCTATTTCGTTTCAGGGAACGCATCGGTACGAAATATTCCGTCGAGGTTCCCGCTTCTGTGGCATTTGATATCCATCTTATCGGTGTGAGGGATGGGCGGTTGTTGTGGGGCGGCAACTTTGATGAAACGCAACAGTCACTGTTTGAAGATCTTTATCAACTGGGCACCTTTTTACGCAGAGGGGGCAGATGGATTACGGCACAGGAGTTGGCCGTATCCGGTCTTGAAGGTGTGCTTAACACCTTTCCCGTTTCAGCCAAAGGCTTATCGAATCAATAAAACTATGGATGTTATACCTGCAGTCGATATAAAAAATGGAAAATGTGTGCGGCTTTTTCAGGGAAGAATGGATTCAGAAACCGTTTTTTCCGATGATCCCGCCGCCATGGCGAAGAGATGGGAGGATGAAGGTGCTGAATTTATTCATGTTGTCGATCTCGACGGGGCAATTGAAAAAAGTCCTCAAAATCTCGGTTCAATAAGAAAAATCATAAATAGTGTCGATGCCCATATACAGGTTGGGGGTGGAATCCGGAACGAAAGAACCATCAGGATGTTCCTCGAAATCGGGGTCAAAAGGGTTGTTATGGGTACCGAGGCCATTCGAAATCCGAAACTCGTTAAGGATGCATGCAAAGAATTTCCTGGACAAATTGTTGTAGGGATCGATGCCCGAAACGGATGGGTTGCAATTGAAGGATGGACAAAGACAACTCAAATCAAAGCTGTCGATCTTGCAATCCAGTTCGAAGACAGCGGCGTCGCCGCCATCAATTTTACGGATATTCATAGAGACGGAATGCAGACAGGACCGAACATCGAGGAAACCCGGAGATTGGCGGAAGCTGTTAACATACCGGTGGTTGCTTCGGGCGGCATTTCATCCATAGAAGATATTCAAAATCTAATACCGTTAGAAACCATCGGAGTTGTCGGCGTTATTATCGGCAGGGCACTCTACAGCGGCAGCTTGAAGCTTAAGGAAGCCATCGAGGTTCTAAAAAAACAAAAATAACGCGCATGGTCAATATGTTGAGTAGATTTTAACGACTAAATTCTTGACAAAACAAATTTTAATAGTTACTATTTCAGGTTAAAATATTAAGGGTTTAATAGATGCTGTTCGGTGGAAAGTTATTTTTTCTTGATCCGTGAATATATTTGACGCTTTGGCTCGTAAAAGACTTTTTAGAAATTTGTCAAAGATTGGCTTTTCAATGAGACTTGTCCCTAAAAAAGATAATGATCTTCAAATATATCAACCTGAGCACATAATTAAAGTTATAAGACTTCATCCTATTTAAGTCCTCCCATCATGATCAGTTCCGGATTTGTCAGTCATTCCATTTATTGATGGAGGTTGGTCTTTTTGGCAGTTTATATTCCTGAAGATAAAGTTTTAGAAATTAAAAATGCGGCGGATATTGTGGAAGTCGTTTCGGACGTCGTATATCTGAAAAAGGCCGGGAGAAACTTCGTTGGTCTCTGTCCTTTTCATTCGGAAAAAACCCCTTCTTTTACCGTAAGTCCTCAAAAACAGATATTTTATTGCTTCGGTTGTGCCACCGGCGGAAATGTTTTTAGTTTTATTATGAAGCGCGATGGTATTTTATTTCCCGATGCGGCGTTGATGCTCGCCAGAAGATATGGAATCCATATCCCCACTCGAACCCTGTCTCCGGAACAAAAAAGGCGGATCGATGAAAGGGAAGACATGCTGTCTGTGAATAGACAAGCGATGGATTTTTATCACCAAGAGTTGCTTGGAAGGCCTTCGGGAAAGCGAGCGATGACCTATCTTAAGAAACGAGGGTTGAGCAGAGAAATCATCGACACCTTTTGTCTTGGATATGCGCAGGAAGGCTGGGATCATCTGTTAAACTATTTCTCGAAAAAGGGGATTCCGTCGAGCACGGTTGAAAAATCCGGATTGATTGTTCAAAGGAAAAACCAAGATGGTTTTTACGATCGTTTTAGAGGACGTATCATCTTTCCGATTTTCGGATCAAATATGCATGTAATTGGATTCGGGGGCCGGGTCCTCGATGATTCCATGCCGAAATATCTTAACTCGCCGGAAACACTATTATATAACAAAAGCAGCTCGTTGTACGGTCTGCATCTGGCTAAATTAAAATGTCGACAGAGTGAAGCGGTTTACATCGTTGAGGGTTATTTTGATCTATTGGCTCTGCATCAGCACGGCATTCAGAATTCCGTCGCAACTTTAGGGACAGCGATAACAGCCGAACATATTCAGATTCTTAGAGGATTTATCGGAAAGGGTGGTAACGTCATACTTGTCTTTGATTCAGACGATGCCGGCATCAAGGCAGCCAAAAGAAGCATAGAGGTATTTGACAAAGGATATATTGATGCTCAGATTCTTGTTTTACCTGAGGGATATGATCCGGATTCATATCTATTCGAATTCGGAGTCGACGCGTTTCTGGATCTTGTTTCCCAAGCACAGGGTATCATTTCTTTTCTCATGAACTCTGCGGTTAAGAAGCACGGACTTTCCAATGAAGGAAAAATCCGTGTGATTTCAGAGTTGAAAGAACCTCTGGCATCTATTAATGATAGCGTGGCAAGATCTTTATACATCAAAGATCTTGCCGAGCGTATCAACATCGATGAGTCTGCTGTTCTGGAAAGGGTTCGAAAAATAACGGTTCGGAAGGGTGCTCCTTTTAAGGATCAGGGAAAAGTTCTGAAAAGCAAGTGGGATCGAATGGAGCGGCAGATCATCACAATGATGCTGGAATTTCCACAAATATTTTCAGAAATCGCCGAGCGTAATATACTCGACCTTTTTGAAGATAACGACTTAAGATCCATTGGACAAACGATCCTGAAGAATAAAGATCGCTCTGAAATACGGGTGTCTGATCTGATTGATTTAATTGACAATAAAGCCCAAAAGAACTTGGTATCCTCTCTGGCGATAGGAGAGGATGTTTGGAATCATGAGGCATGCCTTGGGATTATAACCCGGTTTGAATCGATACGAAATAAAAATAAAAATTTGTTGATCGAAAAAATAAAAGAAGCAGAAGCAAGGAATGATACCGAATTGCTTCTGAAGTTGTTGAATAAAAAACAAAAGATGGCAGTGCTCGCTGAAAAAAAGAAGATGGCGCTGTTGAAATAAAAAAAGTAACTCACTGGCGTCCAAGGGAGGCTCAGCTACATGGCAAAAAAAGCCGCTAAAAAAACAAAAAAAAGAAAGAATATAACCCCGAAAACCCTGGAGAAGCTGATTTCAAAAGGAAAACAAAAGGGTTTTTTAACGTATGATGAAATTAACAAGGCGCTTCCAGAGAACATGGTTTCACTGGAACAAATCGATGAAACGCTCATAATGTTTAACGAGCTCAATATTGAAATCATCGACGAGAAAAAGAATAAGCTGCCCGCCGTAAGAAAAATGAAGGTTTCGGACACGTCTGCCCCTGATTTTGGATCAGTAACGGATCCTGTTAAAATGTATTTACGAGAAATGGGATTGGTGACCCTGCTAAGCAGAGAAGGTGAGGTTGTCATCGCCAAGGAGATTGAAGCCGGTGAACGGGAAGTTTTAAGGGCGTTAATAGACACCACCGTTGGTGTAAATTGTATTTTGGAACTTGGGAGACAAATAAAATGTGGAGAGCTGCGACTCAAGCAGGTATTGAGAGATGTCCGAGAAATGGACGATGAGGACACTTATGTTGATGAAGCGCTCCAGATCGATAATTTATTAAAAACAATACATGAGATTCAGTCGGTTCATGAAGAAATCGAGGTGTTCAGGGAGAAACTTTTTTTATCCAATCTCGATCCTGATGAACAGCGTCGTATCCGAAGATGTGTCACTCGAAGAAACAAAAAGATTTTCGAACTGCTAAAAGATTGGCGTTTTGAAAATGTTGTGTTAGATAAAATTGAAAAGCTGATCAGAGAGGATATCGAATGGTTCGATTCCAGAAATAAAATGATCCTGATGTGCGCGGATAAGCTGGGCACATCCGTTAAAGATCTTCGTGCCAATCTCACAACCAAAAAAAAGTTTTCTGCATGGATCAGTCCCCGTTGTGATCTGACAAAAGAGGAGATTGATCTACTTTTTACCGAGTTCGAGAGAATCAAAGATCAGATTGCAGAACAAGAACATGCTATTAAGGCCGGAAGTCGCTCCTTAAAAAGGATTATGTCCAATGTTGATGAAGGGCGCTATATCGCAAAAGCTTCCAAAAGTGAACTGACCAAGGCCAATTTGCGCCTTGTGGTCAGTATCGCCAAAAAATATACCAACAGAGGGCTGCAATTTCTAGATTTGATTCAGGAAGGGAATATCGGCCTTATGAAGGCGGTAGACAAATTCGAATATCGGCGTGGATATAAATTCAGCACGTATGCCACTTGGTGGATACGACAGGCCATTACAAGAGCCATTGCAGATCAGGCAAGGACCATTCGAATTCCGGTTCATATGATCGAAACCATCAATAAGCTTATTCGTACATCCAGGTACCTTGTGCAGGAGCTTGGAAGAGAGCCGACGCCTGAGGAGATCGCGGAAAAAATGGAGGTCCCTTTGGTCAAGGTGCGCAAAGTTTTAAAAATTGCAAGAGAACCTATTTCTTTGGAGACCCCTATCGGGGAAGAAGAGGATAGCCACCTGGGTGATTTTATTGAAGATAAGAAATTCATGTTACCTTCAGATGCTGCTGTAAGTCTTAATCTTGCCGAACAGACTCGAAAGGTTCTTGCAACATTGACGCCACGCGAGGAGAAGGTGTTGCGCATGCGCTTTGGGATCGGCGAAAAGGCTGACCATACCCTCGAAGAGGTCGGGCAGGATTTTACCGTAACCCGCGAAAGGATCAGGCAGATAGAAGCAAAAGCTTTGAGAAAACTTAGACACCCCACCAGAAGCCGTAAACTGAAAAGTTTTATCGAACAGACACAATGATTTTGCAATGTTGCATTGCGAAAATGTCGTTTTAGTGTTATCGATAAGAGCTTGACAAAAAATTTTTATGGGGGTAGGTAATTTACTCTTGTATTGATTTGTGGGCCCATAGCTCAGCTGGCAGAGCCACCGGCTCATAACCGGTCGGTCCCTGGTTCGATCCCAGGTGGGCCCATCAGTTTGTCGACGATGGGGACAAGGTCCACCCGCTTAACACTTTCTTGTATTAATATCGTATGGTCTTGCATATTCTATAGACCTGTAAGACGTGTAGATCTTGCCCCTTACTCTGTTTATTCCTTACGGTATCGCTCATGAGATGTGGGAATTAAAGGTTATGAAGAAGTTAAGGCGTGGTTATAAAAATGACCACGCCTTTTTTGCGAAATACGAATGACAGACATTTTTCCGAATCTTGCATAAACAAAATTTTGGTTTTATTTTATCGATATGAGTTGGTAAAATATTATGGAAGCTACGATCGCTGATATCATCAAGGCAATGGAAACCATCGCGCCAAGCTGGTTGGCAGAAGAATGGGACAATGTGGGGCTTCAGATTGGACAAAAGAACTGGCCGGTCCGAACCATCTGGGTTGCTCTGGACCCTACACCTCAGGTGGTGGGTGATGCATGTAGAAACGGTGTCGACCTTTTAATCACACACCACCCCCTGATATTTCAGCCTTTAAGATCTATCCAGCTTGAAAGGCCGGAAGGATCCATCATCCAAACGGCACTTCAGGCCCAGATGGCAATATTTTCAGCCCATACCAATTTTGACAATGTAAACGACGGGCTAAACGACGCCCTGGCACGCCGGATAGGGCTCGAAGACCTGAAAGTTCTGAGAAAATCCGGACAAGCTGAAACGTATAAGCTGGTTGTATATGTGCCGGTGGGGTATGAGAAGGGCATTTTGGGGGCACTTTTTGAATCCAATGCCGGTGAAATCGGTTCCTATACCGGCTGCTCTTTCAGAAGTAAAGGTAAAGGCACTTTTAAGCCGGACACTTCATCAAAGCCCTTCTCCGGCAAAATCGGTGAAATTTCCCATGTGGATGAGGTGAGAATCGAAACACGTGTTCGAAACAATGATCTAAGTCGAATTGTTGAACATATTCGGAGACACCATCCTTATGAGACCATGGCCTACGATATTTATCCGCTATTTACAGCTGAGAACCAGCACGGTACTGGACGCATCGGCGTGCTTGATAAAAAAATGGACCTCCTTTCTTTTGCGCTGTCCATCAAGAAGAAATTGGACCTTAATTCCATAAAAGTCGCTGGAAACCATGAATTGGAAGTAAAAACAGCAGCTGTGTGTACCGGGAGCGGTTCCAGCTTGCTGAACGACTTTATTGCGTCTGAAGCACACGTTTATATTAGTGGAGATTTGGGGTATCATGCGGCAAGAACGATAGAAGCAGCAAACTTAGGACTCATCGACATCGGACATTTTGCATCAGAGCATCTGATCGTTGATGTACTTACAAATCGGCTTAAAAAGTTTTTGTCTGAAACCGGAATTGATGTAACAGTTGAAGCCTATAGACTTGAAAATGACCCTTTTATGATATTATAATTGAAGCTATCTCAAAAATAGTGGGTTACGCTCAAGGGTAAGGCGCGAACGACGAAAAAGCGGAGCATACCTTGTAGTATGTGAGCATTTTAAGGAGGCATGGAACGCAGCCATTGGGCGTTAGATGCATTTTTGAGATGGCTTATAGATAAAAAGGGCATCCCATGGATTATGATGGCGTGCCCTTAGCATTTTGATTGCGAGATCTAATCAATAAAATTAACCCAAAAAAACAAAAGGATAGTTCCCTTCATCGGCGAGTCTCCCGTAAAAAAGAAAAGAAGATCGGACGGAGCGAGGATGCACCGGCAGCATC
>JAQBBE010000312.1:0-5127 GCA_032126435.1 Desulfobacterales bacterium | reverse complement strand
TAACGCCGCGTTTGAAATGGAAATAGAAAACGCCACGATAAAGGATGTGTTAAGGGATTTGGCCGGAATATTTGGACCAGACTTCAAGGATGCGATTTTTGATTCAAAAACGGATACGCTTCATCGTCACGTTCGCGTTTTAGTGAACGGCCGTCACTACATCTACTTGCCGAATCGCTTGGATACCCGATTGAAAGCGGAAGATGAAGTGGCGCTTTTCCCTGTTGTCGCTGGAGGATGAACGGGTATCCTTTCTTTTTGGAGTATTATTAAGCTGTCTTGCATGATAGGAGATTAAATTATGTATAATGCCGGATCCGAAGACTGGGAAGAAAAATATGCCGAATTGGTAAAGGACAGAAAAGCATCGCAATCTAAACCTTACATGGTTTTGAGTCCGGAATGGGCGTCTGAAGTTGAAGAAAAGATTCAAAATGACAGCCGGTATCAAGAGGTTGCCAAAACTTGGGAGGGGTCCGTCACGCTGGTTTTCAAGGCGGATTCAGCGTCCGGACTGGATGCGGATCTATTTGTTTTTATGGACTTATGGCATGGACAGTGCCATTCGGTTAAAATGGTTCCCGGTGATGTCGGAAGAAGTGCCGATTATGTTCTTGAGGCAAAATATGAAAGATGGAAAAGGGTTTTAAAAAAGGATCTCAATGTCGTCCGAGAGATCGCCACCAACCAACTGAAATTGGTCCCCTTTAATTTCAAGAAAGCAGCAAAATTGGCAGCGGCTGCCCAAGCGGCCATCCGATTGGTGGATCTGGCGGGGGAAGTGAGCGATAAATTTCCGGATGAATTGGAACCAAAAGCTTTTCTTACGTTTAAAGCCTTTCTCGAAAAATTGAAAACGGATTTTGGTATTTGAGGCCATGCCCGGGAGGTGACAACATGTTTGGATTAATGGGAAAGATCTTGAGGGTGAATTTAACGGATCGGAATATTTTCCAAGAAGAGATTCCCGAAGAAATGGCAAAGAAATATTTAGGCGGACGGGGTCTTGCCAGTAAATATCTTTTTGATGAAGTTAAACCGAAAATATCACCGTTAGGACCGGAAAACAAGCTGATCTTCATGTCCGGTCTCTTAACCGGAACCCTTTCTCCAAGTGCTGCCCGCTACAGTGTGGTCGCGAAATCTCCTTTGACCCATATATGGGCCCAATCCAATTCCGGCGGCCGGTGGGGAGTGGATCTCAAACAATCGGGTTTTGATGGAATTATATTTGAAGGCATTTCGGAAAAGCCCGTTTATCTGGTAATTGATGATGAAGAAGTCGAACTCCGCGACGCCGGTGATCTTTGGGGGAAAAATGTTTCAGAAACCACCGGAATGCTCAAGAAAACATTGGGGGAGAAATTCAATGTCGCCAGTATTGGCGTCGCCGGAGAGAATCTTGTTAAATACGCTGCGATCATGAATGATCTTCATCGGGCAGCAGGGCGATGCGGGCTGGGGGCTGTAATGGGATCCAAAAGGTTGAAGGCCGTTGCAGTAAAAGGGCGTAAAGAAATCAAAATTGCGGATAAAAAGGCCTTTAAAGAAGTGTCTAAAAAACAATATGACCTTCTTGGAGAGAATATCTTAGGTGCCGGCTTACAAGGATATGGAACGAATTTAGTTTTGGATATCGTCAACGTCTGTGGGGGGTTGCCGACCCGAAACTGGCAAACCGGCGTCTGCTCGTATACCGAGGAGATTAACGGGGAAGCCTTGAATGAAAAGGTTCTTGTACAGGCTGTTGGCTGCTTTGCCTGCCCCATAAAATGTGGTCGGGACACCGAAATCAAGAAAGGCCCTTATAAAGGGTTTAAAGGAGAAGGCCCCGAATATGAAACCGTCGCGATTTTCGGGGCAATGTGTGACAATTCTGATCTGGAAGCCATTACCATGGCCAACTATCTTTGTAATGATTATGGCCTGGATACCATTTCGTGCGGCAGCACCATTGCGTTTACCATGGAGTGTTTTGAAAAGGGGATTCTAACTAAAGACGATGCCGGAGGGATGGAAATATGCTTTGGCGATTCCGAAACGATTGTAGCGCTTGTTCACAAAATTGCCAAAAGGGAAGGTGTGGGAAATCTTCTGGCTGAGGGAACACGGGTCATGGCTCAAAGACTGGGGCAGGGCTCAGAGCGGTTTGCTATGAATGTTAAAGGACTTGAATTGCCGGCTTATGATTCAAGAGCTGCAAAGATTACCGGTCTTGCTTTTGCCACGGCCAATCGCGGCGGTGACCATATCACCGGCTATGTCCAAGGTCCGACGTATCTTGCCAGTCCATTTTTGGTCATCGAAGAAAGTGAAATCAAAGATCCTCTCATTGAAAATCCCGTGGAAGCGAAGGTGGTTAAAGATTTAGAAGATGCGTTGACGGTTTTTGATGCGGTGGGATTGTGTAAATTCATGGGAATGACTTCAGATGCCCTGGAGATTACACGGATTATTGCCGCCGTTACCGGTTGGGATTTCGGCGTCGATGCGTTCAGGAAAATTGGCGAAAGAATTTACAATCTGGAAAGGGCGTTTAATATAAGAGAAGGACTCACGCGTGCGGACGATACCCTGCCCAGAAGATTATTGGAGGACCCGCTTCCAGAGGGCCCGGCCGAAGGGCATGTCAATAACCTAGATATCCTTTTGGATCCTTATTATGAATTTCGTGGATGGGATAAGACCACCGGCAAGCCAACCCCGGAAAAACTGAGCGAATTAGGATTGGATGATGTCATCGGACACATTTATGGAGGTGAAGCACAATGACCTCTTATGCGGATAAACCCTGGCTGAAGAGTTATAAGATCGGAGCGTTTAAACTCAAAACCACCATCGATTATCCCGTAAAGCCTTTATTTTCGATTTTAGACGAAACCGCAGAAAAATTTCCCGGGAAGGATGCGTATGATTATTTTGGGAATCGCATGAAGTATCGAACGCTAAAGCGTCAGGTCGATTCATTGGCAAACGCATTGGTAAATCTCGGCGTTAAAAAAGGGGACAACATCATCGTCTTTCTTCCCACCTGTCCTCAGTTCATCATCAGCGATTTTGCCGTTCTTAAAGCAGGTGCGACCCTGGTCCCCAGCAGTCCGCTCTTAAAAGCACCCGAGCTCATACGTCAAGCAGGAGAATCGCGCGCTGAAACAATTTTCTGCCTTGATGTGAACTTGGATTTAATCGATTCCGTGAAAGAAAAAACCCGACTTAAAAACATTATTGTCACTTCGGTCGAAGATTATTCTCCCGGTCAATCCGAAGCGACAACAGAGATTCCGGGCACGTATAGTTTCAGAAAATTGATTGCAGATCATGCGCCCAAAGCGCCGGAGGTTGAAATCGATCCCACAGAAGATCTTGCAGTTCTGGCGTTTACCGGTGGATCGACAGGAACGCCAAAGGGCGTAATGATTACCCACTTTCAGAGGATGGCCAGTATCCTTCAGGGACTCCCCTGGATGATGGCTCCGCTCCCCGCCTACAGAGGGAGAGCTTCAAGTTTATTGCCCATCCCCATTTTTCATTCCTATGGACATTATTTGATGCAGTCGTGCATCTATTGGGGGCTGAAAGTGTTTTTAGTCCCGGATCCAAGGGACACTGAAATGATTGCTCAATTGATGAATGAATATCGCCCGTTTCTGATATGCATGGTTCCCACCCAGCTTTTAAATTTAGCGCAATCGGAAACAAAAGTTAAGCGAATGCCGGTGATGGTTGTCTCTGCAGCTGCGCCTCTTCCCACGGAAGTGGCTAAAAAAATCGAGGAAAAAATTAAGATGCCGATATCGGAAGGCTATGGTCTTACAGAATGCATCAGCCATATTAATATCAGCGTCTTTTCAAAAATCACCCGATTTGCAACTTCGACCATACCCGGGGTTGGAATCCCCGTACCCGATACCGAGGTGAAATTGGTGGATCCGGAAACCGGAAAAGAGGTTCCTTTTGGTGATGTCGGTGAACTCTGGTTAAGGGGCCCCCAAATGATGAAGGGCTACTGGCCTGACCCGGGTTCCGGCCTTGAAGACGGCGGGTGGCTGAGAACCGGTGATCTATGCAAGATGGATGAGAATGGTTATTTTTATGTGGTAGACCGAATCAAGGATATGATCAACATTTCCGGGATGAAAGTATACTCCATAGAAATTGACGATCTTTTGTTTCAAAATCCTGCGGTCGCCGGGGCCGTGACCATTGGTATTCCTGATTCCAAAAGACCGGGGAGCGAGAGAATAAAGGCTTTCGTTAGATTGAAAGATGATTATAAAGGAAAGATCGGGCCACAGGATATCATCGATTACTGTCGGGAAAGACTGGCTGCTTATGCAGTTCCCAAATATGTTGAATTTAGAGACAATTTGCCGCTAACGGTGACCGAGAAATATTTTAAGCGTGCATTAAGAGAAGAAGAGATTCAAAAAATGAAAGAAAGCGGTGAGTTATGATCACGGACCCTGCTTTCCGCCCCATTGTGAAAAAATCGCCGAAGGGCATTACATGGAAATGATGAAATGAAAGCAAAATATTCGATCATTGCAATTCTTACCATATTCTGGGTCATCAGTTTTACAGGTAATTCATACCCATGGCATGATGAGACCCATATGGCCATCGCAAAAGCAGCGGGGTACAAGAAATGGTACAACTCTGCAGGTGCTGATATGATCAAGACAAAAGCCATGGGAATAGAAAGCCCCAATCACTATGTGAGCAACCCCAGAGAAACCATGGTAACGCCTGAAATGGTGGTTCGGCAGATAAAAAAATATAATAAAAAAACCGATGTGATGGGCCATCTCTATGGTGCGATCATCGCTTCAATTCGAGATTATTTGAAACAAAAACATAAAGGAAAATACGGGGAGTATCATCTTGCCTTTTGTGCGCACTATGTCGGCGATCTATCCCAGCCCCTTCACAATACCTTGTATAATGCATACAACCGTAAAAACCATGCGACCACAGATGGTATCATCAATGACGACGTTTTCGATAATATGGATAAAATCAAAATTTATCCAGTAAAAATAAAATCCGAAGAAGATTTGGCCAAGCAAATCGCAAGAATCGCCAATCTTTCGATTCAAAAAGGATATCAAATCGAAGACGAGAAGCGGC
>JAQBBE010000311.1:0-3089 GCA_032126435.1 Desulfobacterales bacterium | reverse complement strand
ATGAAAATCGAAATGGTGCAGAGAAAACCATTTATTTTAATACAAAAGCGAAAGGAGATAGTAACAAATGGCAAAACTAATTCCACCACACGGCGGTAAGGGGTTAACCTGCTGCTTGCTTGAAGGCGCTGAGCTTGATGCAGAAAAGAAAAAGGCTGAGGGCCTGAAAAAGATCACCGTGTCTCACCGTGAAGTCGGCGACCTCATCATGATGGGAATCGGCGGCTTCAGCCCGCTGACCGGTTTTATGACCAAGGCGGACTGGAAAGGGGTTTGTGAAAATTTTCAGCTTGCCGATGGAACCTTCTGGCCCATTCCGGTGACCTTGTCTGCGTCAAAAGAAGATGCGAACAGCATCAACAAAGGTGATGAAATAGCGCTTTGTGATCCCGATACCGGTGAAATAATGGGAAGCATAAAGGTCACGGAAAAATATGAAATGACCGAAGCCGACAAAAAGTTCGAATGTGAAAAGATTTACATGGGAGAAGGCACCCCGACCGTCGAGGAATTCTGGAAGATTGCCGGTGAAGATCATCCCGGCGTCCAGATGGTCATGGCCCAAAAGGAATTCAGCCTTGCCGGCCCGGTCAAAGTTTTTAGCGAGGGTGAGTATCCGACCAAATATGCCGGCGTCTATATGAGGCCGGAAGAATCTCGCAGAATTTTTGAAGAAAAAGGTTGGAGTGAAATCGCCGCCCTTCAGCTCAGAAATCCCATGCACCGATCCCATGAATATCTCTGCAAAATTGCCGTTGAGGTGTGTGACGGCGTCTATATTCATTCTCTGGTCGGCAACCTCAAACCCGGTGACATTCCCGCCGAAGTTCGCGTTGAATGTATCGACAGCCTTGTGAAGAACTACTTTGTGGATAAAAACGTGGTCCAGGGCGGTTACCCGCTGGACATGCGTTATGCCGGACCCAGAGAAGGCCTGCTGCACGCAACCTTCCGTCAGAATTACGGCTGCTCCCGCATGATTATCGGCCGAGACCATGCTGGTGTGGGCGACTTCTACGGCATGTTCGAAGCCCAGACCATCTTTGACAAGATTCCGACTTCCGACGATCCGGGAAAAATGCTGCTTTGCCAGCCCTTAAAGATTGACTGGACATTCTACTGCCACAAGTGTGACGGCATGGCCTCACTCAGAACCTGTCCCCACGGCAAGGAAGACCGGGTCCTACTATCCGGGACCATGTTGCGGAAGATGCTTTCAGAGGGCGGAGACCTTCCCGATCATTTCGGTCGTGATGAAGTTGTTGCAATCCTTAGGAAATACTACGAAGGGTTGACCGAAAAAGTCGAAATCAAGATGCACGGCGCCGCCACCGGCGATAGTAAAAAATAGTTGCGCAATTAAAAACGTTTTAGTGTTGCCCGTTAATTGAAAAAGGGGAGACGATTTGTCTCCCCTTTTTTTATTATTTTTTTTTTAGAAAGTCAATTTTGACAAACTCGTAAAAAAGTCCTTCTACCGCCTGGATACCCGCCTTCGCGGGTATGACAGATATTATATCTATTTGATATTCATTGCTTTATTGTCATTCCCGCGTAGGCGGGAATCCAGAAAAATGAGCAAAATGGACTTTTTACGAAGCCATCAGTTATTGTCTGTTGGAGTATTCATTATATGTCATTGCCACCGTCCGGTAAACGAGATGCGCCAGTTTTGAGAACGGCAGGAATGCAAACAGGTTGAATACAAAAACCAGATGGATGAAATACACAAAATAGGTCAAACCGGCCAAACCGGCCAGCCGGGTTGCCTCTGTAAGTACGCCGGTAACACCGAGCCCCAATACGAGCCCCAGCAGGTACCAATCCTTGTAGGTGGAGGTCTGGTCTTTTTTCGCCAGACGGTTTTTAATCATTAAAGCACTTCCGATAATGAGGGCCACACCGCTGACATTTGCCAGCCATTTGACAGGATTCAACTGCGAGTAGGGACCATGCTGCTGAAAAACATATAGGACAACAAAGAATATGTTTGTTACGATAAACAGCCCGACAAACGACCAGAATACCATAAGATGGGCTGTTGCACGGTCTTTGTTTTCCGAACATTCAGAGAATTTGTCATGTTTTAATATGGTCGGCAAAATACGGGGCAGTGCCTTGATGAATCCAATGAATTCGAACTCCTTTTTATCGGTCTTGCCTTCCATGACGGCATTTTCATGGATATCCGCGATAAATCTTTTCAGCCCTAAAGCGAAAATCGCAACAACCCAGATCGCCAATGGAATAAAAATCATATCCACCAGCCATGTGGAAAAGAACTGAGAATGTGAAATCCCGTGTTCACCCAATGCCGGTGAAAAATCGAGCAAGCCGGTGATAAGGCCCAGTACAATAAAAATTACCACGGGAATGGCCATAAGGATGGGAAGTTTTTTGGGGTCGTTGACCGCCTTACCCACAGCCTTCGGTACGGCATAATCCGCAATGGCATAGGAACGAACAGCCCCCAGCACTTCCCCCGGTTTTGCGCCGCGAGGACACATGGTGGTGCAGTCCCCGCAATGATGGCACAGCCAGATGTCAAGATTATTGACCAGTCTGTCCTTCAGCCCCCAAGATGCAGCGATCATCTCTTTTCTCGGGAACGGCTTGGTGTCCGGAGAAATGGGGCAGACCACCGAGCAGGTTGCACATTGAAAGCATTTTTTCAGGGTGTCGCCCCCAAGCCCGATGATTTCTTTTATAAAGCCGACATCAGGCTCGACCAGGTATTTGTCTGTCATATGAGTACCTCCTCTTAGAGACCTTTGGAAAACGCCCTCTTTTGTCCAATCCCTGTGTCAGGCTCAAATTTTAATCCTCGAAATACTCAATGTATTCCTCCGGTTAAAATTTTCGCCTTCCTTGGTTTTGAACAAAATTGAACATTTTTCATAAGGTCTCTCTTCTATTGAATATTGTCGATTGAAGGTTTTACCGGGTTTTCTGGGTATATATTCATTCTTCAATCGCCAATCAAAAATCATCAATCACTAGAATCCCTTGAACGGATTCGGCCCGAGTCCTTCTACGATTTCCACAAAATCATTGATCATTTGCGGAAGCTTGTCATACTCATCGATGGC
>JAQBBE010000310.1:0-3200 GCA_032126435.1 Desulfobacterales bacterium | reverse complement strand
GGTCTTGGCCGAAAAGTCCCATCTTTTATCCGCACTTACGGTGTCTATTTAAGCGCCATCGGTTTGGGACTCATTTTTTTGTTTGAGGTCGTTTTTAAAATGCCCTTTTCTCCACGGGCCACGGCTTTTTTGATTCTGTCGATTATCTTGCCGGCAGTGGCCTTGGCGCTGGTCTATCGGCGCCGGGTCTGGTGTCGCTTTCTCTGTCCTTTGGGCAAGTTGGTCGGTTTTTTGTCCAGCTGCTCTATACTGGAATTGCGTGCAAATCAGAACATCTGTAACAGCGATTGCATCGATCACGCCTGTTACGCAGGGCATGGACCCTACGAAGGCTGTCCGGTTTTCGAAGCGCCGTTTTCCATCAATACCAACCAGAATTGCATCCTCTGCGGCAACTGCATCAAAAACTGTCCCAACCATTCGCCGGTACTCAACCTGAGGGCGCCCGGTCATGAGCTTTGGTCTTTTCTAAAGCCGGACCGGACCGTCGCTCTGTTTGGGCCGCTTATCATCGGAAGCCAACTCTTTCGAGGTCTTGAAAAAACCGGTTACTTCCATCCATATGCCGCTTCATTCGGTCAATGGTGGATTTTTTCTTTGGGATTGATGGCTGTAACCACCATCTTTGCTTTTCTTTTTGTTCAAAATGGGGGCAGGGTTGTTTTTAGGTCGGCGGGGTCTGCTTCACGAGAAAAATCGAGCCTAATGGCGTATGCTCTTGTACCGCTGGCGGTTGCTTTTGAAGTGGGCTTTCATTTTGAGCGATTGATGAGCTGGGGCGGGCAGCTGTTTCCTGTGTTGGGGCGACAGCTGGGTTTTTCTTGGGATTTTCTGGGACTGAGTATGCATCCGGGGATGGTCAAGGCATATCAGATATTTTTTGTTCTGATTGGGGTCATCGCTGCCCAAGCTGTTCTGTTGAGGCTGCTGCGCGCCTTTCATGATGTTTCCTTAAAGCGCCTTTCATTGAGAGAGAACTGGCCCCTACTCACACTGGCGGTGGCTTATATCTGGCTTTTTTGGGCGGGATAAGCTTTGAGCTTCAACGGCGAGCCCACGGAATATCTGCAGAGCTACAGGGCACAAAAGAGAGGTACATACTCAGGGGGAGCGCACCCCCTGAACACCTATAAAGAGAGGGCGTTTTCAATGAAACATGCCATATTTACCGTTTTATCGATTTTCATTGCCGCACTATATGCCTGTTCCGGCATTCAGGAAGGTAAAACCCTCTTTGAGTCCAAGTGTGCTCAGTGCCATAAACTTGAACAGTCTTTAAAAGAGACCAAGAATCTGGCGGAATGGAGAAAGATCACCCAGAGGATGGCGGGTTACTCCGACGGCGGCATCACGGGCACAGAGGCAGAAAAAATTGCTGAATATCTTGCAAAAAGAGGATAGTTCAGTTTGAGGTTGCCATATAGGTTTTGAAGCCTTTGGAGTAATAATCCACAAATTTGCCGTCATGAGTCCGGACAACAATCAAGCATTCAGTGTGGTCTATATTGTTGACCCGTTCAAGGCCTTTTTTATGACCCAAAACCGTTACCGCAGTTGCAAGTCCGTCTGCAAATGTACAGGTATCCGCCACAATGGAAACACTGACAACGCCGTTGCTGACAGGATATCCGTTTCTCGGGTCCAGTATATGAGAAAAGCGTTTCCCGCCCGCTTCGAAATAATTTCTGTAATCACCGCTGGTTGCAAAGCCTTTGTCGTGGAGGTTCACAACTTTATATACCTGATCAAACGGCGAACCGGTCTGGGGTGTGTTGATGCCGATTCTCCACGGTTTGCCGTCTTTTCGAAAACCTGCAGCAAACACTTCGCCGCCGATCTCCACCAGAAAATTCTTTATGCCGCTGGTTCTTATAAGTGCCGCCACCTGATCGACGCCGTAACCCTTTGCAATGGACGCAAGATCCAGCGATATGGACGCCTTTTTTTTGATAAGATAGTGACCAGATGAAATTTCGATATTATTGAATCCGATATCCGGTAAAAGCGCCGCTATTTCCGATTGTGCGGGAATTCTATAGTTGTTTTCAGAACTGCCGAATCCCCAAAGGTTTTCCAGCGGCTTGACGGTTCCGTCCCAGGCGCCGCCGGTCAGATCATATACGGTTTTGGCAACGGTCATGACAGTGAAAAAATCATCCGAGATCTTAAATTTTTCACCGGTGTTTTGATCTGCGTTGAACCGGCTGATCTCACTGTCTTTTCTAAAAGTCGACATGCTGTTGTTGATTTCTTCAAGGCGTTGGTCGATGGGTTCTTTCAGGTCCTTGGTGCTGGAAAAGTATCCGGTCACCACGGTGATGTGGTAGGTGGTGCCCATGGTTTTTCCTGAAAAGGAGACTTCTTTTTGAAGGCTGCATCCTGCTAAAAAAAAGAAAAAGATTAAAAGCAGTGTTTTGATATAGTGTCTCATCAGCAGATTCTCGGGAGCTGTTCTCCGGTCAGCATGTCGACGATTCTAATCCCTCCGATTCGGGTTTCCATGATCACTCGGCCGGGATGATCGGGAATCACTTCTCCAATAATGCAGGCATCTTTGCCGAATTCATCTTCTTTAATCGCCGGCAGGATTTTTTCGGCATGCCGGGGATCGACAAACGCAATCAGTTTGCCTTCATTGGCAATGTAAATCGGATCAAATCCCAAAAGTTCGCAGATACCTGCAACCGCATCTTTCAGCGGAATCTTTTCTTCATAGATTTTAATTCCGACCCCGGATTTTCCGGCGATTTCGTTCAGAGCGGTACCGACGCCGCCCCGGGTGGGGTCCCTGAGCACGTGGATGTCCTTGCATACTGAAAGCATTCTTGCCACCATGTGATTCAGCGCGGCCGTATCGCTTTTAACCGGTGCGTCAAATGTCATGCCTTCCCGCTGGGTCAAAACCGCAACGCCGTGATCACCCATGGTGCCGCTGAGGATAATTTTATCTCCGGGCCGGGCGTTACGGCTGGAAATATCCACACCATAGGGTATCTTTCCAATACCTGAAGTATTCACAAAAATCTTATCCACCGCACCTTTGGGGACGACCTTGGTGTCTCCGGTGACCACTTTTACACCGGCCTTTTCTGACGCAATGCCCATATCTTTGAGTATTTTTTTAAGATCAGCCATTGAAAAACCTTCTTCAATGATCAATCCGACACTCAAATAGAGCGGTTCGGCGCCGCACATGGCCA
>JAQBBE010000309.1:0-3975 GCA_032126435.1 Desulfobacterales bacterium | reverse complement strand
GAGCAGAAGGGTGATGCCTTTTTAAAGGCCTCCGATTGGGGCAGGGCAAAGCTTGAATTCGAAAAGGCCCTGGACGCATTGGAAAAAACATCGTCTGATGATGCTTCAGAAACAAGGCTTCGGGATAAACTGGTTCAGGCCAAAGAGGCCCTGGCACATGAACACAGGCAGGCCGGTGAAGATTTGATGGAGACCGAATATTACGATGAGGCGAGGGGATTTCTTCAATTGGCCCTCGACTTGACCCGGGACCCTGCATTGATATCCGCTGTTGAAAAGCTTATGCATGAGATTGCACGCCTCACAGCCGGAGATATTCAAATGGAAGTGCCCCAATCTGACCTGACTCCCCTCGCCGATGACGAGACATACACCGGTGATCAGGACGATGAGACTTTTATGGCACTCTGCAGTGCACTGCCCGAAGAGGTGCAGGAGGCCTACCTTTCCTATGGAGGGTCCTTTAAAACCGGTTATCTCGCGCTGAACCGGGGAGACTTTGACCTTGCAGCCGATGACCTGTCTCATGCCTTGGAGGAGAACCCTGCCCCGGATTCAATTATCCCCCTTGAGCTGGCTACGGCCTACCTGAACCTGGAGAAATTGGATGAAGCCCGCCGTCTGCTGGAGACCTTTCTCCAACATCATCCGGATGCCCTGCCGGGTTATCAGGTGCTTTGCGAGGTTTACTGGGAAATAGGGGCCTTTGATCAGGCTGAAACCCTTCTTGCCGATTGCCCGGATGACCTTAAAAACTCTTTGGCCTATGTCCTGCTCCGTGGCGAAACCCTGTCTAAGGCCGGAAGCCATCCGGAAGCCGTCTCTTACTATCAGGATTTCATGGAGGCTTACGGATGGAACGAACCACTGGCTATTGCCCTTGCCGGTACATTGGAGACATTGGGAGACCTTGAAAGTGCCCGGGATCTGTATGCCAAAATCATGGATCAGTGCCGCAGCTGTCATACCCGCATCGATCCTCTGGTCAAACGAAAATTCGCAGATATCAGCTTTGATTTAGGCCAGCATTCTTCAGCGATTATGGAAATGTATCTTTCCCTGGTTCAGGATGATCCGGAAAATGCTCCGTTATATTTTCTGAAGATCAGCCGAATATATGCCTCGATGGGAAATGAGGAGGAAGCACGCCGTTTCCGGGTATTCGCCCAACAGGCAGAAAATGGAAAAGGATAGTTATTGTTAACGATCTGGCAACAATGAGGTATTTACTTTGAAAGGAGGTTATATCATGGCAAAGGCAATTGTTCTAATTACGTCAAATCCGGGTGTCGACCGTGAGGTCGCCGGTCAAGTCAAGAAAATCGAAGGAGTGGAAAATGTCTATTTGGCTGCCGGGCGTTTTGATATCGTGGCAGAGGTACAGACTCCCGATGACGCCAGTATGCTTTCTGTGACATATGACAAGATAAGAGCCATTGACGGCATTAGAGATACACACACCATGTTCTGCTTGAAAGTGTAGCCGTATACCGTTCCGATTTTGTAGAGGACTTCCGGGCTCGGGGACATAAGTTTATAAGTTGCTTGTTGGAAAATCGGGTTGCCCGTTAGAATATGACCTTAATAATTTTCACAAATATTAGAACCTACCTCAAAAACAATCTAAGTACCCATGGCAGCGTTGCGAAACATTTCAAAATGCTCACATACTACGTGTATGCTCCGCTTTTTCATCGTTTCGCGCCTTGCCCTGAACCCTAATCTTATTATTGAGATAGATTCTAGTTAACCAAAATAGTAAGGACTTTATGTTAAATGACTTACAACTTTGATCCCGATAAATGGTATGAAAACGAAATCGCATTTTTAGAAAACAGTTATAAATCCGGGAAAATATCTGAGCAAGAATATAAAGCGTCTTTAGAGGAACTCAGTCAAAGACATGAAGAAATGTGGAGTCGGTTAGATGGAACTTATCAAATCCCACATTTTTAAACCCATAAAGGAAAGACATTGATGAAACGCCCCCCCGAAAATAAAGCACCGGCTGACGCCGAAGCCCGCAAGGGCCTAAAGCCAGTGATCTGTTACCCTGCTGATACTTTGCCTATGCCGGATATGGCCCTTTATTCAGCTGCAAGGAACAAAATGAAATTGGCGGAAGAGGTGGTCGTACCGCCACGGGATGCAGCAACATTCCGGGTTACTGCCGGGAATTTTTTCCGGATCGTCAGCATGGAGGGGCCTCAGGTGGGGGACCTGAATCTCTGGGCGGCGGCAGACCTTTCGGAACGCTTCTACAGCGGCAAGACCCGGGCACTTCACGGTACCCACCTTAGTACCGGTGACCAGATGTGGAGCAGTTTTCCTCATATGCGGCCTATGGTAACAATTACCCACGATACTCTGGACTGGTACGGATTTGATGCCTTTGGCGCTGGCGTGCATGATGTGATCGGTACCCGGTGCGATCCCTATACCGGCCTCCTGCTGAGCGGACAGGAGTATCACCGCTGCTGTCATTCGAACCTTATCCGGGCCCTGGCTGCTGAAACAGGCCTACCCCTGGATTTGGCCGAGACCCATGTCCATGATGTCTTGAATGTGTTCATGTGCACAGGTTTCACCCATGACACCCATCAGTATTTTATGAAAGCAAGCCCGGTACGCCCCGGTGATTTCCTTGAATTCTTTGCCGAAATCGATCTGCTTGGTGCACTTTCCACCTGCCCCGGCGGTGACTGCAGCTCGGAACATTCCAGCGATACAGCCGCCTGTTTCCCGCTGAAGGTTGAAATCTATCAAGCCGATCCTGGGATACTGGCGGACTGGTCCCCACCAGAACAATCAGCATATTCTCGCAGCCACAGGGAGTAAAGATGGAACAGACGAAGGAAAACAACAGGGTCAGGTCCCGGTTAAATATGCTCTGCATTTAACCCCGGTTAAATATGTTTCAACCCAGTTGAATCAAGCTTCCAGCATGTCCGATAAACGGAATTCAACGGGTTAAACGGTTGCTATCGCAGATTGAACAGGGCAGGCAGGATAAATCTTCATTCTTGACAGATTGAGTGCAGTTTGCGGGCCTATTAGCCTGGGGTTCCTTGATCCTTTATTAAAAGAGGGGGTAGGGGACAGAAACAGAAGAAAAAAGAAAAAAGAAAAGAGGAAAGAGTAAAGAGTAAAGGGCAGGGGTCGGTGGAAAACACAACATTTAATTGGATTTAAAAAAGAGATTTGTTCAGCCTTACTTTTGGCGATATTTGCAATTAAGTTGTTATTGAGAAGTGGCAAGAGATCAAAGGTTTTGACAAGCCCGATTCTCATGAGATAATCTCCATTAATGCAAAAAAACCCCTCAAAAAAAATTCAAAAGGAGAAATAATGAAAGTGCTTAAAATGTTTTTTGTGGTCTCTATGACCTTTTTATTCGTTTCATCGGCAGCCTTAGCTGGTGATTTTGACTGGGCAAGAAATTTCAATATCCAAGCTGAAGCGGACCCATCAGGATTCCGGGCAAAGCTTGCAACTCGTTTTAAAATAGGCGACGCACACATCAACATGGTCCTCAGCAATGTTGAAAACCCTTCAGACGCCTATATGGTTTTCAGGTTCGGAGAAATGTCAAATCAGCCAACAGAGAACGTTATTGGAAAATATAAATCTGGTAAGGGACAAGGCTGGGGCGCAATTGCGAAAAGTTTGGGTATAAAGCCCGGTTCTAAAGAGTTCCATGCCTTAAAGCGAGGCCATGATCTTTATGATGAAAATCCCAAGGGTAAGAGCAAAGTGAAGGGCAAGAGTAAGAGCAAGAAATGATGGCGAAGGCATCTTTCTTAATTCTTTGTATAGGGAGGGAAAGACATGGGGGTCGCATCCCAGTTAAATAAAGGCAACAGCGTTTAACGGGATAAATCCCAGTTAAATACAAGCAACGACGTTTAACGGGATAAATCTTAATTTAAAGAATCATCTCCCAAAGAGCTGGTCGATTGATAAGGGTCCAAGGGG
>JAQBBE010000308.1:0-8840 GCA_032126435.1 Desulfobacterales bacterium | reverse complement strand
TTCATCTTTTGATTTCAACTTCATTTTCTTGTTGAAATCTTTATGGCATCCTTTGCAATTGTCATGTAGGGCATTGGCATGGTATTCGCGCTTCTGCTCTTTTTTAAGGCCCTTTGCTTCTTTTCCTTTAATATACCCGGGCTTTTTGTGACATTCGATGCAGTTTTGGACTTCGTCGCCCTCTTTCAGCTGGGTCAACGGTTTATTGTCCTTGTCGTGGTGACATTCTCCGCAGCATTTTTTATAAAGATCCGGATGTTTCTCGGCATATTCCTTTGCGTGCTTTAAATGCGTAAACGTTTGTATGCCCTTGGTATGTTTGTCATATGCTTTGTTTTCCATCTTGATTTCATCTTTAACCTCTTTTCCGGCATAAATTCCGGTGGTGGTAAAGAGGGTTGCCATAACGGCGACAGCAGCCATTTGAAAATATCTTTTCCTCATAAACACATTTCCCCTTTCATTTACTGTTTTAGCCCAACCGTATTTCAGACGCACAAAACTACCAAGTAGAAATAAATCTGTCAATAATAAAAAGAGATTTTCAATAAAAGCTCCCTGATGTCGAATTGCTGTATAACCGATTTAATTTGCTATATATTATCATCCTTTTCAGGCGTCTTTTTCCCGAAAATTTTGGCACCGATAATACTGATTTCATACAGCACCATCAACGGCACCGCCATCATAATCTGCGTCACGACATCCGGCGGCGTTAAAATGGCTGCCCCCACAAAGAATAAAAGAAGTGCATATTTTCTGTTTTTCTTTAAAAAGCTTACGGAAACCATGCCGAGTTTGGCAAGGAAGGTGATGACCAGCGGAAGTTCAAAAACAACGCCAAAAGCAAGCAACAATTTTGAGGCAAAACTCAAATACTCCCGCATGGATGGAAGGGGCCGTATTGTTTCAGAGGCAAATCCTAAAAAAAACTTAAACCCGTATGGGAATACGATAAAATATCCGAAAAACGAACCCCCCACAAAAAACAGGGTGGATAGAAAAACGATCGGGACCATCAACCGTTTTTCCTTGTGGTACAAGCCCGGTGCCACAAACACCCAGAACTGATAAAAAATTATGGGGGTGGCCAGAATGATGCCGGAAAGAAATGCGACCTTTAAATACGTGAAGAACGCTTCGGGAAGGCCGGTAAAAATGAGTTTGTCGCCGGTTTTCATGACGCTGATCAGCGGTCGGGTCAAGATTTGAAACAGCTTTTCTTTGAATCCGTACGACAAAACAAAACCGATGGCCACGGCGATGAAACTGATGATGAGACGTCGCCGGAGTTCTTCGAGGTGGCTGGTAAACGGAATTTTTTTCTCATCATCCATGGCTCAATGGATCCTCTGAATCGCTGTTTTTGATTTCTTTTTGGGTGTTTTCCGCTTCAGAAGCATCGGCATTCGTTTGATCCTTGGTTTCTGTACCGACATTTACATCGATGGCCTCCTTGAGTCCATCGCTCATGTCGTTAAAGGTTGTTTTAATATCGTTTAATTCAGTATCGATTTCAAAAGAATCTTTTAATTCGGATGTGGCCCGTTTAAACTCGGCAAAAGCACGTCCTAAAGATTTCGCAAGGTCTGGAAGTTTTTTAGGCCCAATGACAATCAGTGCGATGGCCAGGATCAGAAACATTTCGGGCATGCCGATGCCAAACATAAAAGACTCCTTAACGGTAGAAGTGAACTGCAACAGCTCGCCCGGTTGAATTTCGAGGATTCAACAGGACCAGCACATTCCCCGCAGCTTTCTGCAGGAATATAAAATAAACGTATCCATAAGTTTTTTATAAAAAAGAGTCAAGCATAACTCTACTCCGGTTTCAGTATGAGAAAATAGAGTTTTCCGGGGTGTTTCATGTGACCGGCAGCGATTTCAGCATAGTCGCCATTTCCCCAGAAAAGATCCGCACGGCCGGGACCGCGAATGGCCCCGCCGGTATCCTGAAACAGTACAAATCGAGAAAAATCCGTCCAGTGGTCGATTTTTCCATCATCGGCGGTCAACGGTTTTTGGGTTTCAATAAACGCCAGGCCGGCCAGAGGGAACAGGCTTCTGTCCATCGCAATGGACCGTCCGGGTGTCAATATGACTTCCAGGTATCCCAACGGCCCGTCTTCTTCGATCTTAAAAAACACATAGCTTGGGTTGTAGTGCAACACGGTTTCAGCTTCTTCAGGATGGCGGTATAGGTAATCCCGAATTTTTTGCATGGACATTTCATCCCGGGATATTTTGCCTTGGTCAATAAGGAGCTTTCCGATGCTCCGATACGGTCGTCCGTTGGTGGTGTGGTAATGGACATGGATGGTTTCGCCGCTGTCGAGATCGATCTTTCCGGACCCTTGAATGTGTAAAAAAAAGAGGTCCACCCGGTCTTTAAGCCAGGCAATGGTCGTGGCCTTGTCTTTGAGAATCTCTTTATATTCGATGTCCTTCCGATCATAATACGGCACGACACTGTTCTGGGTGTATCTGCCGATAATCTTTTTTCCTTTAAACAGGGGGGAGAATAGAGAGAGGTCGATGGTGGTAAGGTCGTCGGGACGGGCGTAAATTGGAAAGGGGTATTCAGGGCTTGGTTCAAGGCTGCCTTCTAGTACAGGTTCGTAATATCCGGTAAAAAGAACTTCCCCCGGGGTGTCATTGCCGACGGATCTGTAAACCCGATAGTTCGTGTCGATGTATTCTTTCAATTCCTGGTTGGATGGTTTTGCTTGGATAAAATGGAGAAAATGCTCCAAGGATCGGATCATGTGGGATGTTTCATAGACATCTTGTCCAAACCTGAAGGTTCGGGTGGACGGCACCCGACGGAGATATGAAATACTCCCCAGAATACCCTCCGTCAAACCGTCATAGGCCATATCGTCTAAAAATTCGGGGTGCTCTGGAGCGGCGATTCTTATAAGTCCGGTTTCCTTGACCTCGGGCGGCTCTTTTTTGAACAGGGCACATCCTGCCAAAAACAGGGAAAATATACCCACAAAGCACATCATTGAAATGTATCTATTGATCGATTCGGGTGTCATTTATCTACGGGTGGTCAGCCGGTTCATGATGAAAAATAGAATCCCAATGAAAAACAGCAACAGGTATAACGGCATGGTGACAATAAAATGAATGACAGAATGAAGGGTTCCCCGGGATATCCCGTCAATCCAGGTTAAATGACCTTCGTCGAGAAAATCCAGAAGGGTCAAACTCTTCCAGACCATTTGATCTTCCATTTTCATGAACGCTGCGATGGCTTGAAACCCGAGCAGCAGCGCGCTAAAGAGCCAGGACACCAGACCGGCAACGGTATATTTTGACATGAATTTTTCCTCTGATTGGGTTCCTCTTTATCGTTTGCAAAAAAAATGGCTTCTAGGTGCCTTTCCTTGAAAACACGCCGCTTTTGCCGCCTGATTTTTCAAGAAGGCATATGTCAGAAATTATCATTTCACGGTCATAGGATTTGCACATATCATAGATGGTCAGACCGGCCATAGACACGGCAGTCAATGCTTCCATTTCAACCCCGGTTGGATCGACGGTGCGAACCGCTGCTTCGATTCTAATGGTGCTTTTTGCGGGGTCCGGAAAAAAGTCGACGGCGACATGGGTGATGTTCAGCGGATGACACATGGGGATCAGTTCCGAGGTCTTTTTTGCACCCATGATACCGGCAATTCGTGCGGTTTCGAGGACATTCCCCTTTTTCACCGTCTGGTCCATAATCTGTTCGAAAGTGCCCGGATTCATGGAAACCATCCCCTGGGCGACGGCCGTGCGCCGGGTCGGTTTTTTTTCTGTTACATCTACCATCCGGACCTGTCCTTGTTCGTCGATGTGGGTGAATTTTTTCATAAAGCACTCCATTTCCAATGGGTCCAACAATGAATTTTCTCTGTTATCTACATAATATACATTGTATCTACCCTATCCCGACCTTTTAGAAATTCAATTTGTTCATCTATTGTCGAAAACCCGGAAAGATCCAGTTCTTCAAATTCATCAGGACCGGTATTGGTTTTTCTCATAACGTTTTGAATAATTTCTTCCAATTGTCCTTTTGAAATTTTGGGAACTCGGGTAACAGAGCTTTTCTGCGGGACACCATTTTCGATTTTGAAATTATAGCTTACCATTTCTAACATGCCATTGGTCTTTTCCTTTGCCAAAATGCGGTATTCAAAATGATAATGACGCCCTGCAATGGGACGAAAATAATAGAATTTATACAGTCGTTCACCCTGTTTTATTCGTATCAAATAGTGATCATTTTCAGGGTGTGAATTTTTGGTCCTGATGCTTTTACGTCGCTTCTTCATATCCAAATACCTGTGATAGCCTTTTCAGAGCCTCTTCTTCTCGTATCCCCGCAGCCCCGATAAGCGGGATTTCCGCTACGTTCCAACAAGCTGCGGAGAATTCAAATTTAAAAGACAGGATTATGGCGGCTATCCCGAATCCTATCCCTAATTATTAGGGATAGATTCTCGGTAGAGATTGTTTTTGAAATTCTATCAGCAATTTTTGCCAACAGATCGCTAATAGAAATTTCACGGGTTTAACTCTTTGCCCATACGGTATTTGATGTCGTAATTGATTATGAAGTCGAGTTCTTCTTCTGTAAAGCCTTCCCTATATTTTCTAAGAGTTCCCTGCTGGCTACCATTCATTTAATAGAATTTTTCTTTTCTCATCAGCATTGAGAACATTCGAACATGAATCCCAGTCAATTTCGGTTATCTGGTTGTATCTTTCATCAAAGGGGTGTTTCGGTTTAACCGAGTCTATCAACTTCTTTGCATTTTCTATTTCACCATTGGCAACATCTATCCAAACATCCTCTAATACGTCTGGAATTTGGCCAAAAAGATCATAAATACCCTCTAAACGATCCGATAGTAACTCGTGAACGCGATCTTCAACAGAGCCACGATATCTCATGTTATAAACAGACACTTCATCTCGTATCTGGCCTATCCGTTGAATACGCCCTTTTCTTTGCTCAAGACGAGTTGGATTCCAGGGCAAGTCAAGATTAATAAGAGCCCCTAACCTCTGAAGGTTCAATCCTTCGCTGGCTGCGTCTGTTCCAAGGAGAAGTCGTAATTCTCCTTTTCCTACTTTCTGTTTCAGATCATCCCTTGACACTTTTTTATAGTCACCGGACAGGATAATACCTGAATTATTACCTCCTGCATAAATACCAATTGGTTCATCAGGAAAATCACCGGAAAGCTGGTTTGCCAGCCACCAGATAGAGTCAAAGTATTGTGAGAACACAATGCACCCGAATTCAAGCCAGTTTCGGTCAACTATATATTCTACAACCTTCTGATATTTAGGATCGCGCTCCTGATTGCTCTCAAGCGCTTTAAGACAACGTTCTAATTGTGATCGTTCGCCCTCGGTCAGTTTTTTCATGTCGCTCTTTCCCGTTGAAATAATCTGCTGATCATCATTTTCTTCAAAGAGCGATGGATCTATAATACGGGATTGATTTCCCCATTCATGCAACATTTTTTCTGTTGTCTGGCGTCCGGCATATATAGTACTGCCCATTCTTCTTAATAAAAGTGTTTTTAGGAAACCAGCCCCTTTTACTCTTTGTCCGAGAAGAGAACAAAATTTTTCCGCGGCTTTATAGGCGTCCTGAAGGTATGGGGGCAAAAGCAGCGAATCAATGCTGTCTTCGCCAAACAACTTTACTTTAACCGGTTTGAGATAGGGCTCACCGGTTGATGGATCAATAGTTTGTTCAAGAAAATTGCGTGTTCGCCTGACAATGTGGCGGATAAACGGATTATATTTTCTTCCAAATTCCGGCATTACACTTTTTAAGCGGGTAATTTCAGTGGGCCGCAAATAATCAAGGCTGTCTCCATCGGCAACAAAGCCGCTATTTTTCAATCCAAAACTTCTTCTAAGATTTTTAAAAACAATACCTTCGGAAGCTTGAGGCATGGGGTTTCTGATCCATCGCCAGGCTTCTCCAAGCTCGTCAGGTATTTCAGAATCTCCCATGACAACGGGTATTGCTTTATGCGGTTTTTGCCATTCCGACCATTGAGTGCCCAATACCTGATCGTTGCCCTCTGCAAGAATTTTCAACAAATCCCATGCTTCAATGGGATGAAGCTGAACAGGTGTTGCAGTGGCCAGAAGCATGCTTTTTGTCCTCGGGCTTATCTCCCATAAGAACCGCATCAGATTGTTTGGATCAGCCCGTTCAAAAACGCTTTGATCGCTTATTTTCCTGCGCCTTGCCCGGTGTGCCTCATCAATGATAATGCACTCAAATGTCATAGAATTCAGATAATTAATAATTTCAGAGCCGGATGTTATAAGCCCTTGGGATATAATACCGATCTTGCGCGGACATTTTTTTATAGATTCAATTCCTCTTGAAGGATGGATAATGCCCCGCTCGTCCATCCAGTCTTTTCCATTCCATACTGCAGAAGGTATTCCCAGAAGGTTTAGTAATTCATCCTGCCATTGAATCAAAAGTTGTTTCGGAGCAATTATTAGAACAGGCTTTTCACCATGTAATGCCATCAGCATGGCGCTTAGTGCGAGCTGAACAGTTTTCCCCAGCCCGACCTGATCTGCAAGGACAAATCTTGCACCTTCATTCAGATGAGCGTCATATGCAAGTTTTATAAAGTATTTCTGATGTGCCCAAAGCCCATATTCTCTGCGGTAGACAGGTGTTTCGATTACACCGGAAGCAGGGTCGCTTTCAGGATTATCTTTCCAGGAAGCTATGGATATTTCGCTTCGATGGGCAAGACGTTTAATATCGCTGATAACAAAATCACTTAAGGCAATGGCCAGCGGGTGAAACCACAGGGCATCAAATTCATCCTGCGCCCACTTTACCGCTTCGATGGAATCATCTTCCCAGACTAGTTCGTAATTCAGTTTCCAGGCAGAAAGGCTTTCGTTGGTGCTTCCCATAAAACAGGTTTGACTTTCGTCAATATATTGAATAACACCGACCTTACCATGGACCAGTCCAAAAGCCTCATCAGGAAGAACCCTGATTTCAAGTTTGCCGCTTTTGATAAACTGATATAACCGGCTGAAACGATCTTTTGAAGGCTCGCCGAGTTTTTCAGGATTTCCCTCACACCATGATCTGCGCAACGCCTGCTGCGCTGCTTTGGCTGTTTTTGCATCTTCAGGATCAATATCGGAATTACAGACGACACGGACATTGCCGCCTATCTCCTCAAGTTTTTCCCCGGCAACCTCCAGCATGGATGAACGAAAGTATCCGGCAATACGGTCGTAGGTAATAGCGCCTTTCAATCGTTCATTGATAAAGGATGCATCGAGTTTCTGGAGGCGTGATGAAAAACGCCTTATCATGATTCTTTCTCCGGGTTTTCTTCCAGCCACTTTCTGCCCTTGCTGGTAAGTATGTATTTTTGCAAACGGCTTTTAGGTTTATCAGGAATTGTCATCTTAATCCAACCACCTTTAATGGCCGGTAAAATATAAGCTTTTCTGAAATGATCTGCATTGCGGAATCCAAGTTTTTCCTGCAATATTAGTCTGTTAACCGGTTGCAAACAGAATGGAAGAAGCCTTGCGACTTCCATGGTGACTTCCATGGTGACTTGCGGAGTATCAGCTTCTGATATTGGAAAAAATGTAACCACAACTGATCCCGCCCGTTCCTCCCATTCAGGCATCGGGTTTCCATTGTCTTCACACCAGCTTATAATATTTGTGGTACCGCTGCCCCAGCGCTCAATAACACCTGCACGGTAAAATGCATTGGCTATTGAAGGATTCCAGGGTTTTGATTCATGGGGGCCTTTCAGTTTATCCGGTGTGATGCCAAAGTGAAATCTGTCGGGGTTTATGATCTCCAGCCTGTCATCATGCATTGCCAGAGAAACTGCCCCACCCGATTCAGAATAATCTCTATGACAAATGGCGTTGGCAAGAGCTTCACGGGTTGCGGGAGGCGGATACCAAGGGTTATCTTCCCTGATCATTTTACCGGGAATAACGCGGCCCGCGATAGGAACATGATCCAGCAGGAAGCTTTCGGCCCGTCTCAACAAGGAAAATGCATTTCCATTGTATTGTCTGTTATCACTGAAGTCGGGAAGGCGGGAAGTACCACGGAATCTTGCCATACGGATTTCACATTGCGGGTAATCCGACCACACATCCTGACCAAATAAAACGATTGCTGCATTTAAAAGTCTGCCGTTCTTGATCAGGCCAAGTCCTTGTAAAATCGATTCAGTATCCGTATGTTTCGTTTTTTTGAGGCGGCCGTTCCGAACTGCATTAGCAAGAAGCGTTTGGATTTCATCTTCATCCAGGTCGGAAACAGTTATGCTTTTGATGGCTGGCTGGTTTTCCCATCTATGAGTTGGGTGCATTCTTTCAAGCAAACGATTTTCATAGGTCTCTCTTGCCATAATTTGTGTTACAGCGCCTGTCCGTTCATAGGGTCTTCCATCGTATGTGTATGGCCCGTCACCTTTTTTGACGGCAACGATAACAACAAAGTTCCCGTTTTCCAGTTGAACACTGCTGATTTCAGGAGAAATCAGAGGATCTACCTTTTTAAATTCACGGGCAACATCTTCCAGGGTTTTGCTGCTGATTTTCTGTCCTGGAATTTCACCGGTATCTGATACACCAAAAAGTACATAACCGCCATGACCATTTAAAAATGCACAGACCGTTTTTGCCGCAGCCGTCCGCTGACCGGTTGTTTTTTTAAATTCAAGGTTTTCACTTTCACCCTGTTTAGCAAGCAGGATGAGTTCATCAAGTTTCATTGAAAAAAATACCTTCTTGATCGTTTT
>JAQBBE010000307.1:0-10840 GCA_032126435.1 Desulfobacterales bacterium | reverse complement strand
ATAAATGTCGTGGTCAAGGTTGAAACCACCCTTGCCCCTTTTGAGCTGATAAAAACACTTAAATCCATAGAACGAGATGCCGGACGTGTGGACGGTTCCATAAGATTCGGTCCCAGGGTCCTTGATTTGGACATCCTTTTGTACGATGATTGGGTGACGAATTCATCCGAACTGATCGTTCCTCATCCCAGAATGCACAAAAGACGTTTTGTATTAAGACCAATCTGTGATATAGATCCAACGATTGTTCATCCTGTTTTAAAAAAAGAGATGCAGGCGCTGCTGGATGTCCTTGATGAAAATGAGCAAAGGATCGTTGAGTATCGATGCGATTATTAATCCTATTGGGTATTGTATACCTTTGTTACAGGTTTCTGAAATCCTGGGTCCTTAAAGAACCATCGTCGCACCAAGCGGTATCGGGTAAAAAAGCAGGCGAGATCGATAACGTCATGGTTAAAGACCCCTATTGTGGCGTATATTTCACCCGAAGAGACGGCGTAGATTTAAAAATCGACGGGCAGGATTTATATTTTTGCAGCCAGGAATGCAGGGATAAATTTGTGAAAAACCATTCAAAAAAATAGTTCTCAACCCGCTATCATCAAGATTCACCGGATCAAAAAGCGTTTTTTGCTGCAACGGCAACAAGACTAAAAATTAAGAAATCAATATATCGCAGAGGAGGTTTTTTTAGATGAAATTTTTTATCGACACTGCAAACATCGACGAAATTAAGGAAGCACACAGCATGGGGATGGTTGACGGCGTTACAACCAATCCCAGTCTGATTGCCAAAGAGGGCCGGGACTTTGAAGAGATTATTAAAGAGATCTGCGAAATAGTGAACGGCCCCATCAGCGCTGAGGTTATCAGCATCGATGCCGAAGGTATGGTTAAAGAGGCCCGTGAACTCTCAAAAATCCATGATAATATCGTGGTAAAGATTCCCATGTTGGTGGACGGTTTAAAGGCGACACGAATACTTGCCGAAGAAGGGATCAAGACAAACGTAACACTGGTTTTTTCGCCGTTGCAGGCACTGATGGCGGCAAAAGCCGGGGCCACGTATGTAAGCCCCTTCATCGGTCGTCTGGATGACATATCCCAGGAAGGCCTTATGCTGGTGGAGCAGATTGTAGAAATTTACAGTAACTACGCATTCGACACTGAAATCATCGTGGCAAGTATTCGCAATCCGCTGCATGTACTGGAATCGGCGTTAATGGGTGCCGACATCGCCACCATTCCCTTTAGTGTCCTCAGCAAATTGGCGGCCCATCCCTTGACCGATAAAGGGCTCAAGGCATTCCTGGACGACTGGAACACGGCAAAAAAATAGATTAAAGAAAAAAAGTGATACCATGTTTCAACGAGGACAAATCAAAAATATACTGAGCCATCCCAACAGCTTGACCCTGTTTCGAGTTGCTGCCGTGCCGGTCATTGTGATGCTGCTTTTGTTCCCCACCAGACTCTGTTCATTTATTTCCGCACTGGTTTTCACTGTAGCGGCCATAACCGATTTTCTGGACGGATTTTTTGCAAGGCAAAGGGGACTGGTATCCAACTTCGGCAAGGTAATGGACCCCATTGCCGACAAGGTTTTGATGTCGACGTCTTTGATCATGCTGGCCTCTCTCAGATGGATTCCGGCCTGGATTGCTTGCATTATCATCGGACGGGAAATTGCCGTAACCGGTTTGAGAAATATTATCGCTCAAAAGGGTAAAGATATATCCGCATCCAGCCTCGGAAAATATAAAACCGGATTTCAGATAGCGGCCATTATTCCACTGATGATACATTATCCGTATTTTACCATTAATTTTAATGCGATCGGGTCCTTATTTTTATGGATCGCATTGGCATTGACGGTCTGGTCGGGTGCAGATTATTTTATAAAGTTCAGAGGTCTTCTCAAACTGTAAATTTTTCCTATTGACAAAATCGAATAGTTTCTTTATGAAAACAAGACTATTGAGCGGGAATAACTCAGTGGTAGAGTGCGACCTTGCCAAGGTCGAAGTCGCGGGTTCAAATCCCGTTTCCCGCTCCATTTTTTTTTCAAGGACGTGTAAACAGACAATTCGCCGGGTCTAATGGCGGCATAGCCAAGTGGTAAGGCAGCGGTCTGCAAAACCGCTATTCACCAGTTCGAATCTGGTTGCCGCCTCCAAAATATTGTTAAGGGTTTATAGGTTATTCAATTACTTATAAACCCTTTTTTTATTGTTGGCTTTAAACCTCAAAACACCCCTCGCCATTCCTTGGAGAATCACCTTAAGCCCCAAATCGAAATCAATGGGAGCCCGGGGCAAACCGTCCGAATAAATTGCAACCCTAATTGATCGTAAACAAACTGAGAGAAATATTATAAGGGTTTAGTTTTTTACATGTTTTGTAGATATAAATGTATTTTCATAACGCTTCTTTAGATGAGATATAAATCTTTTAATACAATCCCATTTTGTTTACCCTTCGGGAAAGCTTATAATACCCCATCTCCTTCGTTATCAAGAGCTCGCAGTAGACGACTACGGCTTTGCCCTTGATGCCTCGGATCTGGGGCATCCTAAACTTTCGCTCAATTAGGGTGCAAAGGTATCATTTATATGATATGCATAAAAAAATTATCTTAAATGGAGCCCTGACACAGGAATCGGTCCAAAAGGCGCGTTTTGCAAAGGTCTCTTAATAAACTGCGGGGTATCAGTATTATGGAAAACATATTGGGTGATTTATGGATTTTCAAACTTATGAGTATCGCCGGGGCGGCATATCTGATCTATGTTTTCATTAAAGACCGTCGGAAAAAAAAGGATTAAACATTATTTTTTTTTGACCATAAACCTAAAAGCGGTAAAAAATTTGGATATCCATCTGTCACAGATAACTTCATGTTGATGAAAACCGGTGGTGTTGGAAGGGATTAAAGATACGAAACAGCGGTTGCCGACCCCGCTGCTCACCGGTTCAAATCGGGTCGTCGTTTTCAAATAAACAGAAAAGGCTTGCAAATAAAACCAAAAGGTTGCAGGCCTTTTTAAATTAATTGCTTTAAGTTGTGAAAGTTCGAGAAAGATGGTTTTTTTCTGTTTACAAAAATATCGACATCCCATCAAAAAAAATTCATTCAGGTTGACGGTTTAAAAGGTTTAAGATATTAAATCCGCTGGTTATAAAAAATAATACACGCATTTCAATGAAAGGTCAAAACATGATCCGAATCAATGAAAATTATCTAAAACTTCAATCTTCTTATCTGTTTGTTGAGATTGCCAATCGGGTCTCGACATATCAAAAAGAAAACCCGGATGCCGAGATCATACGACTGGGAATCGGTGATGTCACCCTGCCGCTGCCGCCGGCTTGCATCGAAGCATTTAAGGCGGGTGTCGAGGAAATGGCTTCGGATGTCACTTTCCGTGGATACGGGCCGGAACAGGGATATGCCTTCTTAAGGGAAACCATCGCTCTCAACGATTATCAGTCCCGGGGAGTTGATATCCATTCGGAAGAGATTTTTGTCAGCGACGGTGCCAAATGCGATACCGGCAATATCCAGGAACTCTTTGCCGCGGACATCCGTCTGGCGATTCCGGATCCGGTGTATCCGGTGTACCTGGACACGAACGTTATGGCCGGTCGAACCGGGGATTTTAACCATGGAAGATACGACGACATTCTATATTTGGAAAGCCTGCCTGAAAACGGGTTTGTTCCACGCCTCCCTGAAGTGCCGGTGGATTTGATTTACCTGTGTTTCCCAAACAACCCGACCGGTGCGACCATATCCAAAGACACTTTGAAAAAATGGGTCGATTTTGCCCGTGAAAACAAGGCGCTGATTCTATATGATGCGGCCTACGAGGCATTCATCCGGGACCCAACTCTTCCCCGTTCGATTTTCGAGATAGAGGGGGCTCGAGACGTGGCCATCGAGTTCAGGAGTTTTTCCAAAACCGCCGGTTTCACCGGTACCCGGTGTGCCTATACCGTGGTTCCTAAACGCTGCATGGCATATGACAGCAGCGGACAAAAGCATTCTCTGCATGCGCTGTGGAACCGGCGACAATCGACCAAATTCAACGGCGTCTCTTATCCGGTTCAGAAAGCGGCCGAAGCGACGTATAGTGAACAGGGAAAAGCCCAGGTCATCGAAATGACAGACTATTATCTGAAAAATGCAGTCCTGATCCGAAAAGAGATGGCAGCACTGGGGTTTGAATTTGTCGGCGGTGAAAACTCACCGTATATCTGGATAAACTGTAAAAGAGATGCCTGGGAGTTTTTCGATCTTCTGCTTAAAACGGCCGGCGTCGTGACAACACCGGGGCCCGGATTCGGTAAATGCGGCGAGGGCTTTATCCGTATCAGCGCCTTTAACAGTTATGAAAACGTTGAAAAAGCCATGGAACGGATCAGGGACGCTCTGGGCCGGTCCCTTGTTGAATAATGAAATTTAAACGCACCATACTTCTTGCGGGTTTTGTAATTCTAATGGCGGCCGGCTGTGGGAAATACGCTGCCGAAACAGAAGTGTCAACCGGCTACATTATACTGCTGGTAAAGAAGATACAGCCGGCAGTTGTGACCATAGTGGCCTACGATGTCAACCGGAACGTGACCAACCTGGGGAGCGGTTTTTTTGTGGATAAAAAAGGTCATCTGATCACAAATTACCATGTTCTCGACGGTGCGTATGCTGCCGATGTAAAAACCTACGACGGCGTGAAGCATCCCATCGAGCTGGTGGTGGCTGAAAATAAACTTTCGGATCTAATCAAGGTGCAGGTAAAGATGCCAAAAGCGCCCATTCACTGGGTCGCCGTCAGTGAAACGGAGCCGTCTGTTGGTGAGCGCGTTATGGTGGTGGGGAGCCCCATGGGGCTTGAACAGACGGTGAGCGAAGGCATTGTGTCAGCGGTTCGGGAGCTGCCGGTTGTGGGAAAGGTTTTCCAATTGTCGGCGCCGATTTCTCCGGGTTCCAGCGGGAGTCCTGTGGTAAATATGAGGGGCAACGTGGTTGGAGTGGTTTCATTTCAAGCGGTGAAAGGGCAGAATCTCAATTTTGCTGTTTCCGGCAAGGGGATACTCGATTTAAAACAGAATGAGACGTTAAAAACACTGTCGGAGTGGACCTACGATATCAAGAAGAGAACACCCGGACTGGCCGAAGAACTGTGCAAAAAAGGATTTAATTTTTCCATCAGAGGAGAATTTAAAGACGCGCTCAATTACTATAAAGAGGCTACGGAGAAGAGTCCGGACGATACGATTGCGTGGTATGGGCTGGGAAGCTGCTATGATGGGCTGGATAAACCGGAAGACGCCATAGCGGCGTATAAGCAGGCCGTTCGAATCGATCCGAAAAATGCCGACGCGCATTATAACCTGGGGCGCTACTATCGCAAACTGGGTCGCTATGAGGACGCCATTGAAGCCTATCATCAGGCCATCGAAGCTGATCCGGATGATGCAGCCTCCTACTTTGACCTGGGAATTTTATACGGTAAGCTGGAAGAATTTGAAAATGGAGAGCAGTCGTTTAAGCAGGTCCTGCGAATCAATCCCGACCACGCACCGACGCACCATTATATGGGCTTGATCTACAATGGGATGGGTCGCTACGATGATGCGGCCGAATCCTGTAAAAAAGCCTTGAAGATCAATCCGGATTCGGCGCCGACACTATACAACCTGGGGATTGCATATGGCGGACTGGATAAAAGCAGCCAAGAAATGGAAGCTTTTAAACAGGCGATCCGGGTTGATCCGGATTTTGCCCCGGCACATTATAATATGGGGATTATCTACCTCAACACTGGCGATAAGGCAGCAGCCCTGGAAGAATATAAAATTTTGAAAGTGCTCGACCAGAATATGGCTGAAATACTGTTCGAGCGGATTTATTAGAACCCTAATGGATCGCAAACAAACTGGAGAGATAGTTCTTAAAATTATATCTCATTGATAGAAGATATATGAAAATTATAACAAACGAATATCATGTTATTTATGCAACTATAAGGTTTATTCAGATAATTGAAGATCAATCCATGATTTAAAAGAGAGGGAATATGCTTTTTAGAAGCGGACTGCTTGTGGTCTTTATCATTTCGGTGTTCCCGGCAACGACCGTCGATGCTCAGCCGTATTCTGAACCCTTCGGCACTTCATCCATCCTGGCACGTTCAAACCCTGGCATGGGGGACAATCATCGCCACCCCCTCGATACGTTTATTGCCGGCGCCGGTGACTGTGACCAACGGATAAAGGTCTTCATATCTCAAACATCGCAGATCACCGACGAACCGAATCAACCCGGCCAAGAGAATCTGACCGAAACAAAAGAGCGGTTGGAACAGCGCAAACAGTCGTTGACGGCGCAGGGGGAGGCCATAAAGAAAGAAGAGGAAGCGCTTGACAAAATCGGTCGTGGCGGAACGTTGCGCGGCAGCAAAGCCAAGAAATTCATGAAAAAGATGGAGGACTTTAATCGGCGGGTGACCGAATATAATGAAAAGGTCGAGAAATTTCATCAAGACATCGAGGCGTATGAAGCCGCAGTGAAAGCGAAGGAAACCGCTGTGCAAGAAGATGCCAAAGAAAGTGTCCAACCCCAGCCCGCACCGCAATGATCGACATCCGGCATGGCGAGACTTTTTTTGTGAACTGACCGATCAGCCGCATTGTATCGGAACTTACAATTTTTACGAGGATAACTTTATGGGATCAAGAGAAATCAATGAAATCGTTGTTACAGACATAAGGATGTCGTTTTCGTCAATGGTTGTTTTTATGGTGAAATGGGCCGTTGCCACTATTCCGGCACTGATCATCTTAACGGTCGTCGGATCCATACTGTTGGGAATTTTAAGGATAATCTTTGGCGGGTTCCACCCGGGGATGCGGTTTTAAAGGCCATTTCAGAGCCTACCATTGGCTGGTTTGAGCCTTTTGCAACCGAAGGATATGAAATTCGCATTCAATGGAGAGACAACAGATAAGACCTGAGATTTGCTCTCTTGCCCTCCAGACCGATCTTTCGTCGTATATTTTTTTTGTGGGTGTCAACAGTTCTTGGGGATATATTCATGATTTTTGCTATTTTTTTACTGGTGTTTCCATGCTTTGTCATATTCGCTATCTGTATTTCCGTGGGAGTCAGGTTTAAATATTCCAGCGACAATCTTCGGGTAAACGGGGAGATGATTTCGTTTAGATTCGATTCGATAATACTCAAAAGTGTTTTTTGGTGGCCGTCCAATTGAGTTTCTCTGAATTTATCGACAAATGGCATAACCAGTTCTTTCACGTTGGTTAGCACATTATCTTCTAGTTCTATCTTATCCTCTTCCCTTTTATTTAACAAAACTTTCATTGCAGTATTCATTTCTTCAAGACTTTTTGTCTTGATTTCCAGATCTCTGGTTCTTTCCTTCACCCGAAGTTCAAGTTCATCGTGGGCCTCCTTGAGCGCTTTTTCCATCTCCTTTTTGTAAAGGGCAACTTCGACGCAGGCCTTGAGTTCACGGTCTTGAAACGGCTTGACAAGGTAGCCATAAGGCTCGGCCTGTTTGGCTCTGTCTATAATTTTATCTTCTGAAAAGGCTGTTAGGAAGATTACCGGAATGTCCAGCTCTGTTTTAACCGATTTGGCCACAGCGATACCATCCATTTTTCCCGGGATCATAATATCCATAAGGATCAGATCGGGCCGGAGACGCCGGGCTTGCGCCATTGCCTCTTCACCGGAGTAAGATATGCCGATGATATGGTATCCCATAGCCGTCAGTCGTTCCTGAAGCCGTATGGCGATGATAGCTTCGTCTTCTACAACCATTATGGTATTCATGTTTTTCCCCCATCGTCTAACCGCTTGAACTGTATGGAAATCTCAGTTCCGCTATCATTCTTGACCTGCATCTTACCGTTCAATTGACCGGACACCAAATGCCTGGCCATTTTAAACCCAAGACCGTTCTGACGGTAAATATCCGTCCCTTCAGGGATTCCATCGCCATCATCTATGACTTTAAAAAGAACCGTGGAAGGGTCCGGGGTGGATATGGAGACCCGAACCGTTCCCTGTTTCTTTTCTCTGAAAGCATGTTTGAAGGCATTGGAAATGAGTTCATTCAACACCAGAGCACAGGGAATCGCCTGGTTTACAGAAAGATACACTTTGGAAGGCGCTATGATCAAGTCAATTTTTTCCCCACTTCCATAGACACACAAGAGATGGTGTGACAGTTCTCTTATGTGTCTATCCATGTCGATCCGATCAAACCTGTCGCTTTGATAAAGCTGGGAATGGATCAGGGACATGGAATGAATCCTGGACCGTGCATTAATCAAAATATTTTGTGTTTCCTGACTGTCCGTACGCATGCTGCTCATATCCAGGAGGCTGGAAATAATTTCGAAGTTGTTTTTAACGCGGTGGTGTATTTCGCGTAAAAGTATTTCTTTTTCTCTGAGGGATGTTTTGATTTGCTCTTCTGCGTGCTTTCGTTCCGTTATGTCCCTTACTGCAGCAATAAGAACCTCTCTTCCCTGGTACTCGAAAATACTGGCAGAAATTTCTATGGGGAAAACAATGCCGTCCTTTTTTTTATGATATCTTATGGGAATATATCTCTCATGGTTTTGTATGGCTTTGTGGGTTTTATCGGGCTCTGCCGAAAAATCTGTGTTTTTCATGCACAGTATTTCTTCCTTGCTGAATCCATATAGTTTGATAAACGCTTTATTGATATCTAACATATCTCCGGTTTCTATATCCATTAAAGCCAGTGCATCCGATTCCAGGTCGAATAATGTTCGATATTTTTCCTCACTCTCCCGCAAGGACGCCTCGGCTTGCTTTCGCTCCTCGACTTCTATCTTGAGTTTGGTGTAAGAATCGTTAAGCCTTTCGGCCAATTTATTAAAACTACCTTTCAGAATAGCGATCTCATCCCGGCCTTTCATCTCGATGGTTCCGATCATCACATCATCGCCTTGCTTTTCGGTGTGTAAAAAATGATCGGTAATTTTACTTAAACGATCCGTGATTACGAATTTGAAAACAAATATCAGGGATGCACAAAGCAATAAAATTAAAATCCCTAAAAATCCTATATTTTTGACTTTCTCCTGCCATAATCTTTTGTTGATTTTATCGCTGGGGATGGCGATGGTATCCATACCGACCACTTCTCCGAGAGGAAGATAAAACGATGCATCGGGACCATACCTTTTTATCAATTCATATGGCGCATCTGCAGGATCACCATGGCAGCGAAGACAGGGTTTTTCCATTCGCATTGCGCTGAACTGTGCAAGGTATTGCTTGCCGCTTATGTTAATCTCACCGGTCCAAACCTTATCCAGAGGATTATCGTTGAAATACTTAATCATATTAATTTCCTCGGGACCTGCTTGGTTCACGGGATTTCTCGGGTTGCCGGACGAAAATTTGATGATGTAATCCGGGAAACTTTCGCGGACCTTTTCAAATATGTTCCGGGCGACAAAGCTGGTGGACATGGTTTCCGGAATGAACGCTTCTTCAGAGATCAGATTGAACATCCGAGGACGAATCGTTTCAGCCACATACTCACGGATGGCAAGATCAAAATGGAGCGCAAGACGCAGCTCCTGTCTTGCTGAATCCTCAATATTCGAGGTGGTCAGGATATAGGTGCTTTGAAGCAATATGGCCGAGAATATTGTGACAATAATTCCAATAAAGAGTATCAATTTTGATTTTATACTTTTCATGTTTCACCTTAAGTTTAAAATTAAAATTGGTTTTTCTCCCAATTCGCTACGAGAAAGGGTTTGAGGGTCATCAAATTTTAGAGAGCGGATGAATGCTTCATGAGATAAAGATGTTTATACGTGATTTCTCAATTTAAGCGCGATGGGGTGCGGATTCAGATAAACCTGCTGCCCCAGATAAGGCTGCCGTTGTTTTCTCACATAATGGTTGACCAGTGTAATCGGTACGATCAACGGGACATATTCTTTTCTATATTGGTCGAAAATTTCAAGCAATTCCTGTTTTTCGTCAGAAGACAACTGTTTTTTAAAATACCCCATGATATGTTGCAGGACGTTGATATTTTTTTTCAGCGTAGATGTTAACCTCAGGGCTTCCATCAGAAGGGTCTCATACTGTTCGAACAGATCCTTTAGGGGAATGGCTTTGCCTTGGGCCACCAGCTTCCCCAGGGTCCGGTAATGTTTGGGGCTATGAGACAGGATCAAAAGCTTATGCCGGGTATGGAAATCCACCAGGCTTCCCATTCTTGTGCCATTTGCAAGGGTTTTTCGCCAGTTTTTTAATGTAAAAATCTGTTCGATAAATGTTTCTCTGAGTTTGGGGTCGTGCATCCGGCCTTCTTCTTCGACCGGAACCCGGCGAAAATGCTCCGTAAATATACGGGCAAATATGCCCTGTCCTTTTTTCCGGGGCATTCCTTTGGAGGTTCTCACAGCGACATTATACAAACCACTGCTCGGAGAGTTCTTTTTGAAAATGAATCCGCACAGATCTTCTTTCTCAAGGGCTTTGACTCTTTTCCGTGCCCATTGGGTCATCCGGCGGGTATGATCGATGTTTGTTTTTGAAGTGACCAGATTGGGGTTGTCCGGATCACCCACCAGGCGCAGGGTCTCCCGGGGAACACCCAGCCCGCATTCCACCTCGGGGCAGACCGGTACGTAATCCACATAAAGGCCTAAAGTATCTGTCAGATACCGGTCCCTGGTATGGCCGCCGTTCCAGCGAACGTTTTCGCCCAGGAGGCAGGCGCTGATTCCGATCTTAATCCGATTTTCCATAATT
>JAQBBE010000306.1:0-10491 GCA_032126435.1 Desulfobacterales bacterium | reverse complement strand
AGCCCCCTATGGCGCACATCTGAACTGCACTCCCGGCATTTTGATCTGTCTGAAGCTTGTGTTCCAAAGGCTTGTGACGAACCGCTTCGAGAAAAACCTCAGCCAGCTCCCTGTCAGAGCAGCCTTTTCGTATGATCGATTTTAAATCTTCCTGTTTGTCATGCATCAGACAGGGTCGTAATTGGCCACTTGCGGTTAATCTTAACCGATTGCACGTCTGACAGAAATGACGGCTTATGGGTCGAATAAAGCCGATTTCTCCTCGGCCCGATTCAAACTTGAATCGTTCTGCAGGACCGTCATGGGTGCTTCTATCAACCGGGACAAGTTCACCCAATTGTTCGATGTGCTTTTTAATTTCAGGGGCAAGTAAATGGCGGTCGATGTCCATATGGCTTGAACCCATGGGCATGTATTCGATAAAGCGTATGTGAAATGGATGGGTCATGGACAATCTGGCAATGTCTACCAATTCATCATCGTTGATGCCTTTTACGGGCACCACATTAATTTTAATGGGATAAAATCCAGTTAGTTGCGCCAGTTCTATGCCTTCCCATACTTGACCGAAAAAATCGTAGCCTGTAATTTGCTTATACTTTTCTCTGTTTAAAGTGTCTAGACTGATATTTATTCTTTTTATACCGGCGGATTTAATCTTATGTATGTTATCCTTGAGCAGAACACCATTGGTGGTCAGAGATATATCCAGAAGTTCTTCTATTCCGGCCAGTTGCTTTAAAAAATGATAAACACCTTTTCTAACCAGCGGTTCTCCGCCGGTGACTCTGACCTTGGAGATCCCAAGGCTGATGCTTACTCTGACAATACGGAGTATCTCTTCATAGCTTAATACCTCATGGTGCGGGAGCTTTGGAATCAGATCCCGAGGCACGCAGTATAGACATTTAAGGTTGCAGCGGTCGGTAATGGATATGCGAAGGTAGTTCAGATTTCGATTGAATCGGTCGATCAGTTTTGAGTCTGGCAATGTTTTTGTATCCTCTTAAAAATGTTCAATTGGAATAAAAGATATCACAAGGATCCGGAAAAAAGAAAACACAAAACATCGAAAATTTCGTGTTTTCTTGATAGCGTGATCAAATCTTTGATTTCTTGAACTTTTCACGATACTCCGGGATTTCGATAATGGGGGGCCTTTCGTGGCCTTCAATTTTGTAAATATCCGGCATGTATTGGTTTTTTACAAGGTTGTATTGTATCATTTCATCGAAAAGATCCTCTGTAATATCGACCAATCCCATTTTTCTTTTACGTCTGATGAACGTCTGTAAAATCGCAAACGCCATTTTTCCTAAGGCCCTTGTGTCCTGGTTTCTGTGAATCCGCTTGTCAAGGTCCACCTGAGCCATTACATCGAGTCCCCATTTTTCATAGATATCGAGAATGATGCTGGTTTCGACGCCATATCCGATGGGGAATGGAATTATTTCAAATAGTTCCCGAAATCCGGCATATTCACCGGATAACGGCTGTAAAATCTGTGTAAGTTCCGGGAAGAAAAGAGAGAACAGCGGTCTGATAACAAGCTCGGTGACCCGGCCGCCGCCGGTGGGTCTGATTTTACTTTTTCCGATGGCAATCGGTCGGTCATAAAAGGCTTTAACGTATTTGATATGATCGAAAAGAAGCAGCGGCCCCAAGAGCCCATAGGCAAACCTGTGATGAATATTTTTTATGTCAGCATCCAGGTAGACAATGATATCGCCTTGGGTAATATAAAGGGCTTTCCAGAGGTTTTCCCCTTTGCCTTTGAACTGTTCCAGATCCGGAAGAATTTCTGCTGCTTTGTAAACATTCGCCCCATATTCACGTGCAATATCTCTGGTTTTATCTGTGGATCCGGAGTCGACAACTACGATCTCATCGAGCAGCGGATAGCGCGTCATCAGCTCTGATTTCATTATCAGAATTTCTTTTGCAATGGTCTTTTCTTCATTAAGCGTGGGCAGGCACAGAGAAATTTTCAGATTTTTCCGTTGTTTTTCCTCCACCAGCCGATTGAGGTTGTTGAATTCTGAATAATGGAAGGTGTTGTTTTCAAGCCAACTGCACTTCATTACATCCTCCGCTGTCAATGGCCATCAATACACCGATAACCTGGGCTATCCCCTTAAAGATGGGCTCGATTTCCACGGAGGCATTTTGCTGGTAATAGTTTTCACCCCGGGTAATTCCGAGTGTAACCGCTGGAATTTTACGTGAAAGAAAGATTGAAAGCTCAGACTCGCTGGGCTCACTGATCGGTACTAAATCGAGTTTTTTCATCACAGCAACCGCACTTTTTACCAGAGGATGACCGAAATCTAACCGTGCTGCATGGATATTGCTCAAGGTTTTTAATTTCAAATCGACTTCATGTTCATGACCGATGCCCTCGACAATATCCTTAATGTTGTTGAAAATCGATTTAACCATTTTGTCGGAGTTGCTTTGAATCTCAAAACCGAGGGTTGCGTTATATGCGATCACGCCGTGCTTGAAACCACCTGAGATATTTCCGATAATAACCCGAGATCGGGGTCTCTGGGGCAGCCGGAGTTTAAGTATCTGGTTGATCACCTCGTTTAAAATCAGAATTGCATTGGGCTTGAATTTATGCTCCCAGGCGTTGTTTGAGGATATGTTGCAATCGACTTCACATCGAATCATTCCATCTGTGTAGTAGCTGAGCCTTCCGAGTTCACCGGCCTCGATACAGACCGCCCCTCTGATGGGCGTGGCCCATGTTTTTAAAAGGTGCCGGATGCCTCTCAGGTTGCCTTTGCCCAAAGACTGTATAACACCGGCCAGGACAATGTCCGATTCAAAGCGCAGATTTAATTTTCGAAAAATTTCCGGCAAAGAGAGCAGGACGCCCACGCCCACAGAATTGTCCATGATACCTGCACCGGTTATTGAATTCGTTTTGATGGTATAATAATGATCGATATCTTTGCTAAAAATGGTGTCCAGGTGTGCGACGACAAAGATGGGGGGCTTCTTTTCGGAGGTTCCCTTGATGATGCCGATGGGGTTACGGTAGCCATCGGTGGTGCATTCATCAACCTGGAATTCGGCCAGTCTTTCCATGAAGACACGGGTGCGTTTTTTTTCCTTGAATGTGGGGGCGGGGACCTGTCCGATCAATACGATGTTGGTGATAATGGTCTCTTTCATGGATGTAATCGTATCGACAAATCCATGGAGTTTATCGAGATGGTCATCCATGACGGTTCCCTTTAATTGTTTTGGGTGCTTGGAAAAAATCAAGGATACACTAAAACATGGGAGCGGGTCAATATGTCTTTGTATTATCGTTCGGGCCGATTCATTTTGAAATTTCACATGGGAAAAGCATATTTTTTTCCTTCGGGGGACCCATTTCGGATCGTAAGATCCTTCTCAGCTGAAATGGGTTAGAATTGCTTGGCACAGTCCCGGTATGGTGTAGGATTTTGCAACGATGTGGACGTCAAATCCCAGGTCTCGTGCGGTATCGGCGGTTACGGGACCGATGCTGGCGATGGTGACGCCCCGCATCAGATCCTTTAGATCTTCGTTCGGGAAAAGGGCGTGGAAGTTTTTTACGGTGGAAGAGCTTGTAAATGTGATCATATCTATGGTTCGTTCTTTGAGACGCGCCGATAGAACATCGGCGTTGTCCTTGACCGCATGGGTACGGTATGCGGCGACTTCGTCAACAACGGCGCCCATCTTTTTCAGTTCCAACGGCAGCACCGGCCTTGCCTCTTTTGCGCGTGGCAGCAGTATCTTTTTCCCGGCCACATCTTTTCCGGCAAATGCCTTGACCACAGACTCGGCCCTGTAGCTTTCGGGGACCATATCGCTTTTGAACCCAAAATCAAACAGTCTTTTTTCGGTTGCCGGACCGATAACCGCCGTATGGATATCTTTTAAGGCACGGACATCTTTGTTTTTTTGAAAAAGCCGCTCAAAAAAGAAGTTAACGCCGTTGACGCTGGTAAAGATCAGCCAGTCATAAGATGAAAGGTTTTCGATGGCCCGGTCCAATGGTTTTACATCCTCGGGCGGGGCAACTTTTATCGTGGGGCATTCGAGACACTCGGCACCCAGATCGGCAAGACGTTTGACCAGGTCACTGGCCTGTTCCCTGGCTCGGGTTACCACGATGCAGCGTCCCATCAAAGGCCGGGTTTCAAACCATTGCATTTTTTCTCTTAATTTTACAACATGACCCACAACAATAATGGCCGGCGGTTTGAGACCGGCGGCTTTTGTGCGCTCGACAATGGTATCGAGTGTTCCTGAAACAGTGGTCTGTTTGGGGGTCGTTCCCCATCGGACGAGGGCAACCGGGGTGTCCGGGGGCATACCGTGGTGCATCAGGCGGTCTGTTATATGCGGAAGATTTTTGACGCCCATGAGAAAGACAATGGTTCCGATCCCCTTGGCAAGTGCTGCCCAGTCGATACTCGATTCCGCTTTCGCAGGGTCTTCATGTCCGGTGACAAAAGCGATGGTGGAGGTAAATTTTCTGTGTGTCAGCGGGATGCCGGCATAGGCCGGAGCGGCGATGGCTGAAGTGACACCGGGGATAATCTCAAAAGGAATTCGGGCGTCGATCAGCACCTCTGCTTCTTCACCGCCACGGCCGAATATAAATGGATCGCCGCCCTTCAGCCGGGCGACCGCAAAACCTTTTTGGGCTTTTTCAACGATCAGCGCATTGATTCTATCCTGGGAAAGGGTGTGATCTCCTCCTTTTTTCCCGACATAGATGATTTCAGCGTGCGCTTGGGCATGTTTTAACAGACTTGGAGATGCAAGATAATCGTATATAATGACATCGGCGTTCTTGATGCATTCCAATCCCTTTACGGTGATCAACTCCGGATCACCGGGTCCGGCACCGACCAGATAGACTTTACCGTTCATGGTTTAGATCCAGATCAGATTTAAGGTGTTCCATTATGGTTTTCGCCCCCAGGGAAACCAGGTGATCGGCAAGTTCTACGCCGATGGTTTCGGCCGAACCTTCAGGCCCTGAAAAGGTCTCTTTGATGAGGGTTTTTCCATCGACAGTGGCCACAAGACCGCAAATGGTAAATAGGGCGTTGTCGATTTTTCCGTGGGCTGCAATCGGGACTTGGCAGCCGCCTTCAAGGCGGTTTAAAAAGGCACGTTCGCCCATGATGATCGTTCTTGTTTGACGGTGCTCAAGCTTGGCGACCATCGGCGCCACCTCGGGATCATTTTGCCGGATCTCGATACAAAGGGCGCCCTGGCCAACGGCCGGAAGCATAATATTTTCGTCGAGGAATTCGGTTATTCGGTTTTCAAGACCCAAGCGCTTTACACCGGCGGCGGCCAGAACGATGGCATCAAGATTTTCAGTTTCGAGCTTTTTCAGGCGCGTGTCCAGGTTCCCCCTGAGGGGGAATACACGCAGATCCGGTCTGGCACGGAGAAGCTGAGCGGCACGACGAAGACTGCTGGTGCCGATCCTGGCGCCGGGTTCAAGTTGGGAAAGGAGCAGTCCTTTTTTTGAAATTAGAACATCTTGCGGATTTTCGCGCTCGGGAATTGCGCCGATGCACAGCCCTTTCGGTATTTCCGACGGCATATCCTTCATGCTGTGTACAGCAAGGTCTATGCGGCCGTTTAAAAGCGCTTCTTCGATTTCTTTGACAAAAAGTCCTTTGCCGCCGACCTTGGCAAGCGGTACATCGAGAATTTTGTCCCCTTTGGTTTTTATGATGACAAGATCAACTGAAAGGGAAGGGTGCCGGGTATTCAGCGCTGATTTAACCCAGTTTGCCTGCCAGAGTGCGAGCTTGCTGCCCCGGGTTCCTATTTTGAGTGTTTTTCCCATCAGTGACTACAGCTCGAACAACTGGTAGCCGAACATCCACCACAAGATGATGTCGACGCAGCCGCCTTAACCGTTTGACCATGGCCGCTTTTACTATAGAAGGTGCATGCGGACATGATTTTTTTGACTTTTTTGTTGTGACATGACGGGCAAACGGGCTTCTCGTTTCCAAAAACCAGATATTCAAAATCTTTTTCACATGTATCACAATGATATTCGTAAATCGGCATTATAAACAACTCCTTATCTTTTCAATAAATTTAAACCCTATCCATAATTGGCAGAGGACCCGGGCGTTAGCCCGTGGGAATCTACCCGATCGCTTCAATAACTCCGGCAGCGATCAGCGGCAGCATGATTTCATGGTGACCCGTAAGGTTGAAGCCCTGTCCGCCTCTGGCTGTCGGCCGGTTGACCACATTGGTCATGGGCCGGTAGTGTCTGATGAAATCCATGTTCACCGTTGTGAATTGATCGAGATGATACCCCAGGTTCCGTGCCAGAGTCACCGCTTTTAAGAAGACTTCCGGCAGTATGACCGCAGATCCCACATTCAGGTAAACCCCTCCGTCGAGTGTGCCGATGACGGACGCAAAGGTGCGAAAATCTCTGTGGGTCGCCTCCCCTGCTGCATTGGCATCGAAACCGGGGTGAATATGAAGGATATCCGTGCCAAATGCGACATGGACCGTAACCGGTATGCCGAGGCGCACGCCGGAAGCGAGAATGCTGTGTTCTGAATAGGGGAGCCGCTTTTCAATGATGGCAGAACCGATGGTTTCACCGAGTCCTGCGGATTTTTCTCCGGCGAGACAGATGGCGTCGCATAAAAAAGCGCCCGTCTCGTGGGCCATTCCAAAGGTGCCGTCTCCGAGAGACGCCGAAACATCTTCGGATGTCTGCCCTGCCATAGCAAGTTCGAGATCATGAATAATACCGGCGCCGTTCATTGCGACGGCCGTGATAATACCGCGTTCCATCAGGTCGATAACAATGGGGTTTAGACCCACTTTAATGACATGTGCTCCCATGGCAAAGACGATGGTTTTTTCTTTCTGAAAGGCGTTAACAATGGCAGAAATGACGGTTTTGAGATGGCTTCCGGCGAGTATGTCGGGAAGACGGTCAAGAAATTCCTTGAAACGGGCGCCTTTTTGCCATGTTTTTCCAAAGTCCGTTGTGGATACTTTGCTTTTTCGTTGTGAAAGCGGGTATGTTTTCACCCGGCTCAAATCTATCGGCTCAAACTTTTTCGGCATAATATTCTCTACCCTAATGAATTTGTAACCATTCAGCTTTTTTCAAAAAACTAAATGGTTATATGATTTCCTTATATTCGAAATTTTGTTGTTAAGGGTCACTGAATTTTTCCGGAAATAAAATCCGATCCACAAGGTCGCACAATATATGACCCAATGTGATATGGGCTTCCTGAATTCTTGCCGTTGTGTCCGATTCCACGGCAAACACAAGATCGGAGCACGCCGCTATCTCGCCGCCGCGACCGGTCAATCCGAAGGTGAACATTCCGATATTTTTTGCTGCCTGTATGGCTTTGACAACATTTTTGGAATTCCCGCTGGTACTGATTCCCACGGCAATATCGTCTTTTCTTCCCAGGGCTGCTATCTGTTTGGAGAAGATTTCGTCAAAGTGATAATCATTCCCAATGCTGGTTATGATGGAGGTGTTGGTGGTGAGCGCCAGCGCCGCAAGGGGGGGCCGTTCAATCTGAAACCGGTTAACGAATTCGGCGGCAATATGCTGGGCATCCGCAGCACTTCCGCCATTACCGAAAATCAGGATTTTGTGGCCGGAGACAATGCCCGATGCGAGGATATCCGCTCCTCTTTCAATGAGATCGATGTTATTTTTAATAAACCGGTCTTTGACGCTGATGCTGTCTTGAAGTATGTCAAGAATAATCTTTTTCATGGTTTAACCGACTCCGTCTTTTGAAAATCATAATACATGGTGGATGATATGCAACCCCTGCGCCCGGGATCAATTGTCCAGCATCAATCGTTTAATCTTTTCGATCATGTCTCCGGAGTCGTGGCCCAGATCATGGGCTTTTTGGAACTGTTCCAGCGCGTCTTCAAGCTGATTCCTTTTGAGATATAGGTTGCCAAGTCTGTGCCTGAACAGACCGTTTTCAGGTGCAATGTCAATACTTTGCTGACATAAAATAGTTGTAATCTCAGGATTTTCACCCAAAAGATCAAACAGGTAGCCAAGTGCTGACAGTGATTCGGCGTCGTTGGGGTTTTGCCGGAGGGCTTTTTTATAGGCAAAAATCGCATTGTCTGTCATATTCATGGCGTTGTAACACTCACCCAGAAGACGAAAAGCCGGGCCTGACTCCGAATCGAGTGTCACGGCTTTTTCAAGGAATTTTTTCGCTTTTTCCGGTTTTCCCATTTTCAGATAAACGTTTCCGGTTTGAAACGTAATTTCAAAGGTATCGTCTTCTTTTTCGCCGGCTTCGAGAAAGTTTTGGAGTGCCTTTTCGGTATCCCCGGTCAACATGTTGATCAGCCCCGAGTTGTATCGGGCCATGACTTCGTTGGGGTCGAGCCGGACGGCTTCTTGGAATTCTTTGAGTGCATTATCATAATCGCTCAAAATACCGTAACATACACCCAGACTGTTATGGACGTTGACATCCGACGGATCGAGCAGAAGCGCTGTCTTGAACTCTTCGATGGCCCCGTCGATGTCTCCATTCTGATAGCGGGTGTCTCCGCTGATATTTAAGCTTACCGCATCAAATGACACGGTACTGCCGGGTCCGAAAAAGGCGGCGTGATCGAGCGCTTTGCCGGCGTGATCGAGGATTTGATCTTTATCGAAACTAAGGGTGGGGTATGAGGCAATGCCGATGGAGACCGTCTCATTTCTAGTTTCTGCCAGGCCGTCGTTTATTTTGTTTGCAAGTTCCACGGGGGGCGTCTCATTTTTTTCAGAAAAGAAACATCCGAACCGTCTCGAGTCGAGCCGTCCCCAAAATCCATTTTCACGCCGGCATATTGCATCGATGACATGGGCCACATCGATCCACAGATCGATCCCGTAGTCACCGGCTGTTTCGGCGTTGTGCTTGATGTTGTCGATTTTGATGACCATGGCTTCAAACTGTGTCGAAGATTCGAGCTGCGCCATGGCATCATCCATAAAGTTCTTTGGTTCAAGAATGTCCGGGAACGCTTTTAAAATTCTGTCCGCCGCCGCCGAAGATAGGACTTCAACCGTATCTTTTTTCGGCTTGGCATCGGTTTTGTAAAAAAGAAACTCCTTGCTGGAAGAGCGGTTGTGAAACAATTCTGTTTTTTTGTGTGTCATGATCAGGCCTTTTTCAGCATGTGTTCAACAGCATGTTGGATGATCGGCAATTCGTCATCGAGTATGGTTCTGAGATCCATGATAAAGAGATCTTCTTCGATCCTTCCGATGATGGGGAGTTTATGGTTCCGCATCTGTTCTTCCAACGCATTGGCAGAGATTCCCCGGACCTTGACGCCCACACCTTTGCTGGGAAGTGTTAAAAGCGGGAGAGATCCGCCGCCGGGTCTCGAGGATGTGTCGATGAGATCTACAGACAATCGGGTATCACTGATATTTTCGAGCATCTTGGCAAGGGTTTTTGCTTTTGATTCAATATGCGCCAAAGGAAGGGTCAACATGCGCAGTGTCGGAATAGAATTCATTTCCCTGTCTATGTTTCTGTAATGCCGCAAGGTGCTTTCGAGTGCTGCAAGGGTAAGTTTGTCGATACGAAGTGCCCGGTTAATGGGATTTTCTTTGATTTTCATAAGGAGGTCATTTTTGCCGACAATGATGCCTGCCTGGGGTCCGCCAAGGAGCTTGTCTCCACTGAACGTGATAATGTCTGCGCCTGCTTTAACAGATTCCTGAACCGTGGGCTCCTTTAACAGACCGTACTTTGAAAAATCTACAAAGGTTCCGCTGCCGAGATCTTCCATAACCGGAATCTTATATTCTGCGCCCAGAGCAACCAGCGCTTCAAGAGAGACTTCGGCGGTAAAGCCGACGACCCTGTAATTGCTTTTGTGGACTTTTAAGAGAAGGGCGGTATCGTGCTCGATTGCATTTTCATAGTCTTTAAGGTGCGTACGGTTGGTAGTTCCCACCTCCCTCAATATTCCGCCGCTTTTGGCCATGACATCGGGGATCCTGAATGACCCCCCGATTTCCACCAGTTCTCCCCTGGAAACAATCACTTTTTTATCTTTGGCGAGGGTTTCTAAAGATAGAAAGACGGCTCCGGCATTGTTGTTGACCACCATGGCCGCTTCAGCGCCGCTTATTTCACACAGAATATCTTCAACAATGCTGTATCTTGAACCCCGCATCCCTTTTGATAGATCGAATTCCAAATTGGAATATCCGGATGCAATGGCCAGAAGGTTCTGCACCGCATCGTCCGAAAGTAACGACCGACCGAGGTTGGTATGTAGCACAACGCCTGTGGCGTTGACGACCCGGGTAAGCATTGGCGACATGGCTCTTTTGACACTGTTTTTGATATTTTTAAGGATGTTGGCGTCCGACAGGTCTGTCTGTGTGAGATCCTGTGGGTCCTCTATAATCATCATCCGAAAATTTTCAACAAC
>JAQBBE010000305.1:0-3764 GCA_032126435.1 Desulfobacterales bacterium | reverse complement strand
TGCGTTCTGCCTCCTTGTAAAAATATTTTCGGCCTCTTGACCCCAAACGCTACACGTGTTATTATACGTGTAGCGTTTAAGGAGGTGCTTGTAATGCAAAAAAAACTCACAGTGACCATAGACGAAGAGGTTTATGAAGGCTTGCGAACAATCATTGGACCCCGAAAAATCAGCCGTTTTATTGAAGATTTGGTTCGCCCGCATGTTGTAAAAAAAGATATGTATGCTGCATATAAAGAGATGGCTGCCGATCAAATCAGGGAATCTGAAGCGCTTGAGTGGGCCGAAGGCACGATTGGAGACTTGAATGATGAAAAGAGGTGAAGTGTGGTGGATTAACTTCGATCCTTCCATCGGAGGTGAAATCCGCAAACAAAGGCCAGCCGTTATTGTAAGCAATGATGCTGCCAATCATTATCTGAACAGAGTCCAAGTCGTGCCCATAACGACGAATGTTGATAAATTTTACCCAAGTGAAGCATATGTGACGTTTCGTGGTAAAAAGGCTAAGGCGATGGCAGATCAAATTGCCACGGTAAGTAAAAAGCGGCTAATCAATTCAGCAGGGTCGATTTCTTACACTGAGATGGAAGGTATCGGCAAAGCCATCACCACCCAACTCGACCTATAAGGCAGAACTATGTGCTGGACGCTGACTGGGGTTTTGCCGGCGCTCTACCCCCGTCGGGTCAGCACCACGTTTTGCCTGTATTCCGGTAGAAAGAGAGAAACTGTTCTGCCTCCTTTTCTATTTTTTAATAGAAAAATCAGGCTGATAATGCAACTTAACCGCTTAAAGGTCAATTATCATTTTGTTACGTTTTAATAGCAGAAAGTACAGGTCTTGGTTTGACGATTTCTTCAAACATACATCATAACTATTGGTGGATATTTATGATTCAAGTTTCAATGGAGAGTCCCTGAATAAAATCAAGTTAAATTTTTAATTTTATCCACAAACCTATTTATTAAAAGGCCAGGCCTTGTCATTCGGATCGATTCGCCAATAGTCTACCGGCTTGCCGCACCATTCAAGAAATTGTCTTGTGTCATTGCCAAGCTGTTCTATTGTCCATTGCCGAGTCGATCGGTTCCATGTTGTATCAATTGAGGTTGTTCGGCCAGACATTTTCATCTTTTTAATTATACTCTTGCGAGACGCAATAGGTAAATGGGAGTGCGGGATGATAATCGAAGGGTCTACACCGATAAACTCGAAAATGTCGGCAAGCACTACATCTGGATTATTAACGTACTCATCGAACCATATGATCTTGATTCGTTGGTCCGGAAAGTGCTTTCGGTATGCGCTGATATTTTTCCAGTATCGGGACGATTCTATAATGTTTGGCTTTTTTCGAACCATATCATTTATTGAGGTGTTTTCGAACAGGAACCTTGGCGTTGACATCCACTCGACATAAGCAGATTCCATTCGGTCAAGTGGATGGCGGACTGAGTAAAGGATTTTCGCTTCCGGAACATGTTTTATAATCCGTGATATCGTATTAGGAAAGGCTTTTGTGCGTGAGTATGACGTGGACGCATCGATGATAGCCCTTTCGCCATTGTAGCCTGAAAAAAGGGACATGTACCAGTCCCAACCTCGTGCGTACTGACGGTTTTCGGAGAAGAAATGGGGCTCTTTTCCTTTGACAACGAAGACATCAGGGTGATGCGAAAGCATCACACTAATGCTGGTAGTCGCCGACTTCTGTGCACCAATTAATAGGAAATTAGGTTTCGACATGCACGTCCTTGTATTTTCTTGCCATGAGCATAGGTTCAAGCACCTCAACTTCCAGTACATATATCCTATTTCTTACAAAAATGCAAAAAAGGCAAACCCTGTGAAATGGATTTGCCCTATTAAAAAAACGATATCACACGCTTTTTTTGACGTGATATTTATATAGCAAAAATAGCAACTGTAGCGGTGACGTTGCGGGCGGTTTATTGCTATGGACCGAGAGAAAGCCCTCTGGCGCTTTTGTTTTATGAACAAAAAAATCCCTGCCAGAATGACAGGGGCAATGCGCTTTGACAATTTACGAGCCTTTTTAACTCATAATCTCACATTCTCTATCAAATTGAATCGCTATACCTTCTGACGTGAAACGCACCAAACTTCCAGTACATTCCATAATCCTCTTTATGTCCGCCAGATATTTAAAAAAGCTGCCACTCGGGATTGTGAAGTCTATAATTACCCGCCTTCCTTCCTGAAAAAAGGAGAAATCCTTTGAATAAATGAATGCACCGCCGATAGATATATTTCTGGTTTCAACATCAAAAACCTTTTTTTCTCCTGGCGTTAATATGGTTTCTAATTTTGTGGGAAGAATCACTATATGTCTTTTATATATACGTCGCTCTTTCATTGACAACTCTTTTAAGGTTGGGATTTAAGTACCATTTAAACTAATAGTTTTGCGGGTCTGTTAAAACGAATCGCTATACCTTCTGATGTCGAACGCACCATAGTCCCTGCACATTTTTCAAAATTCTTCAGTTTTTTATTTTTGCTCGGGATGGTGAGGTCTATAATAAACCGCGTATCATCTGGAATATAAGAGGCCTCTTTGGTATAGATGAAGATACCGCCGGCAGATATGTCTTTGGTTTTAACATGAAGAACCCTTATTTTGCTTGATGTTATGGCCTCCAGTCTTACAAGAAGTTTATCCGAAAGTCTTTTATATAGACGTCGCTCTTTCATTAAAGACTCCGCTATTGTTGGGATTTACGATAAATCCAAATCAATGATGAAGATTTCCCATTAATATATGCAAAAATCGTACAAATACAATCAATCATAATGTAAATACCTGTTAATTATGCATTTGGTTTAATTGCAGCGTCCGAAGAGTATCGCTAAATCACAGGAAAAGGTGTGAAATTGTGTAGTAAACCACATAAAATCTATGAAGTATTTTTCATAATTTTAACCCCACGGGATAGGCGCTGCAGGCCGAAAAGGACGTCCCTGGTCCCTGTCCGTGGATAAACTAAGGGAGAAAGTGAGGGACTTATTATGGGAGTAAGAGTCAGACAAAAGGTTAAAGGAAGGGCAAGAACAAAATCCGAGGATCTTTTGATGGTGATAATCAGGTTTGTGTTTGACAGATGATATGGTTGGAAAAATAATCTACCGACCTGAACTGAAAAGGATTATACGAAAGGAGAGGATTAGCATCGATCATGAAACAAATGAATACAGCATATTTAACATGGTTTGGCCAGATAGAGCTTCTTTCTATTATCGTCATATTCGTCGCATGCCGGATTTATCGAAGCGAACGAACATCATATTTGAAGACGGGAAAAATATGGTCGATTTCGATACTCCCAGTATTGACCATAATAAAGAAGTGTTAGATTTTTTCTTGTTGCATTTTATTGGCTGTGATTCAAATGACTTTTCTCTGTCATCTTTTGTTTGGGAGCACCTTTATAAAAACCTAATAGCTTTGAGAAACTACTTGTAAATTTACTGCACTTAGGCCTTCTTCCCTCCTGTGTGTGACCTTTTCGCTATTCACTTAAAGACAAAAAACCCGGATTCCTGAAGCAGGAGATCGGGCTTTTATTTGATACGAGATTTAATTTTTTACCCTGATTTTTATCAGGCTTGTTGGGTATAGTGTGGGGTATGATATTTTTAGCCAAATAAAAAAGGCTTAGATATTTACTCTAAGCCATTGATATTATTATGGCGGGAGTGACGAGACTTGAACTCGCGACCTCCGGCTTGACAGGCCGGC
>JAQBBE010000304.1:0-7990 GCA_032126435.1 Desulfobacterales bacterium | reverse complement strand
AACCAAAAGTGCCGCCATCCATCCATAGTATTTCTTTGTTCCTGTCAACGCCTTTTCAAGCATAACCACCTCATACAATATAGAAAACTGATGGGCCCGTACCCAGGGCCGGTTTACGACGAATTGTGTAGTTGCTTCTTAAAACCTTTCTAACTTCTGATTCAGGATCATCCAGGTCCCCGAAAGTCAGTGCACCGTTGGAGGCCTCCACACAGGCCGGCATTATCCCAACCGCCAGCCTTTCCGCACAGAAGTTGCATTTTTCAACAACCCCTTTTGTTCTTGTGGGGAAATCAGGGTTGGTCTCCTTGATAAAGGGGCGTGGATCTCTAAAGTTGAAACTTCTCGACCCGTAAGGGCACGCCGCCATGCAAAATCTGCAGCCGATGCATCTGTGAAAATCCATCAGTACAATGCCGTCTTCGCGCTTAAAGGTTGCCTTTGTGGGACACACACGGACACATGGCGCCTTTCCACAATGATTGCAAAGTGTCAAAAAAGACATGTGCTTGAGTCTGTCATTTAAAAAGTCCGGTTCCTGCATGGGAAATTCATGTTTGAACTCTTCAGCCCAGAGCCACTTGATCTCATGATTTTTATTTTCAAACTTGGGAATATTATGAATCTTGTCACAGATCTCGATCATCGGATCGAGATCTTCTTCTGATTGCAATTTCCGGGTGTCGATGACCATTCCCCATCGTTTGGCTGTAAGGGCATTTTCACCCTTTGTGGTTTTCGGTGCTGCCGTTTCACTAGAGGAAGCCATTACATCGAGGACCGGTTTGGCCCCTAAACCCAGCGCTGAAATTCCAGCTATTTTTAAAAAGCGTCTTCTACTGCTTTTCATCACTTTGCCTCCTTCGGATCGATGTGGCAATCCCAGCAGTAAGGGGTTACCGAAGCATAATTGTGGCACTTGTCACAAAATTCAGCCTTTTCTACGTGACAGTCCAAACAGGTATTGGAAAGACTCATATTAAATTTCTTCCCACTGGGATTCGTATAGATCCTTTTGGCGTCCCGTACAACCGTATCCCGCCACTCATTGAGAATCTGCATATGCTCCGTCTTCATGGTTGCCGCCGGCATCACACATTCTTTGGCGGCTTTAGCTTTATCGCTGAGTTTGGGTTCGGGCGCCGGAGCAGCCTTTCCAAGGTTGAACCAGAAAGGAAATGTTATCAACACCACAAAGATGCATAGACCTGCAACGACTTTTCCCTTATCATACATCTTCTTGTTATTCGGCATCGTCATCCTCCATTCCCGGCAGCGGTTCACTGCGCAGATCTGTCGTTCTCTTTCCTTCACCGGGCAGAATCAGTGCATTGCCCACCATCTCGTGAACGCCGGTCACTCCCACTTCCGGCACCCAGTATTCCATGGATGAAGACAAGGCCGCCCGGTCAATGGCGCAAATACAGGCCAGCATATTCACCCCGTGTTTTTCATGAACATATTTGACCGCATTGGCCCTGGGCAGGCCGCCCTGCATCCTCAATTCCATGTTTTCGCCGGCATTCAGGCCGGACCCGCTGCCGCAGCAGAATGTCTGTTCCCGGATTGTATTGGCAGGCATTTCATAAAAATTATTGCATACGTTTTTAATAACGTACCGGGGCTCCTCCAGCAATCCCATGCCACGGGACGTGTTGCAGGAGTCGTGATAGGTCACCTTCAAATGATCATTGCGGCTGGGATCCAGTTCGAGTTTATTGTGTTTGATAAGATCGGCGGTAAATTCGGTAATATGCACCATCTTGGTCGATTTGGCATTTTCAAACTTGGTTCCGGTAATGGGAGAAACCGGCTCTTCCAAAAAATCAGCCGGGCCGTTCATCGTATCCATATACTGGTGAATGACCCGCCACATATGACCACACTCTCCCCCGATGATCCATTTTACGCCCAGCCTTTTGGCTTCAGCGTACATTTTAGCATTCAGCCGTTTCATCATCTCATGAGAGGTAAAAAAACCGAAGTTTCCACCCTCGGAAGCATAGGTGCTCCAGGTGATGTCGAACCCGTATTTTTCCTGTAAATAATGAAACAGCATCATGTACCCCACACAGGTATATGTGCCGGGGTCGGCAAAAATATCACCGGAAGGCGTGACAAAGAGGATTTCCGCGCCCTTTCTATTAAAACTGGGTTCCACCTTTACACCGGTGATCTCTTCAATATCATCGGCAAAGAAATCCATCATGTCTTTATACGCATGGGGCTGAATTCCAAGGTGGTTCCCTGTTCTGTAACAGTTGGCCACAGGCGTGGCAATCCAGTCTATATTTAGGCCGATTAGATTTAACAGCTCCCGGCCCATGATGGTAATCTCAGCCGTATCAATGCCGTAAGGGCAGAAAACCGAACAGCGCCGGCACTCTGAGCACTGAAATAGATAGTACCACCATTCTTTCAAGACTTGCAGATCCAGTTCCCTGGCACCGATAATCTTTTTGAAGTTCTTTCCGATGGATCCGATAATTTTTCCGGCGGTTGTAAAATCGTTTCTGTAAACAGAACGAAGCAATTCGGCCCTTAAAACCGGCATGTTCTTGGGATCGCCGGACCCGATAAAAAAGTGACATTTGTCTGCACAGGCACCGCAGCGGACACAGATGTCCATAAATACTTTAACAGATCGAAACCGGTCGAGCCGTTCCCTGAATCCTTTGGAAATTATTTCTTTCCAGTTTTCAGGCAGCTTCCAATCTTCTTCAATGGGATTCCATTGTCTTGGGTAGGGAAGGCCGACATATTCAACGCTCTTTGGGTTTGCGGCATAAGAATAGATCCCCTTTTGGATGTCAACAGGGGTATCCATCCATCCCGTTCGGGAAGGTCGATAATCTATGTTTGAAAGCAATTCATCAGGTTTTGGAACATCTGACATTATTTACTCCTTTTCCTCGGATTCCTCCGGCGTTTCCGGCGCTATCATTTTTTCCACAGGAAGATTTGCTTCTATCATTTTTTCCCTGAATTCATCTTCATAAGCGTCGTATGTATGAATCTTAACCGGGTAATTCCATGGGTTGACATGTCTTTTGGCGCGGCTGTTGTTGACCAGATTTCTGGTGGGGCTCATAAAGATTCCCCCCAAATGCATGAGTTTGCTAAACGGGAAATATACCAAAAAAACACTGACAAAAAATAGATGGACATAAAAGACGCCGCCGATCCCTTTTATAACATGAGGGTTAAGGGTAACCAGGCTCATAGTGAATTCTTTGACGCCCACAATATCCACCTTGGTAAAATACCGCATCAGGATGCCGGTAAAGGCGATGCCGAAAATAAGAAAGAGGGGAAAATAGTCCGAACCCAGTGAAATATACTTCACCTGGGGGATAAGTATTCTTCTTAAAAATAGAAATGTTACGGCTGCCAAAAGGGCGACGCCGGACAACATGAGTCCCGGCAAACCGATCTGAAGAAATCCGTCGAGTTTTTCCAGCAATTGCACACAAGCCGGCACCGGTTCGGTAAAAAATCGCAGATGTCTGAACAGCACGGTGAAAAACGCCCAGTGAAATGTCAGCGAAAAAAGCCAAAGCCATTTTTCCCATTCATAGGAAATTTTGTCGCCCTCTTTTAGCTCACATTTTGTATTTCTGAACAACGACCGTAAAAAGACAACCTCAAGGATCATCCGCACGACAACGCCGCCGGTGGTGGATGGATTGTCAATGTTGGCCGATTTAATCCAGGGCAGGGATTTCTGTTGTCCGCACGTTGTGGGAATTCGGAAAGGCACCGGAGAACGTGCCCAGTCTATAATTCGGTTGATAAATCCCAAAATGAAAATTATGAGCGCCAGATAAGGTATGATAATGCCGAAAAATACCTCGCCCCCCGGAAATTTAACACCTACAAAAGCAAGCAGAAATAGAATGATGACCGCTATGAGGGAATACATGTAACTAATATTCATTATATCATTACCTCACTCAATGGCCCCATGACGACAATAGAATGGATCTCAAATGGTTCATGCCGCTTTTATTAAAAAGCCAGATCACGATTCTACGAAAAATCTATATATCGTTAGAAGCCTCTTTACATATATTAATATTAACCACCGGCGTATCCGCCGGGAGCTCACTCACCAAGCCCGCTCGCTCGAAAGCCCTGAATGTCCTGTTTTTCATCTCATTGGCTTTGAGTTCGTATATCTTCTCCCTGCATTGCATGTATAGGTCAAAGGCAATCAGGCTGAGTTTGTCGATTTTTGACTCAAACAACAGCAGTTCGTTGAAAAGCCGTGCTTCGGAAACTTCTTTCTGTGTATGTTCTCTGATAACATCTTTTAAAAAAAAGATGAAATTGGTGGCTTGTGAAGGGGAAAAATTCTGAACCGCTCTGATTCTGACGATCGGGTCAAGGAAGGAAGTAATGGCTTCATAATCCATATCCTCAAGGAGTTGATCAAATAATGCATCCAGTCCGCGGTAAATGGTTCTGCCGACCGGGTTGGCAAAAGGATCCTTCTGGCGTTTTAGAAATTTTGCGGTGTCGGATGGATACGTTTCGATCGCCGAGACGAACCACTTTTTTACAATGGCGGTTTTTCCTTGCGCCAGAAGATTATTCAGCCTCATATTCAGGACTGCTCCAAATTCCTAACTCTAGTGTCGATCAGAGGTCAACGACATTAAATTTTTTACTTAATCGGCAGTATCCAAGCGAAAAAATAAGGATAAATACATTTAAGAGAGATCCTATAAACATTTTAAAATTTCATGTCAAGAATAAATGAAAAAAAATGTCTAATATATAAAGTGCATACTGTTTTAGGATCCAGACAAACCGGTTCCAGACCCCATCGAACACGCATATCATCGCGGGTTCGATGCGTTTTGTTATACCACCTTATGTTTCAGCGAAATGGATGATCTTTATATTAAAAGGTGTACTGTTTGCGTAAATTTTTCCCCGATAAACCGCGGAGAACATGCTCGCTGTTTCAGTTCAACACGGAAAGCGCCATTTTTTATGTGCACCGGTGCACATATTTATGTGCATGGTCGTCTGGATTTTTGGATTATGTCCAGCTTAATACATGACGGCTTGGTAAAAAGTCTTTTGTGAGCGACATCAAGCAATTTTGGAGAAAGATTCATGTTGAGTCTGGCGTTAAAAATTACAAGCTGTTTGAGGGCGTTAGCCCGAGTTCTTGCAATTTAGACAGGCGAGTCATGAATCCCAAAATTGCTTGCGGAGCGAGCAAAATCAGACTTTTTACGAGACCATCAATACATCGGTGCGGATAAATTCAGGCAGAAAATTTATGGTTGGATACGGGGCTGTCCCTGCAAGCATTATGTGTTCAAATTCAGACCGAATTCATTGGTTTTTGACAATAGGGTATTACGATGAATGCCAAGTTTCATCGAGGCTTTTGTTCGATTTCCATCAACGCTTTTAAGCACTTCAGAAATATATTTTTTTTCAAATATGCTCACCGCTTCTTTTAAAGGTAGCCCCTTAATTTCCTTATTGCCGATATTAAAGGAGGCATTATCTTCAAGATGGATCACCGGACCTTCGGTAATGGTAAACCATCTTTCCACCAGATTCTCAAGCTCCCGGACATTCCCCGGCCAATCGTATTCCATAAGTACTTTAACAGCTCTTTTAGAGAACCTTTTCGGGGGTTTACCGGTCTTTTTGGAATTCAACTCCAAAAAGTGATCCAAAAGCAACAAAACATCATTTCCCCGCTCTCTCAACGGGGGTAACCCTATCGGGAAAACATTGAGCCGATAATAAAGATCTTCCCGGAAATTACCCTGTAAAATCAATTCCTTGATGTTCTTATTGGAAGCCGCTACGAACCTGACATCGACCTTGATAACCTTTGTGCTGCCCAGTCTTTCAAATTCCTTTTCCTGGATAATCCTCAAAAGTTTTGCCTGCATATTGACATCCAGAGAATCAATATCATCGAGAAAGACCGTACCCCTATCAGCAAGCTCAAGCTTTCCGATACTGGTACTGATAGCCCCTGTAAATGCCCCTCTATTGTGCCCGAAGATTTTACTCTCCATCAGGGTCGCCGGTATGACGGCACAATTAATCACTACAAACGGCTGTCGGCGTCTATTGCTGCGATTATGTATGGCTCGGGTCACCAGTTCTTTTCCGGTTCCACTCTCTCCCTGAACAAGTACGGTCCCGTCGCTTATGGCAATCGTTGATATCAAATCAAAAATTTTTCTCATTTTTTTGTTTTTACCGACCATCTTTTCAAATGGGTGGTACCGTTCCAGCTCGTTTCTGAGATAGGCAACTTCCTTTACAAGGCGTCGTTTCTCCAAAGCCCGGCGGATCACGATTAATACATCATCCACCACAAAAGGTTTAATGATATATTCATAAGCCCCCAGCTTAATCGCTTTTACCGCCGATTGAATTTCATTTACAGCGGTGACCATGATAATTTCCGTATTCGGGTCTGTTTCTACAAGTTTTGACAGGAGATCAAGGCCGTTGATATCCGGTAAAAGAATGTCGAGCAGAATCATATCAACTGAATTTTTTCTAAAAATATCCATTGCTTCTTGTCCTGTTTCGGCCAGAAGCACATTGTATTTGTCTTTGAGAACCATATTAAACGATTGGCGGACGCCATTTTCATCATCAACGACTAGAATTGTATCATTTTTTTTCATATGTCAGATCCAAAAAATGCTCAAAAAATGGGTGAAATAAAATTTCCCGAAACCATCAACAGACTGCCGGTGGAAATCCGATTGGATATATACAGATCCATACAGCATGACAAAGCAATTTTTATGCCATGTTTTTTCATCTTCCGGCCGGATCGAATCCCGAAAAGTCTAGGAATTTATATGAACACAAAATTGAATCATCGTCAATCATAGAGGGTCCAGCAGACACTTGCACATAAAAATGTGCAAGTGTGCACATTTTTATGTGCAAGTTAAAGTCTTGGCCCTATAATTGAATATTATTCATGGGATCGATCGAACACTCTGGCAATCCACAAGCCGTCATAAGCTAAAAGAATACCCAATAAATCAAGGATTTTCAGCAATATCAACAGCACATTAAAAAAAACGGTTTTTGTCTCAAATCCAGACGCACTTGTGTGGTTTTGGCACGCTTTTTGAGAGAAATTAAACCAAACAAACGGATTGATAAACATCCCATATCGAAGATCCCTGCAGCAAACCGAGAGAAATGCCCTCGCTGTTGCAGTTCAATCTGAACATTTCGTAAAGAATATCTTTTTAATTCTACCAGTTGCGTTCTCTTCGTGTCTTCACTTCTATGTGGATGTCGTCGATTCTTATCCGATTTAACGTCTCGGAAATTTACAACCATTTGATATTTAATCCATCTGCTTATAAAATCACATGGGCTGTTGGGGGAATAAAAAGCAGAATATTACCTGTCCAATGAGCGTTCATAAACACAAATTTTTTATTAATCGGCCAAATTCCATATTTCCATGGGTCCAACTGGGCAATGCCCCTGAGTTCACAATTCACTCGCTGTATAAAAACGCCACGACCATTAAAGGAGGACTTATCATGAAGCTAAACTTAAGCGCTTTTCTGCAATGGCGGTTTAACATTTTTTTGTGCAGGATGCTGGGGTGGAAAATAACTTTCTTTTACATCAGAATGCTGTGGAAATTATATTTTTTGTTTAACCCGAAAGAAAAATGGAAAATCAGAAAGGGGGTTAACACGGTTTTTACCGGTCACAAAGACAGATCTGAAATAAGAACCATTACCAAGAACATTTTTCAGGGGATATTATCTCATTACTTTGAAAAATTTTTCAACGCCTATTCCACTGCCGGAACATTGCGAAATTTCGTTATGAACCACATGGAAAGTGAAGGCCTGGACGCCATCAAACAAGGGCTTGCAAAGGGTAAAGGCATACTTTTGATCACAGGACATTTCGGCGGCGTTGAGTTCATTCCGGCGTTTCTCGGTGCGAACAATTTCCC
>JAQBBE010000303.1:0-6941 GCA_032126435.1 Desulfobacterales bacterium | reverse complement strand
TCCAGTGTTTCAAGCGGTGATGCGTTAAAAATTTCAAGCTGTTTGAGGAGCTTGCGACGAGTTCTTGAAATTTAGCAGCACCGCTTGAAACGCCCCCAAATGGTCACTGAGCGAGCAAAACGGACTTTTTACGAAACCATCAATTATGAATCTTCAAACCCTACATATTCATTATATAAATGGACCCGGGGCAGAAAAGGTTCTATGAGAAAAGACAGCCGATGGTCATCGTCATGGACCATATGAATAATCGCTTTGTCAGAGTACCCTTTTTCATAAAAATAAATATCCGCCCGGCCCGCAGATATTATGTGTTCATCCGGAAATTCAACATCCTGCAATTTTATGTCGCCCGAAAGTTTGTAGCCATCCATTTCCGCATCTTGAAGCTCTTCGTCTGACATGCCTTCATGCGTTATCCACAGTTTTTCGGAATCGATCCCGACGTGCAGCACATATTTTTTTTGCTCCCGGAACGCATTTTCTTTTAACGCCGGAATCTTATACAGAATCCAGCGCGAAACCTTTTTGGTGCTGTCTGCAAGAAAATCACTCTGAAACCTGGGAATTGCCAAAAAAAGCATGATGCTGATCAGGGCGACCACAACGACGAGCTCGATTAGCGTGAAGCCTTTGGTTCGTTCAAAGCCAAGCATAATTATTTATTGGAATAACTGTAGGTGTAACACGGGGACAGGGAGGGCTCTGTTATGACTATTCAATCTCCCAGTTGTTAATATCCTTGTTTTTTTCTTCGCCCCCTGAAACTCCGTCTGCGCCATATGAAATAATATCATATTCGTTGCGAACTCCGGGCGAAAGATAGACAAATTCATTGCCCCATGGATCTTTCGGAACCCTGCCTTTTTCAAGATATCCGCCTTTACGCCAGTTCTTCGGCAGCATCCCGGTTTCGGGCTGCTCAACAAGTGCCTGCAAGCCCTGCTCGGTATCCGGATACATGCCGTTATCGAGTTTATACAATTTTAGCGCCGTTTCCAGGCTCTCGATCTGCATATTGGCTTTGAGGCGTTTTGCCTCCTCAGGCCGTCCCATAATCTTGGGTATAATAAGCCCGGCAAGAATTCCGAGTATGACGATGACAACCATCAGTTCAATCAGTGTAAATCCACGACAGTCTGAATTTCTTAAAGAAAATTTACGGTTCATTCTTTTTCCATCCATAAATGTTTTTTTTAACCGAGCTTATCGGACAAGCTGGCTCATTTCAAATATCGGCAGACATATGGAAAGGACGATGAAACCCACAATAACGGCCATAATTAGAATCATAACAGGTTCCAGAAGTGATGTCATGGTCATTATGCTCGCTTCCACTTCATTTTCAAATACATCTGCAACTTTATTCAACATTTCCTCCAGTTTACCGCTTTGCTCTCCAACCTGAATCATCTGAATGGAAAGATCCGGAAATATTTTGCTTTCCGCCAAAGCAGACCCAAACCCCTTCCCTTTACCGACTTCTTTTGAGGCATCTTCGATGGCATCAGCGATCAGGGCGTTGCCGACGATATTCTTTACAATCCCAAGGGCGGGCAGCATGGAAACGCCATTTTCAAGAAGGGATCCGAGGGTGCGTGAAAAACGCGCAACAGCCAGTTTTTTGGCCAAGACTCCGAGTCGCGGCAATAAAAGTTTTATTTTATCGAAAACGTATCCGCCTTTGACGGTTTTATTAATGTGCCGTAAAATTAATACGGCGCCGGCGATCCCGATCAAGATGATCCACCAGTACATTTTAAAAATATCACTTATTCTGATCAGAAAGAGCGTCGGGGCTGGAAGCGTTTGGTTCATATCTGAAAAAATGGATGTGATGTTGGGAACAATAAATGTCAGAAGAAAAAAAAGAACCAGAACTCCGATAAGGGACATCAAAATAGGATAGGCCATGGCAGACTGGATGCGGCTTTTTAAGGCCTGCTGTTTTTCGGTAATATCCGCAAGCCGTTCCAAAACAATTTCAAGCGCTCCCGAAGTTTCACCCGCCGTCACCATATTGATATACAGCGCCGAAAAAGTCCCCGGAAACAAAGACAGGGATCGCGCAAAGCTGTTTCCCTCAACGATTGAATCCTTGATCTTTGCCAGCATCTTTTTAAACGATTGAGATCTGGTTTGCGATGTCAAGGCGGCGATGGCCGGTACCAGCGGAAGGCCGGCCCCCAGCAACGTCGCCAGCTGTCTCGTCATCATTGAAACTTCTTGCGGTCTGACCCGGGTAAATGGGCGTAGCGCCGAAAAAGTCTTGGGGGTCTTTATTGCGGCCGTATCATGCACTTCTTCAATAGATACCGGGTAGGTTTTGGATGCCCGCAGTTTCTGGCGGGCGGTACGGGAACTATCGGCATCGATGATTCCCGAGATGGTCTTGCCTTTTATATCCAGGGCTGTATATTCATATACCGGCATTGCCAATAACCTCTGACCCGAATTGTGCGCACGATAATGAAAGTCATTGTTTGCTTTTCAGAAAACAAAATGATAATATTCCCATTTTCTAAGCTTTTCAAGTTATAAAATTACTTTGAGATTTTATACAAATTCATCACCAACAAAGCGGGCTTAACAATTATGTATGAAATTCGTTTCCATGGTCGTGGAGGACAGGGAACCGTGGTCGCATCAATCTTGCTGGCAAAGGCTTTTTTTAACGCCGGTTATTATGTACAAACCTTTCCTCTTTTTGGTGTGGAAAGACGCGGAGCGCCGGTTGAAGCCTATCTCAGGCTGGATAAAGAAAAGATTCTGGTTCGGAGCAACATTTACGCACCCAACCATGTTGTCGTTCAAGATGCCAAACTGCTGGACCGCGTCGATGTCACAGCAGGGCTCAAAAAGGGCGGCTCGATTCTGATCAATTTAAAAGATATCCCCGACACTATGGATACTTTCTCAGGCTTTCGGTTTGCTTTTGTAGACGCCAATCAAATCGCCGTCAACAACGGTCTCGGAAGCCGCACCCAGCCGATTATCAACACGGCCATGATCGGCGCTTTCGCGAGGGTTATGGAGATGCCGCACCTGGATATGATTACAGCGGCCATTGAAAATGAAATTCATGTTAAAACAGACCAGAATGTGTCGGCAGCCCGCCAGGCCTATGACGCTGTGACTCTTTTTGGAATGTTGGAAAACAATTGTGGGAATCCGTGACAACCGAACAAAATTTCGCAGAAAAAATACCATTATTCATATCACGATCGAATATCTCCACCGAATTAAACAAGACGGGATCATGGCGCTTTGTACGTCCAAAATACCATGAGAAGACGGCACCGTGCAGCGCGGCCTGTCCTGCCGGCGAGGACATTGCCCGGATCGAAATGCTGTCGAGCCAGGGGCGATACAGAGAAGCACTGGAGATCATTCTTCTTGAAAATCCCTTCCCTGCTATCTGCGGCCGGGTATGTTTTCACACGTGTGAAACGGCCTGTAACCGCTCCGGTTTTGATGAACCCATTGCCATACACGGTATAGAGCGATTCATTGGCGATACCGCTGTTAGGGATAACTTAACATTTTCCCTGGAAAGGCTTCCCGATAACGGGAAAAAAATATGCATTGTCGGTGCCGGTCCATCCGGACTGGCCGCCGCTTATTTTTTAACACGGCTGGGGTATTCATGCGATGTTTTCGAGGCCGAGACCGAACCGGGCGGAATTCTAAGGTGGGGGATCCCAAGATATCGCTTGCCGGATGCTGTCGTAAATGCTGAAGTCCAGCGGATAAAAAATCTCGGAGTGAAGATACTCTGCAACACTCGCGCAACCCAAAACTTTCTTGATGAAGCCAAAGACCGATACCACGCCTTTTTCATCGGGTGCGGTCACGGCCGATCCTTGAAAATGAACATCCCCGGGGAAAATATGGCCTTGGACGGCCTCGATTTTCTCAACAGAATGCGCAAGGAAAAAACCGAATCTTTAAATAATGGAACCGCGGCGGTTATCGGGGGCGGCAATACGGCCATCGACGTTGCGCGCTCCCTTGTCCGCCTCGGGGTGAAAGCTACACTGGTATACCGTCGACGAAAACAGGATATGCCGGCTTTTGAATATGAGGTGGAAACGGCCGTAAAAGAAGGTGTAAAAATCATGGAACTTTTCTCCCCGTCAAGTATTGCACAAGACGGCGGCGAATATATTTTAACCTTACAACCGATGAAACGCAGCGGGATGGAAACAGACACTGGCAGAGCGCGTGTGGTTCCGGACGGTGAAACGACCCAAGAGCTTCGGGTCCAGAGGATTTTCACCGCCATCGGTGCAGAGCCCTCGGAGTCCTGGCAGCTTCCTTCGGAAGAAAATGCCGAAACCGTGTACCTCAGCCACTGTGCGTTTATGGCAAATAACCCGCCGTTTCTATTTGGCGGTGATCTGACCAATCCGACAAAGAGCGTTGCAGATGCCATCGCTTCAGGGAAACAGTCGGCCATGGCGCTGGATACCTTCTTTAAAAAAGGGTTGAATGCCATTACAAACCGTCTGAATTCCTGCCTCGTCGGCAACGGTCCCGCGCTCTCCATGGAGCGTTATCTCGATGGAAAGCGATCTAACAGAAATCCTGATATGGTATCGTATGAAGATATCAATATCGATTATTTTTCGCCGGCCCCTCGGATCAAAGCTGAATCGCTTTCTTTGAACAAACAGATGAACCCTTTCGATGAAATCGAGACAACGTTCACCATCCGTCAGGTCATGGAAGAGACCCGGCGCTGTTTCAACTGCGGCATCTGCAATGCGTGTGACAATTGCCGAATATTCTGCCCGGAAATTGCCGTGGACCTCCAAGACGGTCAACGGCGGATTAATCTCGATTATTGCAAAGGATGCGGAATTTGCGTCGTGGAATGTCCCCGTAATGCCATGGCCTTGGAGGAGGAAGTATGAAGAAGGTTTTGGAGGGGAGTCATGCGGTATCCGAAGCTGTAAGGCTGGCAAAGGTGCAGGTGATGTCCGCATATCCCATCACTCCCCAGACCCATATTGTCGAGGCGTTATCGGAATATTGCTCCGACGGGACCATGAACGCCCGCTTTCTATTGGTAGAAAGCGAGCATTCTGCCATGGCTGCCGTAATCGGTGCTTCAAGTGGCGGGGCCCGGACCTTCACGGCAACCTCTTCTCAGGGACTGGCGCTGATGCACGAACTCCTGCACTGGGCTTCAGCAGCCCGTCTGCCCATTATCATGGCTGAAGTCAACCGTGCCTTGGCTCCGGGGTGGAACATCTGGATGGACCAGACAGACAGTCTGGCCCAGCGGGATACCGGCTGGATTCAGCTCTATTGCGAGGATGGTCAGGATGTTTTTGACACAACGCTTCAGGCATATCGGCTCGCGGAAGCGATCAATCTGCCGGTGATGGTGGTCTTGGATGCTTTCTTCCTTTCCCACACCTTTGAGCCGGTGGATGTGCCGGATCAAGATTTGGTGGACCGCTTTTTGCCGCCGTTTTCACCCCGAATCGAATTGAAAACCTCTGATCCGTTTGCCTTGGGTCAGATGGCCCCACCCACCGTCTATATGGAGATGCGACACAACATCCAGAAGGCTATGGAACGGGTGCCGGATATTTTTAGCAGGGTCGAGCAGGAATTTGCAGCAATATTCGGTCGATCATACGGTCCGGTGGAAAGGGTCCATTGCGACGATGCCCAGGTGATTATGGTGGTCACGGGAACTGCGGCAAGCACCTGCCGAAAGGTTATTTCCGATCTTCGCTCACAGGGAGAAAAGGTCGGAATGCTCAAGCTGAGGATGTTTCGGCCGTTTCCAACGGATTTGATCCGAGAACACCTCGGATCGGTTCAAAAAGTCGCCGTGGTTGACAGAAATTTTTCATTCGGCGCCAGCGGCATCTTTGCCCAAGAAATCAGGGCCGCATTGTGCAACAGGAACGGACACCCTCCGGTGTTTGGTTATATTACGGGACTCGGTGGCCGCGATGTGACCCCTGAAATTCTTGCGGAAATCTACTGGAAAACAAAGAATAGCGCGCATCCGGAAAATGAAAGCGTATGGGTAGGGCTTAATGAGTGAATATTGACCATTGAAAATGGTTTGAATGAAAATTTTATAGTACGGCTGAAATCCTTAGAAGCTGTTTCAAAAAAAAAAATAATTTTCAATCTTCAATAAAAACAGAAGGTTCCTTAACGATGACTCAACTGAATATACCGGATGCGGAATACATGTATTCCGGGCATGTGGGATGCCCTGGATGCGGCGCTACCCTCGCCATGAAATTTGCATTGAAAGCTCTGGGTGAAAAAACCATCCTGGTGATCCCGGCCTGCTGTTGGGGCGTCATTGCAGGCCCTTATCCACAGTCATCCTTGAAAGTTCCGATTCTCCAGACAGCCTTTGCAACGGCCGGTGCAGCAGCCAGCGGTTTGAAAGCGGCTTTGGATATGAAAGGAGATACCGAGACCACGGTCGTCGCCTGGGCCGGTGACGGCGGAACCTTCGACATCGGAATACAGGCCCTTAGCGGCGCTGTGGAGCGCAACGAAGATTTTATTTATGTATGTTATGACAATGAGGCCTATATGAATACCGGTGTTCAGCGCAGTTCAGCCACGCCTTTCGGCACCCGTACTACAACAACGCCGGGCAAGGATTGGAAAAAAAGCCGCAAGAAAAACATGGTCGAAATCCTTGCGGCCCACCGGATTCCTTATGCGGCCACTGCCAACATCGCCTTCCCCGAAGACCTGATCCAAAAATTTGTTAAAGCCCGGCAGATGAAAGGCGGAACGAGATTCCTTCACGTTTTTGCCCCCTGCCCCACCGGCTGGCGAATTCCGTCTGAAATGTCCGTCAAAATCGCCCGGCTTGCGGTTCAATCGAATATATTTCCCCTGTATGAAGTTAAAGATGGTATCGATTATACACTCAACTACAAAGGGGATCG
>JAQBBE010000302.1:0-4527 GCA_032126435.1 Desulfobacterales bacterium | reverse complement strand
ATCGCCGATTTCGGGCTTTTTTTCCGCCAGCTGCGCCAGTCTGGGTTCCTTTTTCAGCGCATCATCCAGGCTTATGTTCAATACATCCGGCACCATTTTAGCAATGGCATCCACTTCGGAAAGGGGTATATCCAATGCACGGCCCACGTCTCGAATTACAGCCCGGGTTTTTAGCTTTCCGAATGTGATAATCTGGGCGACAAAATCACCCCCGCCATATTTCTCAATCACATATTTAAAGACGTCTTCCCTGCCGTTTATACAAAAATCGACATCAATATCCGGCATACTTTTGCGGGCAGGGTTGAGAAAACGCTCAAAAATAAGACCGTGCTCAATGGGGTCCAGATCCGTAATTCCAAGAGAATAAGCAACAAGGCTTCCTGCAGCCGACCCCCTTCCAGGTCCAACAGGAATACCTTTTTTCTTGGCATAGCGGATAAAATCAGCCACAATTAAAAAATACCCTGAAAACCCCATGGATTTGATGAGGTTAATTTCATTCTCGATGCGGTGAACATAAAGTTTTTCATCAATATCAGGATTCTTTGTCTTTATCCGCTGTAATACAGCTTTAAATCCATCCCTGACCATTTGTTCGAAAATTTCATCTACGGTATGATCCGATGAAACATCGAATTTCGGAAAATGATATGAATTAAAGTCGAATTCAAGGTTGCAGCGTTTGGCGATGTTTACGGAGTTCTCAAGTGCACCCGGATAATCCCTAAAAGCGTCATACATTTCAGCTTTGGATTTTAAATAGAGTTGATCGGTTCCAAACTTCAGGCGATCGGTTTCATGCACCGTCTTCCCGGTCTGCACGCACAAAAGAACATCATGGGCACGAACATCCGCTTTGTCGAGATAATGACAATCGTTTGAAGCAACCAGTGGAATGGAGAGTCTTTGACTCATATCCAAAAGTGCACGATTCACCGCTTCCTGAACATCGATACCGTTGTTTTGAACCTCAAGGAAAAAATTTCCTTCACCAAAGACATCCAGGTAAAAGCGTGCGGCGTTATCCGCCTGATCAATTCGGCCTTCCTGAATCAATCGGGGGATTTCACCGTGAAGACATGCGGATAGACCGATAAGTCCTTTGCTGTGGTGTTTTAATACTTTTTTGTCGATGCGGGGTTTGTAATAAAATCCTTCAAATTGCGCAATGGTGCAGAGCTTGCATAGATTGCGATAACCTTCCTGATTTTCGGCCAGAAGGATGATATGTGAAAGTCCACTTTTATCCAGCGAAGTTTTATCTTTAAGGCCTCTTGGCGCCAGATAGCACTCGCAACCTATAATCGGTTTTATTCCGGCTTTGTTGGCCTTTTCATAAAACGTCAAGGCTCCGAACATGGTGCCATGATCGGTGATCGCCACAGCGTCCATGTCAAAATCAGCGAGGCGCTTTAACAGGCGATCAATCCGAATAGCGCCGTCCAGAAGGCTGTACTGGGTGTGAACATGAAGGTGTACGAAATCGGCTGCTTTATCATTCATTTTTAAATATCTATTGTTGGAACATTTCAGCTTGATTAACCGACGAGGAAAACACGTATCGGAGGCATCTCATGGGAAAAAGAGCCTGTTTCAAATAGGAAACTAGTCGAGGCGGTAATTTGGCGCTTCTTTGGTAATAATCACGTCATGGACATGGCTTTCACGCATGCCTGCGGCGGTTATTTTTATAAAGCGGGCCTTTTCTCTGAGTTCATCCAGCGTGCGGCACCCCACGTATCCCATACCTGCCTTTAATCCGCCAATGAGCTGAAAAAGATTGTCCGACAGATTGCCTCGGTAAGGAACTCTGCCGACGATACCTTCCGGAACCAGTTTGTCGCCCTGGAGATCTTCTACCTGGTAGTATCTGTCCCGGCTTCCTTTTTGCATGGCTTCAATGGATCCCATACCTCTATAGGACTTGTAACTACGGCCCTGATAAATAACAAGCTCACCCGGACTCTCTTCGGTTCCGGCAAAAAGGCTGCCGATCATCACCACCTGAGCGCCGGCACCAAGGGCTTTGGTGACATCACCTGAAAATTTGACACCGCCGTCGGCAATCAAAGGAACGCCTGTTTTAGCGTATACCGGTCTGCAATTCATGATGGCGGTGATCTGCGGCACGCCGACACCGGCCACAATGCGTGTGGTGCAGATTGAACCGGGTCCGATCCCAATCTTAACGCCGTCGACACCGGCTTTAATCAACGCTTCGGCCCCCTCCGCTTCACCGACATTTCCTGCGATCAGCTCAATGTCCTTGAAATTACTTTTCAAGTTTTTTACAGCCTCAATTACATTTTTCGAATGTCCATGGGAGGTATCAATCAGAATCACATCAGCGCCTGCCTGCAAAAGAGCCTCTGTACGTTCTTCCATATCAGGTCCGACACCCACAGCGGCCCCAACTCTGAGTCTACCCAGCGAGTCCTTGCAAGCCTTTGGGTATTTTTTAATCTTTTCAATATCTTTTATCGTTATCATACCGAGCAGACGATCTTTATCATCCACCACAAGGAGCTTTTCTATCCTATGTTTATGAAGCAGTTTTTTAGAATCTTCCAGAGTAATCCCTTCAGAAACGGTAATAAGGTTATCTTTTGTCATGACTTCGGAAATCTTTTTTCCGAGATCTGTTTCAAATCGAAGGTCCCTGTTTGTTACGATACCCACCAACCGATCTTCTTGGGTTACAGGAACCCCTGAAATGCGATACTTTTCCATCAGGTTCAACACTTCATGGACGAGCTGGTCCGGATGAATCGTCACCGGATTGACAATCATACCGCTTTCAGATTTTTTCACCTTGTCAACTTCAACAGCCTCACTTTCTATGCTCAAGTTGCGGTGTATAAAACCGATTCCACCTTCGCGTGCCATGCTTATTGCGGTACGAGACTCTGTTACGGTATCCATCGCAGCGCTGACAAAGGGAATGTTTAAATCAATATTTTTTGTTAACCGTGTTCTGGTGTCAACATCGAGCGGCAATACATCGGAATAGCCCGGAAGTAACAAAACATCGTCAAAAGAAAAAGCCTCTTCAGGCGGCACTTTTTTCATAAATTCCCCCATTAACCTTAAACTTATTAAGACCTATATCATTCGTTCTTTTTCGTGCTTTCGTAATTGATACGTCTTTTTCGGCTTTCCATCTCCAGCCGATCCGGATTGGGTATTTTTTCAGCTTTGAGATTTTTACGAAGACGAATAACAAATAGATTTGTCTTTTGCAATCTTTATTAGCCTGTATTTCATCACATGTTATAACTTTCTGAAATTAATTTAAATAAAAAAATGATCAAACTTATTGATAGGATATTTGAGATCACTGCCTTGACATTATGGCAATATCCGTAATAGATAATGTACCCGGATTATTCGAACCAAAACCATAAACATCAACCCAAGGCTCAAAATTAACCCATACGAATGATTTGATAAACCCGGGTTAAGATGAACCGCCATTCGCCGGCGGATGTAAAAAAAGCGTTGCCATGATATTAAAAATAAACCCTAAAAACCCCCAGGAAAGACTTCTGACACAGGTTGTTGAAATACTCAAAAGAGGCGGCATCATCGCCTATCCAACCGATACGTATTATGGAATCGGCTGCGACATCATGAACAAAAAGTCGATAGAAAAAATTTACCAGTTAAAACAGCGGAATAACACCAAACCGTTTAGTTTTATCTGTTCAGGGCTTAAAAATATCAGCCACTACGCTAAAGTTTCAAACTATGCCTATAAAACCATGAAACGTCTTCTCCCCGGTCCTTACACTTTTGTGCTGGAAGGTTCGAAGTTGGTTCCCAAAATCATGCTGACCCAGCGGAAAACTGCGGGAATCCGCGTACCGGATAATATAATTTGTCTGGCGCTGGTGAAAGCGCTGGGAAATCCGATTATCACGACCAGTGCGACAATGCCGGACGGCACAATTCTTTATGACCCGTCACTTATCGAAGATTTTTTTGATCGTAGAATAGATGTGGTTATTGATGGGGGGCCGGTTTCAGGCCACCCATCAAGTGTCATATCCCTGATCGACGATTTCCCGGAAATCATCCGGGAAGGTCTGGGTGATGTGAGTATTTTTTTGTAAAAATTGAACGCGTTCTAAAATTTTACACAGCGAGCTCATCGCTTTACAAAAGGCTCAAGTCAACATAGGGGGGTTAACAGCTTCCGGGCACGTTCAGGACTGAAAAACCCGGATGAGTTCGATGGATTCTGAAACAACTTTAAAGCGTTTTCAATGGCCTTTTTCGGGTCGATATATATAATCTGCAGACAAGAAGGGATCCAGTATGTGGTTTAATAAAGTGTCCGTGGATGAATCTGTAATATATTTTAAAAAAGAAAACTTTTTGTCTTTTGCATAAACCGTTGAAATCTTACCTTTGATCCCGCCCAGTCGGCCGGCCCATTCAATAGCATCTTCCAAATTTCCGATACGGTCCACCAGCCCCAATTCTTTAGACTCTTCCCCGGTAAAGATACGTCCGTCAGCAAGC
>JAQBBE010000301.1:0-17558 GCA_032126435.1 Desulfobacterales bacterium | reverse complement strand
CAAAAGGATGTCCAAATCAAGGACCCTGGGACCGAATCTTATGGAACCGTCCACACGTCCGGCATCTCGTTCTATGGATTTAAGTGTTTTTATCAGCTCAAAAGGGGCAAGGGTGGTTTCAACCTTGACCACGACATTTATGAACCAGTCCTGGTTTTTGTAATCCACAGGCTCGGTTTTGTAGAACCGCGACCACGCCTTTTCCACGGCATTTTGAGTGTTTGTCAGGGCAGAGATTCCGTTCTTGCAATTCAACAGTTTGTCTCCGATGTTGGAACCGACCCCAATGTATGCGGTATGAACGCCCATTGTTTAATTTATTCAATCGCTTTGCGATGTTATACAATGTCTCGCTCAAGGCGGGACTCTAAAAAGAAGAAATTCCCAAACGATCAATATGATCCGTCAAAGAAAGATGCCAAAGTCCGCCCCTTGAAAATCAGGAATTGTCATTCCATGCATCTTCAAAGAGTTCTGCCCGGTAAATGATCCGGGCATCCCCTTCTAGATAAATGTCCTGATATGCGGCATTTTTTTCTTTGTAATAGATCTTGAGATTAACACCGCTCCGGGTCAAAACATTGATCGGAGCATCGATCTTCATCTTGCGAGCCATGATGAGCGCACCCGCAACGGACCCGGTCCCACAGGCCAATGTTTCATCCTCAACGCCGCGCTCGTACGTTCGAATTCCAATGGTATCATCTTTTATGGGGCAGATGAAATTAACATTGGTGCCGGCCGGAGCAAACATATCGTGGAACCGGATCTCCCGTCCCATTTTAACAACCTCGACATCGTCAAGGGTGTCTGTGATCATCACGACATGGGGTACGCCCGTGTTGATGCTGGAGACGGAAATTGAACGGTCTTTAAGTTCGAGGGTATAATCCGTTTTGAGATCTGACGGATCGGTCATTTTTATTTTAACGCTCTCGCCGGCAACCTGGGCCTCAACGATTCCGGCCCCGGTCTCAAATGACATCTCCGGTCCGGCAATACCGGTTAAATATGCAAAACGCGCAACGCACCGCGCACCGTTTCCGCACATCTCTGCCACACTGCCGTCGGAGTTAAAAAACCGCCATTTGAAGTCCGCACCTTCCGTGTTCTCCACAAGGATGAATCCATCGGCCCCTACGGACATTTTTCTACGACATACCTTGACAATAAAATTTAACAGATCGGTCTCATCGACAATTTTATCGCGGTTGTCGACGATGATAAAGTCGTTGCCGCTGCCGCTCATCTTATAAAATTCTATTTTTCCCATAACTCTCAATCACCTAAAAACGGCGGGATCGATTCGCAGACGACCAGATCCTGGTAACTCTCGCGATTCCGAACCACATGAAAACTGTCATCCTTTACCATGACTTCGGCCACCCTTGGCCTGGAGCAGTAATTGGAACTCATGGAAAAGCCATAGGCCCCTGCACTCATCACCGCAAGAAGATCGCCTTTTTTTACATTGTGGATCTTGCGGTCCAGGGCCAGAAAATCCCCGCTCTCGCAAATGGGACCCACGACATCTGCCGTGATCAGGTCGTCTTCAGCGCGCACAACCGGTTCAATGGCATGAAAAGCCTTGTACAATGTGGGACGCATCAGATCGTTCATTCCGGCATCGGCAACCACAAACTCTTTGACCCGACCCGATTTCCTGAAAAGAACCTGTGTCACCAGTATTCCGGCATTTCCGACGATAACCCTGCCGGGTTCCAAGATAAGTTTTAGATGGGTACCTTTAAGGGACTCGACGATCGCCCGGGCATATTCACGGGGATGGGGCGGCGATTCATCGTCATAGGTTATTCCGAGACCGCCGCCCATATCCAGATATCTGATTTCGATTCCCATATGGCGCAGTTCATCGATCAGGCGCTTTATGCTTTCCAGTGCTTCGATAAAAGGTCTTGCTTCTGTAATCTGTGACCCGATATGACAGTCGATACCCACCACATCGATATTGTCGAGTCTGCTTGCGATGTTATACCCTTCAATGGCCGTCTCTGTATCGATACCGAACTTGTTTTTTCCCAGGCCGGTTGAAATATACGGATGCGTTTTGGGATCGACGTCAGGGTTCACCCGAATGGCAACCGGTGCTTTTAGGTTTAAAAGGCCCGCCCTTTCATTGATGAGATCGAGCTCTTCAAGGGATTCTACATTGAACATCAGGATCCCCGCTTCGAGGGCAAAGTCTATCTCATCCATACGCTTTCCGACACCTGAATAGACGATTCTGTCAGAAGAAAAACCGGCTTTTAACCCGCGATACAGTTCGCCGCCGGAGACAATATCGAGTCCGCTGCCAAGGGTTTCAAACAGCTTCAAAACCGCCTGATTCGTATTGGCCTTTGCTGAATAGCATACGAGTCTATCCAGACCTTCAAAGGCCTCATTAAAAATTAAAAAATGGCGCTTAAGCGTCGCATGACTGTACAAATAAAACGGCGTTCCGACATTTTCGGCAATCGTCCGGATTGGAACATCTTCACAATACAACTCGTTGTTGCGATAGGTAAAATGATGCATAATACCCCTTTTTGTTCATTCACATCGACAAACTCGTAAAAAGTCTTTTGTGAGCGAAATTTGATCATTTGGGGATTTAGCGTTTCAATCGGTGATGCGTTAAAAATTTCAAGCTGTTTGAGGAGCTTGCGACGAGTTCTTGAAATTTAGCAGCACCGCTTGAAACGCCCCCAAATGGTCACTGAGCGAGCAAAACGGACTTTTTACGAAACCATCAAGTTTTAATCAACCCTAAAAATTCCATTAATTCGAAATCGTCAATCTTTCATTGTCGGAAAATCGAATTTCATTCTGTTTGGATGAGGTTGTTGCCGACCTTATCGAGTAAAAATTGTACTGGCTAAAAAACCAAAAAAAACCCTTTTAAAACTTACGAAAATTAATCGGCAGGTCTGTTGGAAAGTTTCGAGTCCAAATTTTCCATACTATATGTAGTATGTCAAGAAAAAAAAAACGCAATATCTGCACATTTTCGAACTGTAGAGGGCTAACCCGCTGAAAGCCTTAAAAAGAAAGTTTGAAAAAGTATTTAGAATCCCGTAAGGCATGATGATAGATATGGTGGTAAAAATTGTTACATGGACGCTATTTATATACCTTGCCTACTGTGGCTTGCTCTTCCTAATCCAGCGACAGATGCTGTTTCCTCGTTATCTTGTCGAAACGCCTTCTAAAGATGAAGATATACCCTTTATGGAAAAGATTTGGATAGAAACAGGTGCTGGAAAAATCGAGGCTTGGTTTCTACCGCCGGATCCGGCCAACGAGGCAGCGCCGGCGCCGGCGGTTTTTTTCGCCCACGGAAACGGAGAACTCATCGATTTCTGGCCCCATGAACTCAAAAAATTCAATCGTATTGGAATCGGGGTGTTCCTTGTGGAGTATCCGGGGTATGGACGGTCCGAAGGAACGCCTTCACAACAAAATATCACGGAGGCATTCAACCGTGCTTACGATGTTCTCATTGAACGCCAAGATGTGGACCCGGCCAAAATCATTTTATTCGGGCGTTCCGTAGGCGGTGGTGCGGTGTGCGCACTTGCCGCCCAACGACCTTCTGCAGCACTGATTCTCATGTCTGCCTTTATCAGTGTCCGGTCATTTGCAAAAAAATACTTTGCGCCCGCTTTCCTGATCCGAGACCCGTTTGATAATCTTGCAGTTGTCCGCACCTATAAGGGACCGACGCTCGTCATCCATGGCAAGTTCGACGAGGTCATTCCCTATTCCCATGGAATGACCCTTTACAAGGCATCCCGTAACGCCACAATGATCACCTATAAAAGCGGACATAACGATTGTCCGCCGAGCTGGGAAGTCTTCTGGCGGGATATTGAATCGTTTCTACGTAATTCCGGGATCATTGAAAATTCCGAGTTATCCCCATCTTGCAATAGATTTGGCAGTGAACGTTGATGGTCTCGTAAAAAGTCCGTTTTGTCGGAAATACCCTATTTGGCGACCATGGCTCGCATCATGTCTCCGGCATTTTCGGCATGGTCGGCTATGGAGCCCATTATTTCAGCCAGTCTGACCATATGAAAGATAGTGACGGCATCGATATCCATATTCAGCACTTTTTGTTTAATGATGTCTTCTGCTTTATCGGCTTCATGTTCCTGCTGGCGCAGCGTGCGGATAATTTTCTTGATCAGCACCCGTTGTTCTTCGGAGTAATTTTTAAAGTATGTTCTAGCTTCGGCAACCATCTTGCTTAGCTGCTCGATGGGGGCGATGACGGCGTCCGCCAGATTGACAAAGTCTTTTTCAAGTTCGGCGGGAATCCCCGGTTCGCTTCTGAAAGAAATCCAATCGAGGGCATCTTCCACGGCATCAATCACCTGGTCCTGTTCTCTTAAATACCTGAACAAGAGAAAGTTATAAACCGGCATCAGAGTCCCTTTGGGTAGATGGCCGCGAATACGGCGCTTGATGGCGTCAGCGTCGCTTTCCAGCCGGATAACTTCCTGTCTGAATTCTTCAAATGTTTGGCATTTGTCCGAAAGATGACACTCGATGGCCTGTTGAAACGCCCAGCCACATTCTTTCACCTTTTCGGCATGTTCCTGAAGGCCTTCAAAAGGTGATGTCATGAACATTGAAAAAAAAGGTAACCGCATTGCCATCTCCTTTTATAAAATGATTTGAAGTAGTTTAAAAATGGCCATGCTGGTAAGCGCAGCCACAGGCACGGTCAACACCCAGTATACCATAATTTTGAAAACAATGCCAAAGTTAACCGCCTCGATTCCGCGTGCCAGGCCGACTCCCAAAACGCCGCCGACAGCCGCATGGGTTGTAGAAACCGGCAGACCCATTTTTGAAGCCACAAGGACCGTCGTTGCCGCTGCAAATTCAACGGCAAACCCACGTGTATTGCTCAGTGTCGTAATTTTTTTGCCCATGGTGTCCATGACACGGTGACCGGCCATGGCAATGCCGCAGGCAATACCGACTCCGCCAAACAGGAGGAGAAAAACAGGCACCGGCACTGTACCACCAACACTACCGGTTTTTACCAGAAAATAAATCACCGCCAAAGGACCGATGGCGTTGGCCACATCGTTTGCACCCTGGGCAAGGGCAACATAGCAGGCAGTTCCCACCTGAATACGCCGGAAGATCCCCTCTGCTCCGGATTCCCTATCTTTAACAAATCGTTTCAAAACCGCCATCCCTGCAAATCCCAATAAAACAGACAGGATAACGGCAACGGTCAGAGATGCCAGTGGACCCAAGTCCATCTTTTTCCCCAGAGGGGTTTTAAACAAAAACGATAAGACGACAACGAAGAAAGTCATACCGATAAAAATCGGAGATAACTTTAATGCTCGGGCAAATGTATCCTTTTTGGAAAGTATTAATCGTACGATAATTTTGAAAATTAAATAGGCAATAACAATGCTAAATAGCGGTGAAATGATCCAGCTCAATACCACTGCTAAGAGCTTGCCCCAATTGATGACCGAAAATCCTCCGGCCATAATTCCAAAACCGATCATAGCGCCCACAATGGAATGGGTTGTGGAGACCGGAAGTGATTTCCAGGTGGCGAAACTGACCCAAAGCGCTGCGGCAAGAAGGGCTGAAAGCGCACCGATAAGGGCCACATGAGGATCGGTCATGATATCCGTCGAGACAATACCCTTACGAATGGTATTGGTTACGTGGGATCCAATAAATACAGCACCGATGATATTCAAAATCCCGGCCAGAAATATGGCCTGGCGAATGGTGATCGCCTTGGCACCCACAGATGAAGCCATGGAGTTGGCCACATCATTGGCGCCGATGTTCCAGGCCATGTAAAAACCAAAAATGTAACCGATAATCAGGATGTAATACTCTTGAGGCATAATTCTCAAATTGATAAGATTAAGGCGCGACAGGCTGTGCCGCAACAGCAAACGCATTCCTTGAATCTCAGGGAGGTTCAATTCTCAGCGGCAGTGTTCTCTGGGCACATATCACGGCTTAATTTCTGAATCAATCATAAATATAAGGGTTTCTTGAAGGTCTATTTTGTTACGCTGGATGGGATAATATTTTCAAAAAACTAAAATGTCATCGCCGAATACTTTTCGAGAATGTCATCGGGGATATCATCAAGGAAACGGGACGGCCGGTTTAAAACCATTCCGGAGATTCTGTCATAGACGGTCCCGGGATAGGTGAAAAAAAGGTGTTCCTTGGCCCTGGTGGCCGCAACATAGATAAGTCTTAACTCTTCTTCAAGTGCTTTTTCATCATGAACGGCATGTGTCGACGGGAATCGTCCGTCAAGAGCCCATATAATAAAAACCGTGTGCCATTCAAGGCCTTTGGCAGAGTGAATGGTGGAAAGAATTAGACGGTCGTCATCAGGATTGTCTTTAAATAAACCGTCCTGGAAACTCGTATTCGGAGGCTCCAAGGCCATATCGGTTAAAAAACGTTCAAGATTATCGTATCGTTCCATAATGGTTATAAGATGCTCAAGGTCTTTTGCCCGCTTTGGATGATCATCATATTTATTCTCTAATAAGGGAGTGTAATATTTCACAACAGCTTCACCCAATCGAGCAACTGACATTTCAGATGGATCAATACTCGAAAAGAGATTCTTGAGTCTGTCCAGACTTTTTGATTGTTTTGATTTAAGTTTCTTTTTAAACAATCCGGCATATCCTGATTGTTCAGCTGAAATCGATTCAAAAATATCAAGGGCGGTTTTGGGGCCAATACTGTCTAAAAGGAGAAGTATTCTATACCAGCTTAACTTGTCATAGGGATTAAACAGAAGTCTGACGTGGGCCAGAACATCCTTAATATGTGCAGATTCAATGAACTTAAAACCACCGACTTTGACAAAAGGGATCCCTTCTCTGTTCAGTTCGATTTCAAGATCAAAGGAATGAAAACTTGCTCTAAAAAGGACTGCTATCTGATTTAACGGCACACCGTTGCGATTTAGCGTCCGAATCCTTTCAACCACAAATTGTGATTGCCTGTTTTCACTCCCGGCATTGACAAGTAAGGGCAATGCCCCGCCGCTCTTTCGCGTGAAAAGAGTTTTAGAATATTTCTGTTTAGCTCGGTCGATAATGACATTGGTGAGTTTTAATATCGGCTGGACACTTCGATAGTTTTCTTCCAGCCTGATTATCTGGGTTCCAGGAAAAATTTCGGGAAATCTTATGATATTTTCAAAATTTGCGCCCCTGAAAGCATAAATGCTCTGGGAATCGTCTCCGACAACCATGACATTTTTATTGTTGCCGGCAAGAAGATATACGATCTCCGCTTGAATTTTATTCGTATCTTGATATTCGTCGACCATCAGATAGTGGTAGGTCGAACAGATTTTGTCACGGACATCAGGATGATCTTTCAAAAGCATTTCCAGGTATATCAGAAGATCGTCATAATCAAAAAAATTGTGCTCTGCTTTTTGTTTTCGGTACGCATCGGAGATTGCATGAATAGATTCAAGATGACGGCTGAAATGAGGATAGTCGTCAAAGATGATATCTTCAATGGACAAGTTTTTGTTAACAGCTCTGCTGAAAATATTTGCCAAGGTTTGCTTCCGAGGCAAAGAACCCGACTTTGATTCACCTTTCATTTCTTTTCTTAGCATGCTGATGAGGTTTTCCGAATCAGATCGATCGATAATAGAAAAACCATGACCGAATCCAATTTTAGAAGCATATTTTCGCAGGATAGAATAGGCAAAAGAATGAAAAGTTCCGCCGGCAACGCCTTCGCATCGATTGTCGAGAAGCCGTGAGGCCCTTTTTAGCATTTCCTGGGCTGCTTTGCGGGTAAACGTCAATAGGAGGATGGCGCTTGGAGAAATGCCTTCTTCAACGAGACGTGCAACCCTGTATGTCAGGGTTCTTGTCTTCCCGCTCCCTGCTCCGGCAATCACAAGAACAGGGCCTTTTGTCATATTGACTGCTTGAAATTGGGAAGGATTGAGTTCTTTTTTATATTCAATACGAAATTTCATTTTTTTAGTCAACGACCACCCGTAAAACGGGTGGCTTGAATTTTCGGCAACGGGCCGAAAAGGCAAAAGCTCGTAAGTGCTTTAATCGTTGCCTTTGCTACCGAATGCAAAGCACCCGGTTTTGGGCGAAAATAAAAGAAGCAATGAACAACCGACTTGCTAAGGAGTTCATAAATTATTGGACATTGAGCAAACTCCCTTCATTGACCTTTAACCCCATTAGTAAACCGCTTTTATCCCTTCTTTATAACTAGTGCCCATCCATAAATTCATTTGATCACTAAATGAGCTTCGGGGTAAAATTTTCAAAAGAAACTTATCTGTCACAAGGTTGCTTCCTTGTCAATACCTGTAAATATTATTTCCGGTCAACCGTCGTTTTCTCTGCGTTCATTTTGGGTTGACATTTGAATAACTTATATATAGAAACTAAAATAATAGTATTAATTTTGCTCATCAAGGAGGAAAATTCAATGAAGAAGGTAAAAGATCAATTGAAGACTATCGCCAAATCACTTCTATCTCTCTCCATGAAAGTTGAAAAAATCGCCGAACAGGTTGATGCGCTGCGGTCTGTCAAACCTGCTCCTGCGGCAAAGAAAGCCGTAGCAAAGAAAACTGCGGCAAAGAAAAAAACTCCGGCAGCGAAAGCAGCTCCGCCTAAACAATTGACCGTGCTGAATGCAGTATTTGATACCATCAAAAGAACCAAAAAAGGCGTTACCGTTGCTCAGCTCAAAGAAAAATTGGACCTTAATGCCAAACAGCTGAGTAATACGCTTTATAAGCTCTCAAAAAAAGGTAAAATCGAAGCGAAGTCACGCGGTCTTTATTTTAAAAAATAGGGTTTATGTGACCCGTAGAAGGGCTTTAAAGATTAAATCCACAAGGCCGGCTTGATACCGTAAAAAGGAAGCCTTCTGTGTACCGAAATGATAGAACAGGCAGATGGAAGGCTTTGTGCTTTATTCACCAATAAAAATTTCTGCTGTGTAATTTTTCAACTAAAAATCTTTCCTGGAATTGCTTCCTGTAAAATCTGTGTTATCTTCTTTTTAATATCTTCGAACCAAAATATAAGGAGTTTAACTGTGTTTAAAAAATTCTTTGGCCTTTTTCCGGAAAAGTTATCACTATGTGCTTTCATAATCGTTGTTTTATTGTCTTGTTCTTCTATCGATCAAAGTTTCAAAAGTGGCAAGAACCCGGCCGTTTCTGAAGATCATCTTAAACAGTTGGGCGGATCCCAAAAAACACTTGAAGAGACAGATTCTTCAATTTTGTGGCCCCATGAAAAGAGCGATCTTCTACCCGATCCCACCTGTGTATTCAAAAAATTGCCCAATGGTTTCAGATATGTATTAATGGAAAATCACTACCCGAGGAACCGGGTGAGCATGCATCTATATGTTCTGGCAGGTTCTATATATGAATCGGACACCCAACAAGGATTGGCTCATTTTCTGGAACATATGCTTTTTGACGGTTCAACGCATTTTCAGCCCGAAGAACTGGTAAAATATTTCCAGAGTATCGGCATGGAATTTGGACCCGATGCAAATGCCCATACCGGGTTTGACCAAACCGTTTATGATATGTTCTTGCCGGAAGGGGACGGGGAAAATTTGGAAAGGGGCCTTGTTGTCATGAAAGACTTCGCTGAAGGCGCCCTTCTCTTACCATCTCAGGTAGAAAAGGAACGACGGGTCGTTCTATCTGAAATGAGAACCCGAGACTCGGCATCTTATAGAACCTATATTTCAACCATCAACTTTGAGTTTCCGGATTCAATCATCTCCAAACGACTTCCAATCGGCAAAGAAGAAGTTCTGAAAAGTACAGAACGCAGGGATTTGAAAAAATTTTATGATACCTGGTATCGGCCTGAGAAGATGATTTTGGTATTGGTGGGAGATTTTGATGCAAAATTGGCAGCAACGCTCATCGATAAAAAATTCTCCTCCCAAGCGCCCAGAGCCCCCCCTGTAACCGTTCCTGAGTTTGGAGATATAAACCATAAAGGCGTTAAACCTTTTTACCACTTTGAAAAGGAATCAGGAAATACGACGGTCAGCCTCGAAGTTGTAAAAAAAGTTCCATCAGAGCCCGATTCTTTGGACTTTCAAAAGAAGCGCTTGACCCAAGATATGGCAAATCGAATTGTAACGCATCGTCTCGACACATTGGCGAGGAAATCCGACGCACCCTTCACCTCAGCTTCCATTAGTTCCGGGATTTTTCTGCATCAAATTAAATATACCGAGATCTCAGCCGATTGTAATCCGGAAAACTGGAAGGATTCTCTTTCCCTTATCGAACAAACATTAAGAAAGGCTTTGAAATTCGGCTTTACTGAATCCGAGCTTGCCAGAGTAAAAAAGGATTTTCTCTCAGAACTCGATAACGCAGTTAAAGAGGCTTCTACGCGTAACAGCCATGATCTGGCAAGAAAGATTATGTGGAGTTTAAACACAGACCGCGTGTTTATGTCACCTGAACAGGAAAAAGAACTTTTTGCTTCGACAATCAACTTAGTGACATTAAAAAATGTACACGATGCATTCAAGGAGACCTGGCCGTCCGATGACCACCTTGTACTCGTCACCGGGAATGCAAAGCTGACCGATATGAAGACGGATCCTGAAACTCAAATACTGAACGCTTATTCCAACAGCAGGTCTGTAGCAGTATCCAGGCCAATCATAAAGAGCTCTGTAATCTTTCCTTACCTTCCAGAACCTGAAAAAGAAGGTCGGATTATCCGGACAAAAAAAATTCCTGATCTTGGAATTGTCCAGGTGGATTTTAAAAACAGTGTCCGTCTGAATCTCAAAAAAACCGATTTTAAGGCCAATCAGGTCATCGTTAATCTTGCTTTTGGTCGGGGCAAGTCTTGTGAACCGTTAAACATGCCGGGTTTGGCGCTTCTAACCGAGAATGTGATGAATGAAAGCGGTCTCGGAGCTTTAAAACGGGATGAGATTGAACGGGCCTTGTCCGGAAAAAATACAGGCGTTACTTTCCGTGTCGGTGAAGACCGTTTTTTGTTGGAAGGAGAGACGGTGACGCATGAAGTTCCCTTGCTGCTCGAACTGCTTTACGCCCATTTTGTTGATCCGGGATTTAGAAAAGAAGCATATGAGCGTTCTTTGAATTTATACCGGCAGAAATACATGGCGCTTTCCAGTTCAACCGACGGCGCAATGGAACTTTCCGGTGTTCGTTTTCTTGCAGGAGGAGACAATCGTTTTGGCCTTCCTGATTATAAAAATTTCAATAAATTGACCCTTGACGATGTCAGATCGTGGATCACCGAGTCGATTGGAAATGATGATGTAGAAGTGTCTGTTGTGGGAGATTTTGATATCGAATCCACAATCAAATTGACCGCTAAATATTTTGGAAGCCTTTCCCTGAAACCTATCATTAACGAACAAAAAGAAAAAAGCTTGCCTGTATTTCCTGTCGGTCAATCAGAAACGATATCTGCTTCGACAAAGATCCAAAAAGGACTGATCGTTGTTGCCTATCCGACGGAAGATTTATGGGATATCAGCCGAACACGCCGCTTATCTGTTCTTTCGGCAATTATTTCAGACAGGCTTCGTGAGCAGATACGGGAAAAGCTGGGGGCCGCCTATTCTACGTTCGCTTTTAACAGGTCGAGTCGTGTCTACCCGGGATATGGGGTTCTTCAGGCAAGGGTTTATGTCGATCCCGAAGAAGCAGATGTGCTGATAAAAAAAGTAAAAAAAATATCATCAGACATAGTAAAAGATGGTTTGACTCAGGATGAGCTGCACCGGGCCATAGCACCCTCGCTCACCAGCATCAAAGATATGCTTCGAAAAAACGACTACTGGCTCGATACGGTACTAACGGGCTCTGAAAAATATCCCCAGCAGATCGACTGGAGCAGGACGATAAACAAAGATTATGCGTCTATTACACAAGAAGAAGTTTCAAATATCGCAAAAAAATACCTGGATAACGATCGGGCAGCAACCATTATAGTGAGACCCGACAAACCCTAAATGCGCCGATTATGTTGGATAAGAATTGTATAGGAGATTACTCAACTTAACAAACTCCTCTGTGTTCAACGTCTCAGCCCGTCGAGCAGGATCGATGCCCGAACATTCCAGTATATGCTTTGCCGTATTTGCGTCAATGTTGAGTTCGCTTGCGGCGAGCGAATTTTTCAGGGTTTTCCGTCTGTTTCCGAAAGCCGCTTTGATAACCTTGAAAAAGAATGCTTCATCTCGCGCAGGATGTACTGCCTTACTTTTAAATTTTAATTCCAGGATCTCAGAGTCGACTTTGGGTTTTGGATAAAAAAGCGCCGCCTTGGCATCGGCCAGTTTTTTTATATCTGAACAGTAGCGGAGCATAACCGTTAACCGTCCGTAATCCTTGCAATTCGGTTGTGCGGAAATGCGTTGGGCCAGTTCCTTCTGAAACATGAGAATGGCCCGGCTCACCACTTTTCTGGATCTTACAAGTTGAACCAGAATTTGGGAAGAAATATTATAGGGAAGATTGCCCATCACCACTATCTTTCGGCCGATATTTTCTGCCAGAACTTCGATATCAAGCGTCAATATGTTTTTTTCAATGATAACCGTATTTGAAAGACCGCTGGCCAGAATCTCTCTCCTTAAGATGTCGATAATTTGTTGATCTCTTTCAACCGCAAAGACCTTCTTCGCTTTACGAGCCAAAGGAATGGTCAGAGCGCCCAGGCCTGCTCCGATTTCAAGCACAACGTCTTCAGGTAAGATTCCGGACCGATTTACAATCATTTTTGTAAACGCCGGATCTATTATAAAATTTTGGCCCAGCTGTTTTTTGGGCCGGAGATTGTGGGCGTCAAGTAGAATTCTAGGGGATGTCATAACTATAGACAAAAAAGTTTTTCAATAAATTCTTTCATGTTTTCCGCGATCGTATGGCTATAAAAATTTTCCGGGTTAGAAAATAAGCCGCAATACCCGGTAAAATTCCCAGTATTACGCCTCCCGTGATCATTGCCATTGTAACATCCGCTCCCAGTTTAAAAAGTTCTAAAATCGACTCAAATTTTACATGAAATGGGGCTGGATGGCCCAGAATAAACATTCCGGTTTTATAACTTCCCCAATAAAAAAGCGGCGCGGTCAGCGGATTACAAAACCAGACGCCGAGGGCCGCAGCGGCTTTGCTCCCGCGAAAAATAAACGCCAGAGCAACAGCGATAACCGTATGAAACGGAATGGTTGGGGTTATACTTATAAAAACTCCGATGGCTATTCCCATGGCGACATAATGGGGATCTCCGTGAAGTTTTTTTACGCGTTCCGTGAATTCCCGGATATTGAATTTTTTTAAAAAATATTCTGATTTTTTGACTCTAGAATCTTGTATTGTTTTTTTCATCTCTTTTTCGTGCATGAGAAATTCGGTTTTGTCTAAAGGTATCATGAAAGGTTGTTATTTTCAACGATCATTATTTTTTGCCATGCGCGGCGTAACAGGCTGATACAACAACAAATTACCGTCTCGGCATCTCAGTTTCAGAGTATCTTTACGCCAGCCCCGTTGGAATCTCCTTTAATACGGAAAAGTCGCCCCACCGCCTCGCAAGGAAGGGCGTTGCGGACAGACGCATATAGGATCGCAAAGCGATTGTATATCTTGACTTTTTATACAAATTTTGTTGAACTCATAAAAGGTTTTTGCGGGCGAATCCCAAAACACTCATGATGAGAGTAAAGCAGAAGGAGGATCACATGACCAGGAAAAAAGGAAAGTCTGTAAGTTTTGATGCAATGGTAAAGTTCTTCATGCGATATTACAATATTCCGACGAAAAAAGATGTCGACAAACTTTTGGCCAGAATGGATCAACTTGATAAGGCGATCAGGTCCTTTGAATTATATGCCAAAAGAAGATCGACGCCCTCTGTAAAAGCTGCCGACGAAAAATCTATCACAAATTCTTCTGACATGGCACTTGAAGTTATCAAAAGGTTCAAAAAAGGCGTAGGATTTTCTGAGATTCAGGCCAGAACGGGTTTTGGAGAAAAAAAACTTCGCAATATTATTTACCGGCTGAACAAAATGGGAAAAATCGTTCGCAAGGAACGCGGCGTTTATATTGCTTCTTAATTTTATTTTGATATTTCCTTTGATACGCATGGAATCTTATAGGTACTTCTATCATGAATACGTCTATTGATAAGAACAACCCGGATCTTAAAGAAGCCGTCACTGTTTATGGCTATTCTATAAAACATGTCGTAGAACTTAGAGAAATCAATTCTCTTTTTTATCTTCTTGAACATACTTCAACCGGCGCCAGACATGCTCACATTAGTAACCGCGATAAAGAAAATACTTTCAGCGTAGCCTTTAAAACAGTTCCCTCCGATTCAACCGGTGTCGCCCACATCCTGGAACATACCGCTTTATGTGGTTCCAGTAAATTTCCTGTACGCGATCCGTTCTTTTCTATGCTTAAAAGGAGTTTAAGCACCTTCATGAACGCTTTTACTTCATCCGACTGGACCATGTATCCTTTTTCCACTCAGAATAGAAAAGATTTTTATAATCTAATGGATGTTTATCTGGATTCTGCTTTTTACCCCACCATTGAAGAGCTTAGCTTTAAGCAGGAGGGGCACCGCCTTGAACTGGCAGATGATACACAAGATACGGATTCATCGAAACTGGTTTATAAAGGCGTTGTTTACAATGAGATGAAAGGGGCCATGTCTTCTCCGAACCAAGTCATGGTCCGATCAATTTTAAATTCAATCTACCCGGAAACCACCTACAGTTATAATTCCGGCGGAGATCCTGCAGTCATTCCCCAACTGACATACGACCAGCTTAAGGCCTTTCATGGACGGCATTACCATCCCAGCAACGCTTTCTTTTATACCTATGGGAACCTGCCTTTAAGGGACCATCTGAAGTTTATCCATGACAAAATTTTGATCCATTTTAAACGCATAGACCCCAAGACCGATGTTCCACCGCATCCGCGATGGAGCAGTCCTAAAAGAAAAACTTATCCATATCCATTGGATAAAAACGAAGATCCAGCAAAAAAATGCCAGGTTTGTGTGGCATGGCTCACCGCCGACATCAAAGATTCTTTTGAAATCTTGATTCTTACCCTTCTTGAGAAGATTCTTCTTGGAAACCCTGCATCTCCCCTGCGCAAGGCATTGATAGATTCTAAACTCGGATCATCTCTTTGCGACGGCGCTGGATATGATGCCGACAACAGGGATACCCTGTTCGTCTGCGGATTAAAGGACGTCGAAAAATCGGATGCCGACAAAATTGAAACGATAATTTTCGATGTTTTAAAAAATTTATCCAAAAATGGAATAGACAAACACATCATCGAATCCGCCGTTCACCAGATAGAATTCCATCGAAAGGAGATAACAAATACGCCGTATCCATACGGCATTAAACTGCTCTTAGCTTTTGCCGGAAACTGGTTCCATGGTGGTGATCCTGTGAGAGTTTTGCAGTTCGATACGGATCTTAAACGACTCCGTCATGAAATTTCCAAAGGACCCTTTCTTGAAAATCGGATTAAAAAATATTTTTTGAACAACCCACACCGAGTCCTTCTTTCCCTTGTTCCGGATCAGTTTATGGAAGAAAAAGAACGCGAACGCGTTTCAGCAGATCTGGATCGGATCAGAGCCGGAATGATGCCGTCAGAACTTGAAAAAATCATAGAAGATACCAGCGCTTTAAAACAACTCCAGGAAGAAAAAGAGGATGTTTCATGTTTGCCCACCCTGGAACTCGAGGAGATTCCGAAAGAAATTCAAAGTGTAAAAACATCAGCATCATTCCCCATAGTACCGGCCACATGTTATCAACAGGCAACTTCCGATATTTTTTATTTCCTGGCAGTAGCCGGAAGTGGATCGGTGTCAAAACAACGACTCCCTTTGGTCCCTTTTTTCTGCCATGCCTTTTCCAAGGTGGGCACATCCGTCCATGACTATGTAGAGATGGCACAGCGGATTGATGCCTATACAGGCGGCATCGGCCTATCCTGCGATGCCCGAACCGGCTTTGACGATTCCGGCGCATGTTTGCCCCTTGTTGCTTTTGGTGGGAAATGCCTGGTGCGGAATCAGAATAAAATGTTTGAAATTATTGAAGACCTTTTATGCAAATTCGATTTTTCAGATCTGGATCGTTTAAAAAGCCTTTTTCTGGAATACCGGTCCGGCCTGGAATCGATGATCGTTCAAAACGGGCACAGGCTGGCGATGACGCTGGCGTCAAGGAATTTTTCAATCAGTAATGCGCTCAGCGAGTCCTGGAATGGAATTCGCCAGGTACAGACCATAAAAGAGATAACCGATAATCTTACACAGGACAGGCTTAAATCCATCTCCGAAGAACTTTTCGAAATCGGCAGAACTTTGTTCACAAAAAATAATCTTAAAATCGCTTTGATCGGTGAAGACCCTGCAATTTCTGCAGCCGCTTCACCCATAGCAACCTTACAAAACGGGCTGAAAAAAGGACCGGAATTTTTAAAATCGCCCCATGGATTCGGTCCGCCGGAAATTGACGTTTCTGATGCGATTCCCAGAGAAGGATGGAGTACATCATCTGCTGTTTCATTTGTCGCCGCTGCATTTAAGGTCGTTCGCTTGGAACATGATGATGCACCGGCTTTATCCGTTATCAGCAAAATACTCAGATCCATGTATCTGCATCGGGAAATTCGCGAAAAAGGCGGAGCCTACGGCGGGTTTGCCATATATAATTCTGAAAATGGGGTTTTCCATTTCGGTTCTTACAGAGATCCGCACATCGTTTCTACCCTCAAAACATACGACGGCGCTCGGGATTTCATAAGATCGGGAAGCTACAGCAACGAAGATGTCAAGGAGGCCATCCTCCAGGTATGCTCTGAAATTGACAAGCCTGATCCGCCGGGACCAGCAGCCAGAAAAGCTTTTTTCAGAAAGATCGTCTCGTTATCGGACGAGATGCGTGAACGGTTTAAGAAGAAACTCCTTTCAATTACCCGCCATCAAGTCATGAACGTTGCTGAAAAATATTTCCATGACATGGATGATCGACAGGCAGTAGCGGTGATATCGAGTGAGGACAGATTGAAGTCCGCCAACAGAGAACTTGCGAACCACCCGCTTAAACTTTTTAGAATCTAACATAGTGTCCATCCACAATTGTTAAATGGGCACGATGCGTTTCCAATTCATAAATGAGCAATTTTTGTCTGGATCAAGGCCGCCCCAGTTAAATATGCTTCGCATTTCACGGGGCAGGCACAAGGGTTTTCGGTGAGGCATACTCCCTGTATGCCGCAGCCGGAAACCCGCGGAGAACGCAGATCCGGGCAAAAAGGGCCATTTATGGATGGAAACTAAGCTATCTTTCTTGATACACTGCCGCGGCCGCATCCAGCGCACCCGGCTGAACCTTAAATTTTTCAGCTTTTAGAACCGTTTCAAGGGCAGACAGAAAAAGCAAAACGTTCC
>JAQBBE010000300.1:0-7301 GCA_032126435.1 Desulfobacterales bacterium | reverse complement strand
TATCCGCTATGAATGATTAATTGTCAAATTAAAAACGCATAGCATCAGCTATGAATGATTAATTGTCAAATTAAAAACGCATAGCATCCGCTATGAATGATTAATTGTCAAATTAAAAACGCATAGCATCCGCTATGAATGATTAAAAATGAAATCATCGTACAAGTCGTGTATGTGTTATATTCCACTTGATGAATTGAAAATGATTCATCGCGCATAGTCTCTATGTAAGTGGCTGAACCGATGTGTTGGTCTATTAGTAAAGGCTGGCTCACCACTCGCCGAAGCTTGTGATCTACACCACCTTCCTATCAACGCAGTATTTTGCTGCCGACCTTCATCTTACGAAAGAATAACTTGTCTCGGGATAGGATTCGTGCTTAGATGCTTTCAGCACTTAGCCTAAACGGCTTAGCTGCCGGGCCTGCCTTATCAGACAACCCGTAAACCAGTGGCCACGCTGCTCTGTTCCTCTCGTACTCGGAGCAACTTCCCCTCAGTTATTCACGCTTCCATCAGGCAGAGACCGACCTGTCTCACGACGGTCTAAACCCAGCTCATGTTCCCTTTTAATTGGCGAGCAGCCACACCCTTGGCCCCTGCTGCAGGACCAGGATAGGAAAAGCCGACATCGAGGTACCAAACCGCGGGGTCGATAGGAGCTCTCGCCCGCGACGAGCCTGTTATCCCTGGGGTAATTTTTCTGTCACCTCCGGGCCCCAATAGTGGGCACACGAAGGATCGCTAAGCCAGACTTTCGTCTATGAATTCCGTGCGTTTGGAAATCCATTCAGTCGAGTTTTTGGCTTTGCCCTCTTCAACGGATTTCTGCCCCGTTTGAACTCAACTTTGGGCCCCTTTGATATCTTTTCAAAGGGGTGCCGCCCCAGCCGAACTGCCCACCTGCACGTGTCCCCAGTCTTCACTGGGTAAGTGATACTGCAAAAAGAGTCTGGTGTTACATCGTTGCTTCACTAACATCCCGGGGAATGTTAGGCATAGCTCCCAGATACCCTGTGCAATTCTTACTATATCACAAGCACAAGCTGCAGTAAAACTCCACGGGGTCTTCTCTCCCCGATGGAAGTTGATGGACTGTTCGTCCACCTTATGTGGCTTCACCGGGTTGTAGGCGGGGACAGTGGGGCTCTCGTTGTTCCATTCATGCGCGTCGGAACTTACCCGACAAGGCATTTGGCTACCTTAAGAGAGTCAGAGTTACTCCCGGCGTTAACCGGCCCTTAGCTCGGTTGAACCCAAGTTTTAGGTACCGGCACCGGCCAGGATTCAGCGACTATACAAATCCTTTCGGACTAGCAGTCGCCTGTGTTTTTATTAAACAGTCGGAACCCCCTTGTCATTGCAACCTGCGATCCCCATTCCTCATGAAGATTGCAGGCATCCCTTATACCTAAGCTACAGGACTAATTTGCCGAATTCCCTCGCCATACGGTATACCCGTAGCACCTTAGCTTTCTAAGCCAGCGCACCTGTGTCGGTTCTGGGTACGAACTTACATCTCACTAACTACACAATCTTTCATGGTCTCCTGGATTCAAGAAAACTTCGCTAACGCGAAGCCATTCCTACCTCGGGTGAGTTCTCGTCATTACGACACTCCTCCACCCTCGAATAGTTAGATACAACGATGGTTGTACAACCCCTATCCGGAAGCGAACCATATAGCTCAAACGCTTGATGTAAGGTACTAGAATATTAACTAGTTTCCCATTCGATGTACTCTGTTGAGGCACATCTTAGGATCGACTACCTCCAGGCTGATAACGCATTGCCTGGAAACCCTTGCGCTTGCGGTGGTATAGATTCTCACTATACTATGCTGTTACTACCACCAAGATCTGCAATAGAAATCGGTCCACAGGACGTCATCGCCCTGCTTCGACCCAATCACTACGCCAACCTACCACGAATCATCCACTGATGATTATCTAAAGTATCGGTATTTTGCTTTAGCCCCGTCCGTTTTTGAGGCATCCCCCCTCGGCAGGTAAGTTGTTACACACTTTTTAAAGGATAGCTGCTTCTGAGCTTACCTCCCTGCTGTCTTGGCGAGAACACGCTCTTTAGCTTGACACTTAGCAAAAATTTGGGGACCTTAACTTCAGTCTGGGTTAAACCCCTTTCGGCCGTGAGCCTTACGCCACACGAGCCCGTGTGCTTGCTTCTACGATGCGTATCCGTTCGGAGTTTGAATGGAGGGTGAGGGATTTCTCCCCCGCGCCCTTCTATCAGTGCTCTACCGGAAACGCCATCTCCACAAACCACGCCCTGCGAGACGCTTCGGTTGGAACTAGCGAGCGCCAGTCTAGATTGGTTTTTGACCCCTATTCCCAAGTCACAACAACGATTTGCACGTCAGAACGTCTTAAGACCTCCAGCGGGCTTTCGCCCGCCTTCATCTAGCTCAGGAATAGATCGACTGGCTTCTAGCCTAGCCGCCATGACTCAACGCACTTTCACACGCTTCCCCTGACTTCTTGCGAAGCTGCGAGAACTTGGTTTCCCTTCGCATACACCTTTACAGGTTTAAGCTTGCCATGACAGTTAGCTCCTTGGTCCGTGTTTCGAGACGGAACGCGTAACACTGATGATTTGAACATCAAATCTTCAACTCTATTGCTAGAATCTCTAATCTGAAAAAATCACCTTTCATGCCACGCACGTCTGTAAGTAATAGGTTTCATGCACTTTTCACCCCCCTTCCGGGGTACTTTTCAGCTTTCCCTCACGGTACTAGTCCACTATCGGTCTTGAGAAATATTTAGCCTCGGATGCTACTTTCACCCATATTCATTGCCCACTACCAAGGACAACTACTCGGGTATGAATAGGACTCTTCCCACTTCGCCTAAGGGGGTATCACCCTCTTTGCCAGAACTTTTCAGATCATTTCAGCTGTGTTCCAAGATTCCATATTATCATACCAAAACACCACATCTCCCGAAGGATTCAGTTTGGGCTCTTTCCTTTTCGTTCGCCACTACTTGGGAAATCTCAATTGATTTCTTTTCCACGTGGTACTAAGATGCTTCAATTCCCACGGTTCGACTTCCAATACTAGTGTACTGGAATGTGCATAAGCACAAGATTCTCATTCGGACATCTCGGGATCATAGGATGCGTGCGCCTACCCCGAGCTTATCGCAGCTTGCCACGTCCTTCATCTCTCCTCAAGCCTAGCAATCCACCTATTACCGTCTTTACACCGGTATATTCAGCCACATATTACACGACTATGCACGACGATCATTGCAAGCCACCGGTAAGTGGCCCACTACATCCTTCATACACCACTTTCGTGATGCATTGCATCGATGATTTCAATGTGAAGATTATGTACACCCGTACACTTTCCATGTCTAAGGAGGTGATCCGACCGCAGGTTCCCCTACGGTCACCTTGTTACGACTTTTCCCTTGTCACGAACCCCAAGTTCGATAACGCCAATTAGACGTCACCTCGCTAAGAGCTCACTTCAATGAAACGACGGGCGGTGTGTGCAAGGAGCAGGGACGTATTCACCGCGCGATAATGACACGCAGTTACTAGGGATTCCATATTCGTGAGGGCGAGTTGCAGCCCTCAGTCATAACTGTGGTAACGTTTGAGGATTACCTCATCCTTTCGGATTCGAAACCAATTGTCGTTACCATTGCAGCCCGCGTGTGGCCCCAGAGTTTCGGGGCATACTGACCTGCCGTGGCCCCTTCCTTCCTCCGCATTAACTGCGGCGGTCCCGCTAATTCGCCCCACTACTCCTGAGAGTAATGGTGGCAACTAGAGGCAGGGATCTCGCTCGTTACCTGACTTAACAGGACATCTCACGGCACGAGCTGGCGACGGCCATGCACCACCTCTCAGCTTGTCTGGTAAAGTCTTCAGCTTGACCTTCATTCTGCTGTCTCTCCGGGTAAGATTTCTGGCGTTGACTCCAATTGAACCGCAGGCTTCACCCCTTGTGGTGCTCCCCCGCCAATTCCTTTAAGTTTCATACTTGCGTACGTACTTCCCAGGCGGCAAACTTAACGGCTTCCCTGCAGCACTGCATTGACCACAAGTCAATGCATCACTGAGTTTGCATAGTTTACAGCTGGGACTACCCGGGTATCTAATCCGGTTTGCTCCCCCAGCTTTCATCCCTCACCGTCGGACGTGTTCTGGTAGACCGCCTTCGCCACAGGTGGTCATCAAAAGATCAAAGGATTTTACCCCTTCCTTCCGAGTACCGTCTACCTCTCCCACTCCCTAGCTCTGCAGTATTCCCGGCAGCCTGTACGTTGAGCGTACAGATTTAACCGAAAACTTATAGAGCCGGCTACGGATGCTTTAGGCCCAATAATCATCCTGACCACTTGAGGTGCTGGTTTTACCGCGGCGGCTGACACCAGAACTTGCCCACCCCTTATTCGTTAGTGGTTCTAAGACTAACAAAAGATTCGTTTAGCACAAATCACTCGGATTAACCTTGTCGTGCTTTCGCACATTGCAAAGTTTTCTCGCCTGCTGCGCCCCATAGGGCCTGGGTCCGTGTCTCAGTACCCATCTCCGGGCTACTCCTCTCAGAGCCCGTACCTGTAATAGTCTTGGTGGGCCATTACCTCACCAACAAACTGATAGGCCGCAGTCCCATCCTACGGCGATAAATCATTTGGAACACAAACCATTCCAGGTATAGTGTTCTATCGGACATTATTCTCAGTTTCCCGAGGTTATTTCCGTCCATAGGTTAGGTTGACTACGCGTTACTGAGCCGTATGCCTTGTATTGCTACAATGACTCGCATGGCTTAGTATCAATCCGATAGCAGTCAGGTCCGGCAGGATCAACCGGATTCTGAATTATATTTTGTATTTTGATTACTGAAGTACACATCATGTACTTTAATTTGGAATTGACGGATGCACATAATCTTCACATTTCAGATATTGATCTTGCAATCAAATCCTCATTCTTGTATGCGTAACTGGAGGCCCATGAATCATAAAGTGGCATCTTGCCATACTTCATCACGAGCGCCGCCTATTGCGTTACGTATGCAGAAGCCAACAGAGTCAGAATACATATAAACCAACCGTGAAATTATGCCTGATCGGTCATAAAAATTGAAAAAATTACACATTTTATTTTTTAGATCACCCCAAAGACCCAGGTGAAGTGTAAAAAGCAGACTGATCAGCAATATTTTAATAGTTAAAATGATACATATCACTTTGAAAATTGCTTTTGAACTACATTACAGAGTATAAGAAAAAAACAAAGAATTCTGCAAAATTGTTTGCAAAGTCTTTGAAGCTTCACGTAAATGGGGTTTCCCATAACATAAGATATTATGATCCATATCCATTTGTTGTAAAATCATCCGAAGGAAAAAGCCTCACAGATGTAGATGACAACAAGTACACAGATTATTGGATGGGTCATTGGAGTTTGATTTTAGGTCATGCTCCAAGTAAAGTCAAAGAGTCTTTGAAAAAACAGATTGAGAAAAGCTGGATGTATGGAACTGTGAATGAGCAGACCATTTCACTATCTGAATTAATTTCCAAGGCAGTTCCGGTAGCTGAAAAAATTCGTTATGTTACTTCTGGGACTGAAGCTACAATGTATGCTGTAAGACTAGCGCGCTCTGTGACAGGTAGAAAAATAATTGCAAAAATCGATGGCGGGTGGCACGGGTATACTTCAGATTTATTAAAATCAGTCAATTGGCCTTTTACAGAATCAGAAAGTTCAGGTGTGGTAAATGAAGAAAAAATCGTCTCCATACCTTACAATGATTTAGAAGGTTCACTTCAAATTCTCAAAAAACATGCAAAAGATTTGGCATGTGTGATTATTGAACCGGTGTTAGGAGGTGCCGGATGTATTCCTGCAACCCAAGATTATCTTAGAGGAATCCAAGAATTTGTTCACAAAAATAAATCATTGTTTATCCTAGATGAGATTGTTACAGGATTCAGATTCAGATACGGATGTCTGTATCCAACCATGAAGTTAGATCCAGACATTGTTACATTGGGGAAAATTGTTGGCGGAGGAATGGCAATAGGTGTAATGTGTGGCAAAAAAGAGATAATGGAATATTCCAATACAGTCGGTAAGAAAAAGTCTGAGAGGTCGTATGTTGGCGGGGGCACATTTTCTGCAAACCCCAGTTCTATGACCGCAGGATATGCAACACTGTCTGTTTTAAAAAATGGGAAATCAGTATATTCTAAAATCAACGGCCTTGGAGAATACGCCAGAAAAGAGTTGGCCAAGTCTTTTGATGGCAAGGTGATAGTTACAGGAAAAGGTTCTCTGTTCATGACTCATTTTGCCAAAGGAGGGATTACAGAAGTTACAAACGCAGCTCAAGCGTCAATGTGCGATGTTAAAGCGTTACACGACTATCATTTCAAAATGATTGCACATGACGGAATATTCTTTTTGCCAGGAAAACTGGGCGCGATATCAAACGCTCATGAAAAGTCAGATATCAAAAAGATGATTCAGTGATTATTTTCAAATTTTTGAAAAAGATTTACTCCATGAGATTAATTTATTAAAAACTTCAAGATAGTCTCCAGATTTGATTGTGATGTGGGCATGCGCCATTAATTCTCCAAATCTAGCCTCCAAAATCATCGTGCATTCTTCTTTGAAAAAAGGTACAGAAACACCGATTTTTTTCAACGAGTCAAATTCAAAATTTTCAATTTTCAAATAGTTGTCCCTGACAGTGATTTGTTTTTTGCAGGGGTTTTTGTTGATCTGCTCGTCTAACTGTTTTTTTGTAGAATCATCCCAGACAGGAGACTCCTGTGGCCACCTGTGTACATGTACCTTGTCGGCAAAATATTTTATTTCGAAATCAGACAACAAAACAGACCAGCTCTGATTGAAATTAAGCCTATCTTAGCATTTCAGATTTTTATAAAATAGATTATTCCGACATTCATGGAAAAGAAAAAAGAAGAAAAAGAAGCCTACGCAACAGATGATCCAACCGATACGTCGGCAGAAAAGCAAGAAAACATGGCAAAAGAGGCAATAAAGAAATTCAAATCATTAGGCTAAGCCAAACTTTCATTAGCGATATTATTTTTGAGGAGAACCATGGGACTGTTTGGGTCTAAAGACGATGCAGAGGATGTGCTGTATAATGCAATGTCTTTGATGGAGAAAAACCAACCAAAGGGAGCCATAACGCTGTTCAATAAAGTTCTAAAACAAGATTCAAAAAACATATCAGCATTATTTAACAAAGGTCTTGCGCTGAACCAGATAAAAAAATACAG
>JAQBBE010000299.1:0-3856 GCA_032126435.1 Desulfobacterales bacterium | reverse complement strand
TTTACCGCCATATCCGAACTCTTTTCGAGAAATGAACCCGTAGATCTGGTAACGCTCACCAATATATTGAGGGAACGAGGCTGGCTTGAGGAAATCGGTGGGGCAACATACCTTGCGAATTTGGTCGATACTGTCCCCTTTGCTGTAAATGCTCAGCATTATGCCAAGATCGTTCATGACAAGGCCTGTTTAAGGCGTCTTATTGTAAAAACAAATACAATCGCTAAACGGTGTTTCGAGGATCACGGTGATGTTGACAATATCATCGATTTTGCTGAAAGTGCCATTTTTGAAATCTCGGACAATAAAATAAAACCGTCGTTTTTTACAATCGGTGAAATCATCGAGGACAATATCGATTCCCTTGAAGAGCGTCAGGGGAACAAGGCACTTGTAACCGGTGTCGCCACAGGGTTTACCAAACTTGATGAATTAACTGCCGGCTTACAGAAATCAGACCTTATTATCCTTGCCGGTCGTCCTGGTATGGGAAAAACAGCCTTTGCGCTCAATATTGCAAAAAATGCGGCCGTTGACAATAATTCCGCCGTCGCCATATTCTCTCTTGAAATGTCCAAAGAACAACTATCATTTCGAATGCTCAGCAGTGAAGCAAGGATCGATTCATCCCGTTTGAGAAGGGGGTTCATAACCCAGGATGACTGGATAAAAATTACAGATGCCGCCGGAGTTTTATCCCAAGCACCCATCTTTATTGATGATTCACCGAACATTTCAGTTCTGGAAATCAGAGCAAAATCGCGTCGGTTAAAGAGGGAACATAATGTGGGCCTCATTATAATCGATTATATTCAGCTCATGAAAGGACGTGCCTCAGCTGAACGACGAGACCTTGAGATCGCGGAAATTTCGAGGTCTTTAAAAGCCCTTGCCAAAGAGATCGCTGTTCCTGTTTTGGCACTTTCACAGTTGAACAGAAAACTGGAAGAACGGGGTGATAAACGGCCACAGCTTGCAGACTTAAGGGAGTCCGGAGCTCTTGAGCAGGATGCCGACGTCGTTGCTTTTATTTACAGGGACGAATTATACAACAGGGATGAAAATAATCCCAATAAGGGCAAAGCAGAAATCATACTGTCCAAACAGAGAAACGGACCTACAGGGCTGGCGACATTGACTTTCATTGATAAGTATACTCGATTTGAAAATTATAGCGCCAGAGAATAACCCGGGTGATGTCTAAATTTAACTTCAAATGAAAAAACTGTTCGGGAATACCAGCGGGCTTAAGGCCAGTCAGATCCGCAGGCTTGAAAATCTTTACCGTCGCCGCCTTCCACCCCAATTCCTCATTACATTTGAACTTGCTCGCGATATCAGCAGGTTCTCCTGTGATATGCGCCGTCAGATCGGCCTTCTGATTAACCGTCAGGGAAAGATCGCCTACGTTATTGTGGGAGATCATCAGAGAATCGTGATTCCGGACACCAGCGAATACCGTACAGATCCGGGCCGCCTAAAAGGGTTAAGATGCATACATACCCACCTTAACAATGAACCATTAACAAAAGACGACCTCACCGACCTTGCCCTTTTGAGGCTCGACATTATGGCCGCAATAACGATAACAAAGACCGGCTATCTTCATAAGGTTCATGTGGGATATATCTTGCCGACAAGTTCATATGGAAGACCGTTCCAGCTTCTAAAGCCTTTAAATCCCAATGAACTTGATATCGGATGCCTCGATTTAATCCAGTCCCTTGAGGCGGAACTGGCACATTTAACGTCTTCGTATGAAGCAAATACGGAAAAAGAACGGGCGCTCCTTGTCAGTGTTACCACGTCCTCCAGAAAAACGGCGATGGATTCCTTGGAAGAGCTGGAAGAACTGGCTTTATCCAGTGATATCGAAATCGCCGGGAAAATGCTTCAACAACGCCCCAAAATAAATCCGAAATTCCTTTTGGGCCCTGGCAAGCTCCAAGATTTGATCATTATGGCACTTCAAAAGGGGGTAACGTTGATCATCTTCGATCAGGAACTAAACCCTTCACAAATAAGGTCGATTACTGATCAGATCGATCTAAAGGTCATCGATCGGACCCAGTTGATACTCGATATTTTTGCTCAACGCGCCCAAACAAGGGAGGGAAAGCTTCAGGTCGAGCTTGCACAACTTAAATATCTGCTTCCACGTCTCGTCACCAGAAATACGGCCATGTCGCGTCTAACCGGCGGTATCGGGGGCCGCGGACCGGGAGAAACCAAACTGGAGATCAATCGAAGGCGTGTTCGTGACCGAATCAGGCGGGTGGAAATTGAACTGTTGCTGGTACGGAAACAGCGGAAGCAGCAGAAGTCTAAGCGTAAAAAAAGAGACCTAACTGTTATCTCCATTATCGGCTATACGAATGCCGGGAAATCCACTCTACTCAACACACTTACAAAGAGTCGTGTACGGGCAGAGAGCCGGCTGTTTGCAACGTTAGATCCTTCGAGCAGACGTCTTAAGTTTCCGAAGGATATTGAAGTCATAATTACGGATACGGTGGGGTTTATAAAAAATCTTCCAAAAGACCTTATGGTTGCCTTTCGCGCAACCCTTGAAGAACTTGAAAGCGCGGATCTGCTTCTGCATGTGATAGACATCAGCAATCCTCGTTTTAAAGACCAGATTAAATCTGTTGAAAAAATACTTACCGATCTTAATTTAGATGGTATTCCCCTAATTCGTGTTCTGAACAAAAAGGATCTCATCGATAAAACCACGGTTGAATCCCTGAGTAGGAGTCTTGGCGGAATAGCGATCTCAGCCAAAGACAAATCGACATTAATGCCGCTCATCCAAAAGATGAAAACTTCGATAGATCATCTGAAAGATCGCACGGCAGCACAAAATTGAACCTGAGACTTTTTACGAATTGAAGCTCCCTGCAGCACCGCAAAGCGGGATTTCCACTACAATCCAACCCCGCTTAACGGGATCTTCGACAAGCTTTCAGGGAATGCGCTTGCCCTTTTGAATCCCCGAAATTCAACTGGGCGAGCTGTTGCAGTTCAATAATCTTGCATCGCAAATAATTTGTGGTTGACATTGAGAAAAAAATAAATATAAATGTGGTTTCCTAATGGATCTGGAATTGATAAAAAGAGTCGGTATCGACGCTGCTTATAAAGCCGGAAGGGTCCTTCTATCCCACTACGGCAGGATATCCAGAATCGATAAAAAAGGGGACATTGATCTTGTAACAGAGGCCGATACCGGATCTGAGAAAGTTATCATTGACACCATTCAAAAAGCATTCCCTAATCATACGATTCTGGCTGAAGAAAGCGGGTTGAACAGAGGTGAATTCGGCCATAAGTGGATTATCGACCCTTTAGATGGCACGACGAACTTTTCACATCAGCTCGGTATTTTCTCGGTTTCCATCGCCTTTTCTTTAAACGATCAGACAGTTTTCGGCGTTGTTTTGAACCCGGAGACCAGAGAGCTTTTTACCGCGGTAAAAGGAAAAGGGGCATCACTAAATGGTCGTCAGATTAGGGTCTCGAATTCTCCGTCGGTTTCTGAAAGTTTGCTGGTCACCGGTTTCCCTTATAACTTTAAAGACGTCTTTGATCCCTTGCTGACGCGTTTTTCGAACTGCCTGAAAGCCTCCCAGGGAGTGCGAAGGCTCGGTTCGGCGGCGATTGACCTTTGCTTTTTGGCCTGCGGACGGTTTGATGGATTCTGGGAGCAGAACTTAAAACCATGGGATACGGCGGCAGGAGAGCTGATAGCCAGAGAAGCAGGAGCGGTTGTGACGGATTTTTCAAACAAACCATATGCTATTGATAAAAAGGAGATTCTGGCAACCAACGGCAAAATTCATAAAGAAATGCTTTTATT
>JAQBBE010000298.1:0-2912 GCA_032126435.1 Desulfobacterales bacterium | reverse complement strand
ATTGTCAAGAGAAATGGCGTGTGCGCCCAAAAGGACAGCGGACGACAACTTCACACTTGTGGCCGTGTCCTTGTGAAACGAAGTTCCCGTTATCGTTGAATCCGCCTGTCCGGTGAAATGCTTGCCCAATGAAATGTTTACCCCGTGGAATGCGAAGCCTATTCCTCTGGGGCAACGCCTAATTCATCGGGGCGAAGCCTATTTCACAGGGGGGGACACCCTCAGCTTTCGCTCAATTAGAGTCTTGAATCACCCCAAGGCCACATTCTGATCTACTCTGGGGGCTTGAATAGCTCTGTCGCTTCGGGATCTATTGATGCCTGTTCATTTTCTATGGGACCAAACAGTTCGACCAGACCGGATTCTATGGATGCCTGATCGGTTTCTATAGGCCCGAACAGCTCCGGTGCACCGGATGCTGTCGATGGATTTTTGGAAGTTAAGGCCTGGACACGTTTCTTGGGAACTGAGGAGGAGAGAAAGGAAAACGGCATGGGTTTGTGAGATTTCAATAGGTCTTCAGGGATAAAGATATTAGCGCCGATAACAATTCGGTTAAGATCGAGTGTGGGGTTTGCGTTGGATAGGGTCTTCCAATTTTTCAAGGAGCCGGTGTACCATTGTGCAATGATGGAAAGCGTTTCCCCTGGCCAGCGTACCCTGTGTATATAGATGCGGGGTTCCGGGGTCGGTGATGGAGGCTCAAGCTCCGAAGGCGTCTCCGGCCCTACGGCGGACGTTTTTAGCTTGACCTTCATCGGAGCAGGCGTCTCCGGCACGGCAGCCGCTGTTTCAGGCTCAACCTTCACCGGAACAGGAAGCTCTTTATGTTTTGGCTGGGAGTGCCTTTTTTGGGAAGTACTGCAGTTTAACACACAAATCAAGAATAGAGCCAGTAAACTCCGAGCCATTGTCCGGCACACAGTAGACATTACTACACCCCTTCTGAGTTGCTCTTAATGTGGTTAAGATACGTTCGTACCCGTTGATTATTCGGGTTGACCATCAGGGCTTTTTCAAGATTCTCAATGCATTGTTTTCTTCTTCCTTGTTTTTGTTGGACCACCGCAAGGTTGAAAAGGGCCTTGTCGAGATATTTTGGCCTCGACTCTGCGACGAGAAGGAACATTTTTTCAGCATTCATATAATCCTCTTTTGCCGCATAGATAAAGCCGAGATTAAAAAAGGCGTCCGGAGTGCGGTAGTTGAGGGCTGCTGCCTTTTGGTAAGCATTGATGGCTTTTTCGTAGTCTTTCGATCGGGTATAGAGCTTTCCCAAATCAAAATGTGCCTCGACGTTTTGAGGATCAGCATCAACTGCTTTCCGGAGTAATATTTCAGCCTTATCGGAACTTTTGCCCATGTGCTTACCGGCCTGCCCTCGCAAGGCCTGTGAATAATACGCTTTAACTTCTGTCATATTAACCGGATTTCGGGCGATGATATCTTCAAACGATTCCACTGCTCGAACGTAATTCTTGTTGTTTAGTTCCTTTTTGGCGAGCACCAGCGCAGTTTGTTTCAGCGTCTTCGATTCACTGCCGGTTGTATCCTTTATGGGATTGCCTGTTGCTGTTCTGCCCCTATTAAGGAAGGTCGATGGGATAAAATGATTTCCTGTTTCACTCGAAGATGATGAAGGGGCGGCGAGTACGGGAGTTGCTGGTTTCTGTCGATCTTTTTTTGAGGATATCACTTTATTAGATAGAACCGTTAAGAGCATGAAGATGACCGTCACGGTCACGGCCAAGCCCCAGAGAAATGGTCTTTCTATCGTACGTATCGCAGCAAACTTTTTGGAACCTTTGGCACCGTTGCCCTTGACTTGTTCCTCTAATTCCTTATTTTTTTTGCCACTTTTTGTTTGAGATAAAGCGACAACCGGGGTCTCAACTTCTTTGGAAGTCCCCATCTCCATACCGATCTCATTTCCATAAGGCTCCCTCACAAATTGAGACAAACCCTCGCTGTAATGCTGCTCAGAGAATCTTGAACGTATGTTTTTTAGGGTTTCACCGGGAAGACTGAGCTCTTGAGCGCATTCCTTGATGACCGCCGATGGAATCTTCTTCAAATCACGCGCATAACCGGTTAAAAGAGAATGGTCACAAATTGTGTTTATGAGTCGAGGATAGCCATGAGAAAAATTATATACTTCTTGGATTGCTTTTCGACTGAAGAGTTTTACCTCGGTCCCTGCAACTTTCAATCGGCGTTTAATGTATTCAAACGTTTCAACTTCTGACAACGGCTTGATTTGGTAAGTCAGCATGATTCTTTGCCGAAGGGCACGGCATTCTTGTGACGCCAAGGTTTGATTTATTTCGTTTTGACCCACAAAGAATATGTTGATTAGTTTTTCCTCTGGAAGCTCTATATTTGACAACAGCCGAATATTTTCAAGAAGTTCTTTTGACAAACTATGAGCTTCATCGATAATGAGCAGAACATTTTTTTTCTCCGAATATACTTTCTTTAAAAAACGGCTGAAATGAACAATAAAATCTACTTTGTTGTCAAATTTTTTGTGAATATTGAACGATATTGCAATAAAATTAAAGAAATCGATGAGATCTAACGAGGGATTGGTTATATTTGCAACATACGTATCGTCTTCGAGACTCTCTAATAATGCATTAATCAATGTTGTTTTACCAGTACCTACGTCTCCGGTAACAAGCAGAAATCCCTTCTGATCGACGACACCATACTTTAAAGTTGCCAAGGCTTCCTTGTGCTTCTCGCCAAGCCAAAGAAATCTTGGATCTGTAGTTAACTGAAATGGCTTTCTAATCAGATTATAATGAGATAAGTACATATCTATATCATATCGGAATTGGCATGAGTGTCTTTAAATCCACAAAAACGATCCGTACCACCGCTCTTAATTCGTTGCTATGTTAGGTCCATTT
>JAQBBE010000297.1:0-4163 GCA_032126435.1 Desulfobacterales bacterium | reverse complement strand
CGTATTTTGGCAAGAATTGCGGTGGATGAAACAGACAAATACATCTACCATGAACTGGGTGAAATTCAGGATACTGTTTTTGATCGTCACCTATGGCGTGAAATTGTTGCGGCGTTCCCTCACACACCCATCGAACTGTTTGCCCGAACCGTTAAGGACCTTCTTGCAGACACCAACGAATACGGAACACTTCGATACATAACCAGAGAGCGGAAAACAGCGTCTCTGGCATTTTATGTTGCGTTCCTCGAAAGTTTTTCAAAAGAAATATTTCCTCAAATAATTACGGCGTTTCAAGAATTTACACACACATATGACTGGCTCATTATAGAGCACGCCGTGGCCGAAGGGTATCATACCGCTAAATCTTATGCAGAATCGATCACCCGTATTTACCGGAAGGGAAAGACCAAAAATGATATGAAATGGGTGGAAAATGAGATAACCAGACGTTTTCTATCCAGCCTTGTTCGCTAACTGTATTTTCAACACGCCGAGCGTGCCCCAGGATACACAGATGATTCCAAAAGAAGACGCAAAGAAAATAACCCGATGGGCCCAAGAACTTGATGATGATATATTCATCGATCTGATCTTGACCGAGGATGAACGCAGCGAAACATTTCGGGGTTTCTGCGACCATCTGACGCGCATCGCCCCGAATGTCAAAATCAAACCGGAAAAAGGCGAAGAATCGACCCCCCCTGCAATCCAGGTCGGCAACGTTCGATACCAGGCGATTCCCGTGGGCAAGGCGCTCGAACCTTTTCTGAGTGTTTTGACCAACCGTGACAACCCTATCCAAAATATGCATGTATCGGTTCAGAAAAAGCTTTTTGATATCCAGATGCCTGCTCGGCTGAAAATCTATATTATGCCCCATTGTCCGTTTTGCCCGAGAACGGTCGTGCAATTTCTCCCTCTTGCCAAGGCAAATGAATCAATAAAATTGATCATCATCGATGGTGCGCTCTTTCCTGAAATAGCGGCATCCGACACGATTCATTCCGCACCCACTGTTTTACTCGAAGATCAATTTCGCTGGACCGGATCGATCCAGATCGAAGAAGTGGTCGATATGATATTGAATCGGGATCCCTCTCAGCTCAGTGCGTCATCGTTGCAAGCCATGTTTGAAGAAGGCGGCGCTGTGGAGGTTGCCAACATGATGCTCGATAGTGGAAAAATCTTCCCGGCCTTCATGGACCTCCTGGTTCATAAAAAATGGCCGGTTCGCCTGGCTGCCATGGTAGCGTTTGAAACCATTGCCGAGGAAAACCATGAACTGGCCGGCCATTCCATTCCATTTTTATGGGATTGTTTTCCCCGGGCAGAAGATACGGTCAAAGGAGACATCCTCTACCTTTTGGGCAACGCCGGGGATAAAGGAGTCATCCCAAAGATAGAAACGCTCTTGAACGGTCCGTATCCCGTTGAGGTGATAGAAGCCGCCAAAGAAGCACTCGAGGCGCTCAAATAACAATGGTCAGAAAGCCAAATCCTTTGCGCATCGAGAGAGTTGCAGCGGTAACCGACAGTGGTTTTTTGTCGATTTTGCCGCGAGTTGCCGGGCATTTTGTCCGGGCAGAAATAAGACACTTTGATTGCCGGGACAAAAACCACGCCCTTGATTGGCTGAAGGGCTTCAACGGCTGATCATAAAAGGGGGTCGATCTGAAATGAAAATAACGCATCGGAAGTGCCGGGAAATACAAGCGCCGATTGTTTCTTCGCTCATTTACGGTTTTGCTCGAGAGATCGGTTATGAAAAAGCCATAGAAATCGCCAAGACCGTCATCAGCCAAGATGCAGCAGCGTCCGGGAAAAAATCGGCACAGGAATATTCGGGAAACACGATAGCCGAACTGTCTAAAATCGTAAAAGAAGTTTGGGCTAAAGATAATGCATTGACCCTGGAGATGCTCAAAGAAAATGAAACCGCGCTATTCTTTGATGTTACGCACTGTGAATATGCACAGATGTATGAAAAAATGGGTATAAAAGATATCGGATTCATTCTTTCGTGCAGCAGAGATTTTTCATTTATCGAAGGATTTAATCCACAGATCGAGTTAAAAAGAACAAAAACCATAATGGAAGGGGCTGAACATTGTGATTTTCGATATTCTTTGCTTGCGAAAAAATTCGATTTTTAACTTTTTTTTTAAACCTTTTTAATGATATGGAAATCCCAAACTTATGGACATTAAAATAAAATCCATCTTAACTTTAATCCTTCTTGGAATTGTTGATGTGGTAATCCCCATACCGATTATCGGCCTGATCGCCATTTACATCATCGTCCAAAAGCCGCCATGGTTTTTGGAATTCGTGCAGGGAATTTACACAACCGATTAAACGTGAAAAAATCACAAGGAAACTCTATTATGAAAATTATGATTGTTTGGCAGCCCCAAAAAAGAAGCCACATAGTCGCGGTAAAGGAGAATACGATGCAAACCTATAGATGGCTCCTTATGTTAATACTCTTGTCAGTATCCATATTTTTTGGATGTTCCACCGTACAAGTCGGCCAGGATTACGATCCGGCTAAAACTTTTTCGCATTTGAGAACTTACAATTGGCAATCGAAAATACAGGAAAAAATGGGCGATCCAAGGGTGGATAATCCATTGATCGATACGCGCATTCGTACGGCAGTAGACCGGTCTCTTATGGGAAAAAACTATCTTAAGGCTTCTAATGGTGCGCCCGATTTTTATGTCGCTTATCAGTTCGTGATTCATAGAAAAATTGAATCGGACAGCCTCCGAACAGGCGTCGGATTCGGCCTCGGCTCATACGGGCACTTTGGCGGAATCGGCATCGGAACCGGCAGCGATATCAGTGAATATGATGAAGGCATGCTGATAATCGATATCATTGATGCCAAGAGCGGCGATCTGTTTTGGCGGGGAACCGGGACCCGTCACGTATATCTGCAATCTGACCCCGAAAAAACAACCCGAAACGTAAACGAAACAGTTGATAAAATCATGGCCCAGTTTCCGCCAATGCAGAAAAAACCATTACAATAAATGAGTTCAGCAGCAAGATATCAGGAAAATATTCCCCGGGAATTCAATTCAGTCTTCCATCCAACCCGAACGCATGGCCGAGATAACTCGTGCTGCCGCCGGGGATGTACCCGTTGAAGATGCAAAATGAAACCGAACGGAATAAGAGAAATTTAAAAATCGTGTTTTGGTGTTTCTCTCCGATTCTTTTTCCGGTTTTCCTTCGCCTATATTGGATGCTGTTCCAGTTTGTTTACGGAACCTTACTCGTTATTGTTTTCGGGAAAAAATTTTCAGGTATTATTGCTGTACTTGCGCTGATTACGTCGATCTTGTTTGCGATTTTTACATTTTCTTTCCTATATAAACAATACAAGAAACACATTATTGAAGGCTAACCCGGATAGTTCATAAAAATTTTTGAGAAGATTTTATTTATTATTAAAAAACCGTGCATTATCTATAACACAACATAAAATGCTCCGGTTACATTTTGTCCCACAAGATTTATTAATTATTTCTCAAAAATTTACCCTTTGGGCAAGTTTTGTTATATTCCAATCCAAAAAACAAAATCGGAGTTCATATGCCAGACATCAATGTAACAGAAGGCTACATCCCCGGAGCGATTGGCCGCGTAGTTGAACTTCACGGCACCTACTACAACGCGTATTGGGGATTCGGACACTTCTTCGAATCAAAGGTGGCCGCCGAACTTGGAGAATTCATCGGAAGATATGACAAAAATCGAGATGGCTTCTGGACGGCTTCATTGGAAGGCCGGATCGAAGGATCCATTACCATCGACGGGATTCACAACGCAGACAAGGGTGCACATCTCCGGTGGTTCATCGTGTCCGATGCGCTGCGCGGGAAAGGTATCGGCAATCGGCTGATCCATTCGGCCATGGACTTTTGCCGTAACAAAGGCTACAAAAGAATTTACCTCTGGACTTTTGAGGGGCTGAGCCCTGCGAGACGTCTCTACGAGAAGCATGGTTTCAAACTTGTAGAACAACTCAGTGGCATGCAGTGGGGTACGGAGGTTATCGAACAGCAATTTGAACGTCGGTTCGAATAGTATTGGAGGCTGAATTTTAAAAGCGTAAAATTGACTCGGATTTTAGACCCGTTAGAATCGATATC